>CAZZVR010000159.1:0-9309 GCA_964657595.1 Burkholderia sp. PAMC 26561 | reverse complement strand
CGTCGCCGAGCCCGTCGCCCGCGCCGAGCCGCTCGTCGGCGCCATGCACTGAGGGCCCCCCACGCCCCGATCGCCAGGCGGAGTGGAAACGACACCGTCATGAGCATTGCCCATCAATCGGCTGAATCGGCCTCCAACCGCGCCGGTGTCACGCACGGACCATCGCGCGACACCGGCGCCCGCGGGCGTGTCCGTGCCACCACAGGCTTCTCCTGGGGTGGCGCTCGGCGTGACGCATCCGGAGGTGGGGTGTCCCGCTTCCGACCGCCGGTTCCTGCTCGCTGGCGGGTGACGTGGCGGCACCTGCGTACCCATATCGTTCACACGTCGCCGATCCGTCCACAGCACGATCCGATACGGATGAGCCCGTTCGTCGATGGAGGCCATGGTGGTTCAGGTCGCTTACTTTGACGAGCATGCCGCGGTCCGCGCGGGCCTCAGCGTCATGCTCGGAGCTCGCCCGAATCTCAGCGCGGTAGGCGCGGCATCGAACGAGCCCGCACTGATGGCGATGCTCGCTCAGGCCCGTCCGGATGTGGTCGTGCTCGACCTCTGCCAGGCCGGTGGGCGCGGACTGCCGCGTCTGCTGCGCTTACGTCAGCAGCTGCCGGGTCTGCACATCGTGGACTATTCAGCCGACCGAGTCGAGGATCTCGTCGTCGCCGCGTTCTTCGCGGGAGCCGACGCGGTGGTCAGCAAGTCCGATACTCCAGGGGCGCTGTTCGACGCGATCGAGAACGCGGCGGACGGACGGCGGACCCCATCCGCCATCTCACCGAGGCTTCTCAACCTCGCCGCATCCCGGCTCGATCCCGCCGACTACGCGATCCTGACCATGCGCCTCGCGGGGGAGGACATGGCGACCATCGCCCAGACTCTCGGGCTGTCCGGGTCAGTCGTAGCCAACCGCGGAGCGCGTGTCCTCGCCCAACTCGGCCAAAGATGATGCGGCGAAGAAGCGCGGCGCTGGCCGCGCCCAGGAGACCTCAGGGGGCCTGGTCGATCAGTGGCGGATGCCGGCTCACGCGGGGGCTCCGGGCAACGGGCCCGTACAGGTCCGCTGCACCGTCTCGGCCAGCCAGTCGGTCAGCTCCCCGTCAGTGGCCTCCACCAGCGCGTCGAAGGCGAGTCCGTAGCGCGCCAGACCGAACCCCATGAGCTGGGAGGACAGCAGCGCGGCGCGCAGCTCGGGCTGGTCAGAACCCGCCCGCCGGACCATCGGCAGGCTGAAGTTGGCGGTGATGAACTGGCGGAGCACGGCTGCCGCGGTCTCATCGGTCAGTGCGGCGCTGATCAGCGAGATGAGGGGGAAGCGGCGCTCGTCCTGCTTCCAGTTGGCGAGGAACCTGGAGGCGATGAAAGTGCCGATCGCCTCAGGCTCGGTCTCGGTGATGCCGCGGGTGAGCAGGCCCGGGTCGAACGTCGCCTCGACCGCGGCGGCGAACAGCCCGGCCTTGGAGCCGAAGAAGTGGACGATGAGCGAGGGGTCGACGCCGGCCTCCCGAGCTACCCCGCGCAGTGAGGTGCCGGCGTAGCCGTTGGCGCCGAACGCCACCCGGGCGGTGTCCAGGATCGTGCGTCGCGACTCGGTGTTGCCGGGGCGCCGGCCGCTGCGCTGCCGGGCTCCGGGGCCGGGGGGGGCGGAGGAGCCCGAGGCGCCGGAGGAGCCCGAGGGGAGCGGAGGTGGGGGCGTCACCCGGTCAATATGTCACGTCCAGCACGTTGAGTCAACATATTTTGTGAACGTGTTGAATAATTGTGATAGCGTGACCGTTATGTCGGAGACCGCTCCCACCTCAGCTCCGAGCCCGCCCAGCCCGCGGCGGGTGTTCCTCATCGCCGGCCTCGCCGCCGTGCTGGGTCTCATCCTCACCCTCTCCGTCGGGTACGCCGACCACGATCCTCGGCCCCATGACGTGCGCATCGCCGTGGTCGCATCACCGGCGGTGCAGGCCAAGCTGGCGGCCGGTCTCGACACGGCGTCGCCCGGCGGGTTCGTGCTGGTGAGTCAGCCGAGCGCGAGCGCGGCGACCCGCAGCGTCCGGAACCAGTCCACCTCGGCGGCGCTCGTGGTGGCGGCCACCGGGCCCAACACGATCGTGACGGCCGGCGCGCAGGGCAGCCTGGGGTCCACTGCGATCACCCGGGCGCTCACCGCGGCCTCGAGTCAGCTGGGACGCAAGGTCACCAGCGTGGACGTCGCGCCGCTGACCGTCGGGGACAAGGCGGGACTCGGCAGTTTCGTGTTCGAGCTCGGGCTGCTCATCCCAAGCGTGATCGGCAGCGTCGGCCTGTTCCTCGTGGGTGCGCGCCTCCGGCTGTGGTGGCGGGTGGGCGCGGCGGTGTTCTTCGCGCTGCTGGCGGCGCTGGCGGGCACGCTGGTCATGGACACGATCTTCGGAGCGCTCCCCGGCAACGGCGCCGCGCTGATCGGGATCGGGTTCCTCGGGGCGTCTGCGTTCGTGCTGTTCGCCACGGCCTGTCAGGCGGTGATCGGGCTGGCCGGCACCGCGCTGGTGGCGCTCGCCTTCATCTTCACCGGCAATGCCGTCTCGGGCGGGTCGGTTCCGGTCACGTTCCTCCCCGTGGTCTTTCGCCAGATCGCCCCCTGGCTGCCCAATAACGCGATCGTGCGAGGGGTGCGGGACGTCATCTACTACGGCGGGAACGATCTGGGGCACCCGTTGCTGGTGCTCGGCCTATGGTCCACGGTCTCCCTGGCGGTGCTGGTCGCCGCGGATGTGATCCATCAGCTGGCGCGCCGTCGTACTGGGCATCCGGCGACCGAGATCTACAGCACCTCCGCGATCACTCACCTCAGGCGCCGCTTCGGGTCGGCGGGTGTCGCCGTCGACGCGGGTCCGGTCGACCTCGGCTCGGTCGACGCCGGCGACGTCAAAGCTGGCCAGGCCGGCGTGGATGGCGTCGGCTGATCCGATCAGCGGGAGCGCCAGCCCGGCGCCTGACGCCTCGCCCAGGCGCAGATCGAGCAGCGGCTCCAGGCCGAGTTCGGCGCGAGCACCGCCGCCCGAGCATGCGCATGCGCGGGCTCGGCGGAGCGGTGGCCGGCGAGGAGGAAGTCGCGCAGGGCCGGCTGATGCCGCCTCGCGGCGTGGGTGTTCACGGACGGTGATGCTCTGCCTGGCCGGGCGTTGCGCGAGGTTATGGTCAATGCAATGCCACGGGGCGCCAGCGCGATCTCACCATCGCGTGAGATGCCGCTCAGCTCGATCAGCTGACGCCTGGTCCAGAGCGTCTAAGGCTTCAGGACGCCGCCAGACGCACCCGCAGTGAGGGACAGGATCGACGCCTCTGGAGGTGCTTCGGTCGCCAACCTCGTCTGACTCAGCTCCGAGCGCGTGGCCGCGGCGAGATCCTCGGCGCCGACGTTCTGGGGGTGGTGACAGGCGGCCAGGTGGCCGCCGGGTAGCTGGTGAGCTGCGGCTCGACGCTGCGACAGAGGTCCGTGGCGTGCGGACAGCGCCCGGCGAACCGACGCCCGGGGCAAGCGCCTGCCTACGTGTTCGTGGCCTACGACCTGTCGGTCGTCCGCCACGTCTCAGACCGTACAGCGGTCCTGGAGGTCCTTGAGCGGTTTGGTCACCTGCGCCTGAATCAACGCGTCGAGCGCCGACCGGCTCACCGAGCAGGATCAGGCGCCTAGCGCTCACCGAGCTCGTGCGGGCCGGCGCAGCCAGCGCGCCTGATCGCGGCGGGGCGCGGCGGGGCGGGGCGCGCCGGCGCCTCAGCGGGCGTTGACCATGGCCATGACGGGGGCTCGTGACGGCGCAAGGGGCGGGGCCGCCAGCGCACCCCAGTCGCCGGCGCGCAGGGCGTCGAGCCGGTCGCCGAGGTCCACGTCGCGGCCCACCGCCGTACGGACCGCAGCGGCCACCTCAGCGTCGGCATCGAGCAGGATCGCCCCGACAGGCCGGCCGTCGGCGTCGATGACGAGCTTGACGTAGCTGTCGGCCGCGGCAGCCCCATCGGCCCCGTGGGCCACGGCCGCCCCGGCGGCTCCGTCGGCGACGACGACCACGTCGCCGGGGCCGGCGGCGCGCCCGATCGAGACGAGATCGATGCCGGCCACCTTCAGGGCGGTGACCGGTGCGCTCGGACGGTAGGCGCGATCCCCGCCGGCGATGTTCTCGGCCGCGACCTCGGCCTGAGCAGTGGCGGTGGCCCACAGACCTGGGACCTCGCCCACGAACTCGGCGGCGTCGCCGACCGCGAAGATCCGCCGGTCGCTCGTGCACATCCGGGCGTCGACGAGAATGCCCCGGTTGACCTCCAGCTGCGCACGGCGAGCCAGGGCGGTGCGCGGCCGGATGCCGGCGGCCAGGAGCAGGATCTGGGCACCGAGACGGTGGCCGTCGGCGAGCGTGACCTGCTCGAGGCGGCGCTCGCCGACCGCGGCGCGCACCTCGGCCCGGGTACGGACCGTGATGCCCATGCCCTCGAGCCGGCCCTGGAGGATCTCCGCGGCGCGAGTGTCGAGTTGGCGACGCAGCAGCCGCTCGGAGCGCTCCAGCACGGTCGTGCGCAGGCCGAGCTTGCCGAGCGCAGAGGCGGCCTCGAGCCCGAGCAGGCCGCCACCGGCGATCACGGCGGAGTCGACGCCTGGGGACTGGGCGAGCGCCCGCAGGCTCATGGCGTCGTCAGCGGAGCGCAGTACCCCGGTGCCCGTGACCCCGAATCCGTCGACCGCGGGGACGGCGGCGTCCGATCCGGTGGCCAGGACCAGCCGGTCATAGTTGAGCACCTCACCGGTGCCGAGGCGGATGCTCTGGGCGGCGCGATCGATGGCCACCGCGCGGGTGTTCAGCCAGGTGCTGATGCGCCGCTGCTCGTAAAAGTCCTCCGGGTTGAGATACAGGCCTGCCATCCCCGACCGCCCGTAGATGAGGCGGGCGATGCCCATGCGGTTGTAGAGGTGGTGGGGCTCGGCGGCGACGAGGTCGATGCTCACCTCGGGATGGCGGCGGCGCAGCTGGTCGGCGACGGTCACCCCGGCAATCCCGTTGCCGATGATGACCACACGCCGAACGGCGGGATCGAACGGGAAGCCCGCGACCGTGGCAGAGCCGCCGGCCTCCGGCTCGAGCGACACCCGCACGGGTCCGTTGACCCGGACGCAGCAGGCCAGGCGCGTGTTGGGACCGAGGCCGAGACGGTCGAGGGTGGCCCGCTCGTCCTCGCCGATCGGACTCGTGCACGCCATGCCGTCGGTGATCGCCACGGGATCAGCGCCGCAGATGCCCATGCGACAGCCCGTCTCGATCGGCATCCGATGGGCCTCGGCCAGCTCGAGCAGCGACATGCCGGGGTCCGGGGTCAGCGCCGTGCCGTCGGCGAAGGAGACCAGCGCAGCGCCGACGGCGGCCGCGCCCGCCGGGCCGAGGGACCCGGCGCCTGCGGATGGGACATCGCTGTCCGCGACGGCGGCGCTCCCGGCGCCGCCAGAACCGGCGCGCTGATGGAAGCCCCGCTCCTTCTGAGTGGTCCGCACGAGCCAGGTGACCGCCAACAGGATTGCCACGCTGCGGATCAACCAGGTCAGCTCCATTGGGCCGAAGGCACCAGCGAACCAGTAGAAGATGACGAAGGCCAGCGCCCCGAACAGCGCCGTCACGTTGTGGGAGCTCGTCTTCCAGAAAGTCGAGACGAGCGTGAACAGCGCCACGCTGACGGCCATGAACAGCAGGCCGGTCAGCAGGCCGGCGAGGGCATGGCTGCGCGGGATCACGAAGAAGCTGAGCACGAGTCCCGGGAAGGCGCCGACGAACAGGCGCCGGTAGCCGCCCCAGTATGCGTCCGGGTCGTTGAGGTCCGAGAGGTACGCCGCCCTGGGGTTGAAGTCGTAGCAGTGCTTGGCACACCCGACGCAGGGCTGGCAGTGCGCGTTGGCGATCATCACCAGCGGTGTCTGACCGTAGATGCGCTGGACCGGCAGCAGCGGGCAGATGGAGGAGCACCAGCCTGCTTTGCCCTTGAGGAAGATCCCCCCGGTAAACGCCGCGGCCATCGCGCCGAAGAGCAGCAGCGCGCTGGGGATCCCGCTCTGATCGAGGCCGAGTCGTCGCAGCTCGACGAACAGCACGAACAGGCTGAAGGCGATGACGTAGCCGTACTCCTTCAGCCAGGCGGGCGGCGTCAGCGCCCGAGTGATCCCGAGTGCGCGCGGAGCCTGGTTGGCCGCGGCGAGCGGACACAGGTTCCGCCACAGGCCGGGGGCGATTAGGAACAGGGCCGGGAGCGAGGGGATCACCACGCGCCACATCACGAACAGCCCGGTGGGCGGGGCGAGGACGAGCAGCGCGACGACGCCGAGGCCCCCGAGCAGGCTGCCGACGCGCATCGACTGCCACACCGGCACGGAGATCCGGCTCGAGATCTGGGTGTAGTTCGGGAAGGCGAGCGACGGTGCGTTCGCGGCGCTGACGCTGCGATCCGACCCGGGCCGGGCCCGGCGGCGGGCGATGAGCGCCAGCCCGATGATGCCGGCCGCCAGCGTGGCGCTGGCGGCCTCGGCGAGCCCGTCGGCGTGAGGCAGGCTCGCGACCAGGATGAGGTGCAACACCATCGCCGCCCCGGCCGTGGCCGCCGCGGTGAAGATGAGGCTCGGGGCCGGTTCGTGGTCGGCTCGTGAGCGCCGTCGGGCCCAGTTGGGTAGCCACGCGGAGACGGCGAGGGCGGCAAGGGCCAGGGCAGCCCCGAAGGAAGTCCTGTCGATGAAGATAAGTGCTGTATGTGTTCTCACCGGCGGCAATCTGGCGGACTACGCTGTGAGGACGCTGGGAGCTTTGTGAGTTCCCTGAGACGTCCGTGGCGTCCACTACGTCCGCGACGTCCGGGGGGTCAGCGCGGGTCGCCGGGAAGGCGCATGATGAAGCGCGCGCCCCCGCCGGGGGCGTTCTCGGCCACCACGGTCCCGTCGTGGCGGGCGACGGTCGCCGCCACGATCGCTAGGCCCAGCCCAGCGCCGCCCTTGCCGCGGCTGCGGCCGACCGCCGGGCGCGAGAAGCGCTCGAACAGCTCGGCCGGGTCCCCCGCGGGCAGGCCGGGGCCGTGGTCGCGAATCTCCACCTCCGCCCCGTCGCCACCGCGTCTGACCGTGACCTCGATGGCCGCGTCCGCCGGCGTGTGGGTCAGGGCGTTGCGCATCAGGTTGTCGATCGCCCGGCGCAGCTCGAGCCGGTCACCCTGCACGCTGACGGACGGATCTCCGTGCAGGCTGATCGGTCGATCCTTGGCGACGACCCGGGCGGCGTCGACCGCCTCGGCCACCACCAGCGACAGCTCGACCGCTTCGCGCACCGGCTCGCGGACGGCGTCGAGTCGGGCCAGGGCGAGCAGGTCCTCGACGAGCACCCCCATGCGCGCCGCTTCGTCCTCGATCCGTCGCATGGCGGTGGCGAGGTCGTCCGGTTCGGTCGCCGCCCCCAGCCGGAACACCTCCGCGTACCCCCGGATCGAGGCCAGTGGCGTGCGCAGCTCGTGTGAGGCGTCCGCGAGGAACTGACGCAGGCGGTCCTCGCTGCGCTCACGGGCCTGGAAAGCGTCCTGGAGCCGGTCGAGCATCGTGTTGAGGGCGATGCCGAGCCGGCCGACCTCCGTGCGTGGGGTCGCCGGCTCCACGCGATGGGCGAGATCACCGGCGGCGATGGCACCGGCGCCGCGGGCGATGCGGTCCAAGGGACGCAGGCCGACGGCGACGACGAGCAGGGCGAGCAGGCCGAGCGCGACCACGACCACGCCGATGACGATCCCCTCGATGCCGAGCAGGCGATCGAGGGTCGAGCTGACGTCGGTCAGCGGAACCGCCACGACCGTGATGGCTGACCGGTCGCTCTCGCGCTCGGCGAGCACCCGGTACTGCACCGCCGATGAGCCGACCGCGCCGACGCTAACGATCCTGTTGAGCGGAAGCCTTACGGGCAGCCGCGGCGTCGGGAGCGCCTTCTCGCCGTAGGAGAAGGCGGTGTGCCCGACGACGGCCCCGGCGTTGGTGCGACGCTGACCGTAGGTACCCGGGGGCAGGTCCGTGGTGATCGTCCGGTCGCCCCCGTGGCCGTCGGGGCCGCGCCCACCCCCGCCGTCCGGTGCGCCCTTGGTGTTGGCGTCCCCGACCGAGAAGCCGCGGTCGTCGAGGGCGATCGAGACCGCATTGATCGAGCTGCGGAGCTGCTGATCGACCCGGTTAAGGAGGAACGAGCGCTCGGCTGCGTAGGTGATCGCACCGACCACCGCCAGCCCGGTTGCGGTCAACAGCACGAGCCCGACGACCAGCCGGGTCCGGAGCGACCCCATCAGGTCCGCGGTTCACGCAACGCGTAGCCGACCCCACGCACGGTGTGGATGAGCGACGGGCCGAGGTGGTCGAGCTTCTTGCGCAGGTAGCTGACGTAGGTCTCGAGCACCCGTGCGTCCCCGTCAAAGTCGTAGTTCCAGACGTGGTCGAGCAGCTGGGCGCGCGTCAGCACGCGCCGTGGGTTGAGCATCAGGTGGCGCAGGAGGCGGTATTCGGTCGCCGTCAACTCGACGAGCTGGCCAGCACGCATCACCTCGTGGGTCTCCTCGTCGAGTTCCAGGTCCGAGAAGCGCAGCAGCGTCGTGTCGTTCGCGGTGTTCCCGGCGCGGCGCAGGATATTGCGGATCCGTGCGACGAGCTCCTCGAGACTGAAGGGCTTGGTGATGTAGTCGTCCCCGCCCGTGGTCAGACCCCGGATCTTGTCCTCGGTCGTGTCGCGGGCGGTGAGGAAGATGATCGGGATGTCGAACCGCAGGGCGTTGACGCGCTCGGCGATGTCGAAGCCGTCGATGTCGGGCAGCATGATGTCGAGGATCATCAGGTGGGGCCGGAACTCGGTCACCGACGCGAGCGCTTCGCGACCGTTGGACGCGGTCCCGACCGCGAAGCCCTGATACCGCAGCGCCATCGAGATGAGGTCGCGGATGTTCGGCTCGTCGTCGACGACGAGCACCCTCACGGTCGTGGCCGAACTGGGGGCCTCCGGGCCTGGCATCACGGGTGCGGGCATCGACTGATCATTGAAGAACAGGCTGAGAAGTTCCTGAGAGGCGGGCGTGGGGAGTTCTTGCTCTCACGGAATTCTCAGCTCGCTCTCGGCCCGACCCCAGCCCCGGGGTCCACGCTGTGCATCGTCCCCCAACCCCCACCCAGGAGACACCCATGCCCAATCTCAGATCAATGCTGATCACCACCGGCGCCATCGGAGCGGCCGTGCTCGGTGGCGGCGCGCGCGCGCTCGAACCGTTCGGAATGGGTGATGCCGCTGCCCGCGGTCA
>CAZZVR010000158.1:0-9370 GCA_964657595.1 Burkholderia sp. PAMC 26561 | reverse complement strand
ACCAGCGGGACCCCCGCCAGCACCGGTGGCAGCGGCCTGGCCGGCGCCGCGGCGGGCACGACGTCCGGCGCGACCGGCAGTCTCGGCAACTGAGCATGCACGCGATCGACCGTCGTATCGGCCTGCTGTTCGGGGCGTTCCTGTTGCTGCTCGCGATCGCCGCGCTGCGGGCGACCGACCTGGGCCTGTTCCAGGGCGGGTCGTTGCAGAAGTTCGCCGCCGCCCAGGAGGTCAACGACAAGGTCATCCCGGCGGTGCGCGGCGAGATCACCGATCGCACCGGCCAGGTGCTCGCCCTCAGCGAGGCCGCCCAGGAGGTCGTCGCAGACCCGTACCTGATCGCCCACCCGCACCAGGCCGCCACCCAGCTCGCGCCGCTGCTCGGCATGAGCGCCGCCAAGGTCCTGGCCGACCTGACCAAGCCCAACACCGGCTTCGTGCCGGTGGCCTACGACGTGCCCGCGTCGAATGCCACGAAGATCACGGCGCTGCGCATCAACGGCATCGACGCCAGCACGCACCCCGTGGAGCAGCGCATCTATCCGCTGGGTGACACGGCCTCTCAGGTACTGGGATGGGTCAACTCCGACGGCGTCGGCGCCGCGGGCGTCGAGTACGTGCTTAACCGCAAACTCAAGGGCCACGCCGGCCTCACCCGCATCGTCGAGGACGGCACCCAGCAGGCCATCGGCGTCACCCAGACCAAGACGATGGCGCCCGGCGACAAGGTCGCCCTCACCCTGTCGATCCCCCTCCAGCAGGAGGTCGAGAAGGCACTGGCCGCGATGCACGCCCAATATGGCGGCACGTCCGCCACCGCAATCGCCGTCGACCCCCAGACCGGCCAGATCCTCGCGGACGCGAACTACCCCTTCGCCAACGCCAATGACATCCATGCCACGCCGCTCGCCAACACCGAGGACGAGTCGGTGGACCTGTCCTATGAGCCCGGCTCGACGTTCAAGGCGGTGACCATCGCCGGAGGCCTGATGGACGGCTCGATTACCCCCAGCACCGAGATCAACGAGCCATCGTGTCTGTCGATTCCCTACACCACCACCTGCATCTCCGACGCCGAGAGCCACGGTGACGTCCAGTACACGGTGTCCCAGGTGCTCAAGTACTCCTCGAACATCGGCGCCGACCTGATCGCCCAGCGTGACACCTCCCCCAAGGACGGCCTGTTCCCGGGTTCGGCCCGCCTCAACTACTGGATGCGCCGCTTCGGCTTCGGCAAGCCCACCGGCGTCGCCCTTAACGGTGAGTCCTACGGCGTGGTCATGCCGCTGAAGGACTACTCGGGCGCGACGATGTACAACGAGCCCTTCGGCCAGGGTGAGGAGGTCACCCCGATGCAGATGGTGCAGTTCTATGACGCCATCGCCGACGGGGGCATCCTGCGCACCCCGCAGATCATCTACTCGATCAACGGCAAGCCCGAGCACAAGGCCGCCGGGACGCGCGTGATGAGCGCACAGGTCGCGTCCGAGCTGCGAACCATGATGCGCGGGGTCTTCGCCGACGGCGGTACGGCCTCAGGTGCGCAGATCCCCGGCTATGACCTGGCCGGCAAGACCGGCACGGCTCAGGTGGAGGTCAACGGCAAGTACTCCAACAGCCTGTACGACGCCTCGTTCGTCGGCATGGTGCCGGCGAAGGACCCCAAGCTGCTGGTCTACGTGCTCGACATGAACGTCCCCAACGGCTACGGCGGCACCGTGGCCGGCACCGCCTTCCAGAAGATCGTCGGCTGGGCGGTCCCCCATTTCGGCATCAACCCCTGCCCGAGCCCGTGCCCGGCCACCGCCTACACCTCCGCCACCGCGACGACGACGCCGTGAGCCCCTCCCGCACCGCGCACCACCGTCTCCGCGGTGGCTCCGCCGGATCGATCCACTAACGTCGCCCCGATGAGATTGGGCGTGATCCTCCCGTCCGCGCCGGCGGCCGTGGCGGGCGTCGAGATCAGCCGGCTGGACTTCGACAATCGCCAGGTCCAGCCGGGCTCGTTGTTCTTCTGCGTCCCCGGCTTCAGCCGCGACGGTCACGACTATGCGCCCGCGGCCGCCCAGGCCGGCGCCGCCGCCCTCGTCGTCGACCATCACCTGCCCGGCGTCGCGCTGCCCCAGGTCGAGGTCCCCGACGTCCGCGCGGCGATGGCCCCCGCCGCGGCGAGCTTCCACGCCGACCCTACCGCCGAGTTGGCCGTCACCGGCGTCACCGGCACCAACGGCAAGACAACCACCGCCTACCTGATCCGCGCCCTGCTCGAGGCGGCCGGTCGCCAGGCCGGGCTGCTGGGCACCGTGACGTCGATCATCGGCGGGACCGAGCACGCGGTGGCGCGCACCACGCCCGAGGCGATCGAGCTGCAACGGGTGTTCCGGGAGATGGTCGACGGCGGCGACGCTGCCGCGGTGATGGAGGTCTCCTCCCACGCGCTGGAGCTGCACCGCGTCGACGCCATCCACTTCGACGTGGCCGTGTTCACCAACCTGACCCAGGACCACCTCGACTTCCATCCCACCATGGAGGACTACTTCCTCGCCAAGCGCCGGCTCTTCGCCGAGCATCAGCCCGGCACCCAGATCGTCAACGTCGACGACCCCTACGGTGCCCGGCTGGCCGCTGAGTTCGGCGCCATCAGCTTCGCGCTCGAGGACCCGCGGGCCCACTATCGCGCGACGGATGTGCGCACCGGACTGTCCGGCTCGGACTTCACGCTCCTGTCCCGGGCCGGTGAGCACCGCCTGCACTCGCCGCTGACCGGGCGCTTCAACGTGTACAACGTGCTCGGCGCCCTGGCCGCGGCGCTCGAGTCGGGCGTGTCGATCCACACCGCTGCGGCCGCGCTGGCCTCGGCCGGGCAGGTGCCCGGGCGCTTTGAGAGCGTCGACGCCGGACAGCCCTTCGCCGTGCTGGTCGACTATGCCCACACCCCGGACTCGCTGGAGAACGTGCTGGCGGCGGCGCGGCCCCTCACCGACGGGAGCCTACACGTGGTGTTCGGCTGCGGCGGGGACCGCGACCGCACCAAGCGCCCGCTGATGGGGGAGATCGCCGCCCGCCTGGCCGACCACGTGATGGTCACCTCCGACAACCCGCGCTCAGAGGATCCCGAGGCGATCATCGCCGAGATCCTCACCGGCATCGATCGTCCCGTGGACAGCCGCGTCGACCGGCGTGAGGCGATCGGGGTCGCGCTCGCCGCGGCCCGGCCCGGGGACGTGGTGGTCATCGCCGGGAAGGGACATGAGCAGGGCCAGGAGTTCGCCGGCGGTCACAAGCTCGCCTTCGACGACGTGACGGTGGCGCGCGAGGCGCTGTCGACCGTCCACCCCCGCGGGTAGATTGGCCCGCTGATGCTGGACTGGGATGCCCGGCAGGTGGCGCTCCACGCGGGCGCCGACCTGCTCGCGAGGAGGTCGGATCAACACGGGCCCGACCGCGTGTCGATCGACTCCCGCGACGCGGGTCCCGGAGTGCTGTTCGTCGGCCTCCCGGGCGAGCGGACCCACGGTGGTGACCATGCCCGCCAGGCCCTGGAGGCGGGCGCCTGGGGGGTGCTGACCGACCCCGAACGGGCTGGCGCCGTTGCGGACCATGGGGTCAGCAACGGCGGCGGGGCGGCCCTGCTGTCCGCCCCGGAGCCGCTGGCGGCGCTCCAGCGCCTGGCCACCGCCTGGCGGCGCGAGCTCGGCGCCGGCGGCGCCCGGGTGATCGCGGTGACCGGCTCGACGGGCAAGACCTCCACCAAGGATCTGCTGCTCGGGGTGCTGGAGTCCCAGCGGCGCACCGTCGCGTCGCGGGCGAACTTCAACACCGAGATCGGCCTGCCGCTGGAGCTGCTGGGAGCACCCGCCGGCACCGAGGTGCTGGTGCTGGAGATGGGCATGCGCGGTCCGGGCCAGATCGCCGAGCTGGCCGCCATCGCCGAGCCCGACGTCGGGGTGATCGTCTCGGTCGGACCGGTGCACCTCGAGCTGCTGGGAAGCGTCGAGGCGATCGCCGCGGCCAAGGCCGAGCTGATCGCGGCGCTCGCGCCCGGCGCGACGGCGGTGCTGCCGGCCGGAGAGCCGCTGCTGGCGCCGCACCTGCGCGACGACCTGCACACCGTCACCTTCGGACCCGGCGGTGCGGTGACGCTGGTGGGCGGAACGCCCGATTCGGTCGAGATCGACGCGGGCGGCGAGCGGATCTCGCTCGAGGTCGACTTCACCCAGGCTCACCTGCGCGCCAATCTGCTCGCCGCCGTGGCGGCGGCCCAGGCGGTGGGTGTCCGGCCGGCCGGCCGCGTGGAGCTGCGTCTGTCCGCCGGTCGCGGGCAGCACGTCGAGCTGCCCGGCGGGGTGACGCTGCTCGATGACGCCTACAACGCCAACCCGATGTCGATGCGCGCCGCCCTCGACGAGCTGGACGCCGTGGGTCGTCCCGCTCACCGCATCGCGGTGCTGGGCGACATGCTCGAACTCGGGCCGCTGGAGCTCGACTTCCACCGCGAGATCGGCGCCTACGCCGCCGACCGCGCGGACGTGCTGATCACCGTCGGGCCCCGGGCCCGGGTGATGGGCGAGACCTTCGGCGGTCGGTCCCACCACGCGCCCGACGCTGAGGCGGCGACCGAGATCGTGCGCGACCTGCTCCGAGACGGTGACGTCGTGCTGGTCAAGGCGTCCAACGGCGTGCGCCTGGCGCAGATCTGCCAGGCCCTGGTCAGCGCATGAACCGGGTCTTCGACATCGCGGCGACCGGCGGCCCCCTCATCCGCTCCCAGGCCGGCCTGGTGCTGATCTCGTCCGCGGCGAGCCTGCTGATGTGCCTGTTCCTCAGCCCCAAGTTCATCGACTTCCTGCGCAACCGCTCCTTCGGGCAGAGCATCCAGGAGGAGATCACCCACCATGCGGCCAAGAAGGGCACGCCGATCATGGGCGGGATCGTGATCATCACCTCCTTCGCGATCCCCTACATCTGCCTCTCCACCCGTGACGCCAGGTCGCTGGGGGTGTTCGCCGCCGTGGTGGGCTGTGGGCTGCTCGGGTTCGCCGACGACTACACCAAGGCGTCGCGGCGCCGATCCCTGGGTCTGCGCGCGCGCACCAAGATGGCCGGGATGATCGCCATCTCCGTCCTCGTGTGGTTCATCGCCGTGCACTGGGCCCACGTGTCGACCTCGGTGTCGCTGCGACCCCTCGACGCCCACATCGACTTCGGACCCTTCTTCATCGTCTTCGTCTACCTGGTGGTGTCGGGCACCGGCAACGCGGTGAACCTGACCGACGGCCTCGACGGACTGGCCGCGGGCTGCTGTGCCATCGCCTACCTGGCCTACATCGGCATCACCTTCATCACGCTCGGCTACCACGACCTCGAGCTCGCCGCCGGCTGCCTGTGCGGGGCCTGCATCGGCTTTCTCTGGTTCAACAGCTTCCCGGCCAGCGTGTTCATGGGCGACACCGGGTCACTGGCGCTCGGCGGGGGGATCGCCGCGCTGGCGATCATGACCAACACCGAGGTGCTGCTGATCATCATCGGCGGCCTGTTCGTCATCGAGACCCTGTCGGTGATCATCCAGGTCTTCTCCTTCCGGGTGTTCCACCGCCGCGTGTTCAAGATGGCCCCGATCCACCATCACTTCATCATGGACGCCTGGTCTGAGACCAAGGTCATCCTGCGTTTCTGGATCGTCGCGGCGGCGTTCGGGGCGCTCGGCTTCACGCTGTATGAGCACAGCATCCGCGGCCTGCCCGTCCACTGAGCGCCCGCATGCCGACCCACCGCCCGCCCCTGCCGGCCGGCCCCTTCCTGGTGGTCGGCCTGGCCCGCTCCGGTGAGGGCATCGCCACGCTGCTGGCCGGCCGCGGCGAGACGGTGATCGGCGCCGACGCGGCCGGCGCCGAGAAGCTGTCCGCGGTGGCTGGAAGGCTTTGCGCTCATGGCGTCGAAGTTCATCTGGATGCCGCCGACCCAACGCTGGTCTCGCGCGCCGAGGTGCTGGTCAAGAGCCCCGGAGTGCCCCAGGAGTCACCGCTCGTCCGAGCTGCCCGCGAGCGCGGCATTCCCGTGCTCGGCGAGCTCGAGCTGGCCTGGCGTCTGCTCGAGAACCCCTTCATCGCGGTGACCGGCACCAACGGCAAGACGACCACGGCGGAGTGGATCGGCCACATCCACCGCGTGGCCGGGGCTCCGGTGGCGGTGGGCGGGAACGTCGGCACGGCGCTGTCGACCCTGGTCGGTCAGGTCGACCCGGCCGCGACGATCGTCGCGGAGTGCTCGTCCTTCCAGCTCGAGGACACCGCCGCCTTCGCCCCGGAGGCCGCGCTGCTGCTCAACCTCAGCCCCGATCACCTCGACCGCCACGGCAGCTTCGCGGCCTACCGGGCCGCCAAGCTGAAGATCTTCGCCCATCAGGCGCCGGACGACCTGGCGATCCTGCCCGACGGCCTCGCGCTCGACACCCCGGCCGCCCAGCTGCACTTCGGCGCCCTGGCGGCCGATGCCGTCGGGCTGCCGGGCCGCCATAACCGCGCCAACGCCGCGGCGGCGGCGACGGTCTGCCTGGCCCGCGGCCTGGATCCCGCCGCGGTGGCCGAGGGGCTGCTGAGTTTCCGCGGTGTCGCGCACCGGCTCGAGCTCATCGCCCAGCGTCGTGGGGTGCGCTACGTCAACGACTCCAAGGCGACCAACGTCGACTCGACCCTGACCGCCCTGGCCTCCTTCGACGCCGACGTGCACCTCATCCTCGGCGGCCAGGGCAAGGCCCAGGACTTCAGCCCGCTCGCGCCGCTGGTCGCCCAGCGCTGCGCCGCCGTGTACCTGATCGGAGAGGACGCCGGGCGCATCGGCGCGGCTCTGGCCGAGACGGGCGTGCCGCTGGTGGGGGCCGGGGACCTCGCCGGCGCCCTCGCCGCTGCTGAACCCAAGGTCAGCAGCGGCGCCACCATCCTCCTGTCCCCGGCGTGTGCGTCCTTTGACCAGTTCGCCAACTTCGAGGCGCGCGGTGACGCGTTCCGCGAGCTCGTGGAGGCGCTCTAGATGGCGAGCCTCAGCGCCCCCGCCAAGCGCGTGACCCGCCGGGCCCAGCCGCCGCTGGAGCATCGCGTGCTGATGACCGCGACCCTGCTCCTGCTCGCCTACGGCGCGGTCATGGTCTACTCGGCCTCGAGCCCGCTCGGGGTGATCAACGGACACGGCCTGGGTGCCGGGGAGTTCCTCGTCTACCTCGTCGCGGCCGGCATCGGCCTCATCGCCATGCGCTTCATCGAGCGTCGCGGCCTGGATCTCCTCACCCCGCAGGTGACCAAGCTGGGGCTGTATGGCTCCTTCGGACTGCTCGTGGCCGTGCTCATCCCCGGCATCGGCAAGGAGGTGCTCGGCGCGCGGCGCTGGATCGGCACCTCGACCCTCGAGTTCCAGCCCTCGGAGATCATGAAGCTGGCGCTGATCCTCTACGTGGCGCGCTACCTGGCCGACAACCCCCGGCGGCTGAACCGGGGGATCAAGCCCGCCCTGGCGCCCGTGGCCGTCGCGGTCCTGCCGGCGTGTGGGCTCATCTACCTGGAGCCCGATCTCGGCACGACGATGATCGTCGTCTTCTCCATTGCCGCGCTGCTGGTGGCCAGTGGCGTGCCGATGAAGTACCTGGGGACCGTGGCGCTCCTCGGCGGCTTCCTCCTGCTCGTGCTCATCCTCTCCAGCCACTACGAGGCCCAGCGGCTCACGTCGTTCCTGCATCCCTGGGCGAACATCAAGACCACCGACTTCCAGGGGGTCGAGGGGCTGGTCGGAGTCGGGTCAGGCGGCGTGTTCGGCACCGGCCTCGGCCAGGGCCTGATCAAGGACTTCTACCTGCCCGAGGCCCAGACCGACTTCATCCTCGCGGTGATCGGCGACGAGCTCGGCGTGATGGGCATCGTCGCGCTGCTCGTGCTCTACGGGATGATCGCCTTCGCGGGTCTGCGGACCGCGCGGAAGGCGGCCACCCGGTATGCCAAATTGGTCGCCACCGGGATCACCTCGCTGATCATTTGCCAGGCGCTGCTCAACATCTTCGTCGTCCTCGGCATGGCGCCGCTGACCGGTGTGCCCCTGCCGTTCATCTCCTATGCGCCGACGTCGATGATCGTGCTGCTCGCCTCGGTCGGGGTGCTGTTGAACATCGCCCGGCCCTCGGCGCAGGAGCTGCGGGCCGTCGACCCCGAGTCCGGTCAGGTCCGGGCCCGGGCCCTGGGCGCCCGCCGCGCCGGGCGGGCGGCCGTGGCGAGTGCGCGGGCCGGCCGGGCGCCGGGTGGGGCTGGAGCGACCTATGCGGGAGGCGATCCAGGTGAGCGCACCGCGCGTGCTGATCGGCGCCGGCGGGACAGCGGGGCACGTGGTGCCCGCGCTGGCCGTGGCCGACGCGCTACGGGCTGAGGGCGCCGAGGTCGTCTTCATCGGCGGGCACCGGGCCGAGGCCACCCTGGTACCCGAGGCGGGGTACGCCTTCCATCAGATCGACGTGGTGTCCCTGCCGCGCCGCGCACCCCTGCGGGCGTTGCAGGCCGCCGGGACCGACACGGTCGCGTTGGCTCGCTGTGTCGGCCTGGTGCGCACCATCGCACCCGACGTGGTGATGGGGGGTGGGGGATATGTGGCCGGGCCGGTTGGTCTGGCCGGGCGCCTGGTCCGGGTGCCGCTGGTGCTGACCGAGATCGATTCCCACCTCGGGCTCACCAACCGGCTGCTGGCCCCGGTGGCCGAGCGGGTGTGTCTGGCCCTGCCCATCCCCGGGCGCGACGGGGACCGCTTCCGGATCACCGGTCGCCCGGTTCCCGCGGTGGTGGACCCGATCGCCGGGCGAGCCGCCGGTCGCCGGCGCTTCGGGATCGCCGCGGAGGAGACGCTGGTGGTCATCTTCGGCGGGTCCCTCGGCGCCCGCTCGGTCAACCAGGCGGCCGTGGAGGCCTTCGCCACGGTGGAGCTGCCCGGCGTGGGCCCGGTGCGCGTGCTCCACGCCGCCGGCGAGCGCGACCTGCCGTCGCTCGCCTCACCGGGGGCCCACTATGACCTGCGCGGCTATGTCGGCGAGTTCATGGACGCGTTGCTGGCGGCTGATCTGGTGATCGCCCGCTCCGGGGGCTCGATCTTCGAGATCGCGCTGGCGGGACGCCCCTCGATCCTCGTGCCCTATCCGCACGCCACCGCCGATCATCAGACCACCAACGCCCGGTACCTGGCCGACGCCGGCGCGGCGGTGGTCATCGCCGATGCAGAGGTGACCCCGGCCCGGCTGGCCGCCGAGGCCGCCGCGCTGCTCGGCGACCCCCGACGGTTAGCGGCGATGGGCGCGGCCGCGGCGAGCCTGGCGCGCCCTCATGCGGCGGCCGACATCGCG
>CAZZVR010000157.1:3892-9384 GCA_964657595.1 Burkholderia sp. PAMC 26561 | reverse complement strand
CGACGCCGACCACGACCACGCCGACTCCGGTCACCACGCCCAAGCCGGCACCCAAGACCGTCACGAGGTCAGTCGATGCCGGGAACGCCAAGATCAGCGTGACCATTCCCGTCATCAAGACGTGTCTGGCCACCACGACGAAGCTGGCGGTCAAGTACCACGACGCGGTGGTCAAGGGCTCGAAGAAGACGAAGCTGACCTTCGTCCACGCGACCCTGACCCTGGACGGGAAACTCCGCGCCACCGCGAAGAAGAAGTCACAGGCCTTCGCGCTCAGCCTCAAGGGCCTGCGCAAGGGCACCTACACGCTGAAGGTCGTCACCACCTACCACTACAAGGTGGGCAAGAGAACCCGCACGTTCGCGAAGACCCAGGACATCAAGGTCCGGGTCTGCTGAGCTGCCGCACCGCCGGCCGGGACGGAGTTCGCTCTGTCCCGGCCAGGCAGACGCGTCGATCAGGTCGGCGTGATGGACCGCCTGATGCCGTGGGCGGCTTGTCCAACGTCGAGATGGCGTAGGCTGCAAACGATTGCGGCGCTGAGTCAGCGGAGCGGCCGTCGATCGCCGAGATGAGGGAGTTGAGACATGAGCCACGGACACAATCACGAGCACGTCTACAAGCCGAGCCGTCTCTTCGAGCGGCCGTCACAGCGGCCCCGGGACGTGCGCCCGCTGGGCGCGCCCGGGCAGATGGGCGTCGACTACGAGCACCGCGTCAACTTCCAGCGGCTGCGCGAGTACCGGCTGGCGCGGACCAAGGCCGCGCTCGAGGCCAGCCCGTGTGGGGCATTCCTGCTGTTCGACTTCTACAACATCCGCTACGCGACCCAGACCTGGATCGGTGGAGCGCTCGGGGACAAGATGATCCGCTACGCGCTGGTGATGCGCGGACAGGATCCGATCCTGTGGGACTTCGGCTCCGCGGTCAAGCATCACAAGCTCTACTCGGACTGGGTGCCGGAGGAGAACTACCGGCCCGGCTTCCTCGGTTTCAAGGGGGCCGTCGACCCGACGGGCGGAGCCGATCTGATGGTCGACGCCGTCCGAGAGATCAAGTCGCTCCTGGCCGAGAACGGGTTGGCCGACGCGCCCGTCGGCCTCGACCTCGTCGAACCGCCGTTCCTGTTCGAGATGCAGCGCCAGGGGTTGACGATCGCGGACGCCCAGCAGTCGATGCTCGATGCCAGGGTCATCAAGAACCAGGATGAGATCATGCTGCTCAACCAGGCGGCCGCGATGGTCGATGGTGTCTACCAGGACATCGTCGGCGCCCTCAAGCCAGGCGTGCGTGAGAACGAGATCGTCGCGTTGGCCAGTGCCCGACTCTATGAATACGGTTCTGACCAGGTCGAGGCGATCAACTCGATCTCCGGCGAGCGCTGTAACCCCCACCCCCACAACTTCACCGATCGGATCATCCGACCCGGGGATCAGGCGTTCTTCGACATCATCCACTCCTTCAACGGGTACCGCACCTGCTACTACCGCACCTTCGGCGTTGGCTGGGCGACCGAGTCACAGCGCGATGCCTACAAGCAGTCCCGGGAATGGATGGATAGGGCGCTGGACGCCATCAAACCGGGGGTGGGCAGTGACCAGGTCGCCGCGGTGCTTCCGGAGGCCCAGGACTTTGGCTTTGAGAACGAGCTGGCCGCCTTCGGCCTCCAGTTCGCGCACGGGCTCGGCCTGGGTCTGCACGAACGCCCGATCATCTCCCGGCTCAACTCGATGCGGGATCCGATCGAGATCAAGCCCGGCATGGTGTTCGCCATGGAGACCTACTGCCCCGCGTCTGACGGCACTTCGGCAGCCCGGATCGAGGAGGAGGTCGTCGTCACGGACTACGGCACCGAGATCCTCACGCGCTTCCCCTCCCAGGAGCTGTTTGTCGCCAACGAGTACTGAGCCTCGGCGGGCGCGCTGAGCGCCCGTCGAGCTGGGCGCGACGCGCAGACCCCCGGCCTCAACGGCCCCGGGTCAGCTCAGAGGAGCAGCGAGACGGGATTTTCCAGGCGCGCGACGAGGGCTGCGATCCATTCCGCAGCGACGGCCCCGTCGATCACGCGATGGTCTGCTGAGAGGGTGACCGTCATCACCGGCGCGACGGCCAGCTCCCCGTCATCCCCGACCACCGGCTGGGGCTTTGCCGCCGACACGGCGAGGATGCCCGACTGGGGCGGGTTGAGGATCGCCGTGAACGCGTCCACGCCGTACATGCCCAGGTTCGACACCGCGAAGCTACCGCCCTCGAGTTCGTGTTGTTGAAGCCGACCTGCCCGAGCGCGATCCGCCAGTTCGGCTATCTGAGCGCTGAGCTCGATGAGCCCCATCTGGGATGCCCCGCGCACGACCGGGGTGAGGAGTCCGTCCGGGACGGACACGGCAACCCCCACGGCTACGGTTTCGAAGCGACGGATCGAGTCGCCGTTCCAGATCGCATTCGCCGCCGGCACATCGACCAACCCCGAGGCGACGGCCTTGACGATGAAGTCGTTGACCGAGACCTTCCGAGGACCGACCCCGTTGACCTCCTGGCGCAGGCTGAGCAGTCGACCGACGCGCACATGGGCGGTCACATAGAAGTGGGGGACCGTCGTCTTGCTCTCGGTCAGGCGTCGGGCGATCGCGCGGCGCATCCCGGTCAGGGGGACGTCGGTGAACGCGTCATCCGTCGTGGCCGAGACCCCAACGACTGGCAGCGCGGCCGCCGGCTGAGCCGAGTGGGCCTCGACGTCACGCCTGACGATCCGACCGTTCGGCCCGGTTCCGGTGACCCGACTCAGGTCGATGCTGCGCGCGGCGGCGACCCGCCGCGCGATCGGGCTGGAGAACCGTCGGTCCGAGGATCCCGCGGACGCCGGAGTCGCCGCGACCACCGTGTCCGGGGCAGCGACCGCCTGCGAGCTCGACGCCGGTGGCGGCGTGGGTGCCGGCTCGGGTGCGTCGGGGGCGAGGCCTTCTGGGCTGACCTCTTCATGCAGCAGGAGCGCGGAGGCATCCTCGTCCGCCCCGAGCACGACGGCAATCGGATCACCCACCGCGACGTCATCCCCCGCTTGCACGAGAAAGCGCCCGATGGTGCCCTCGATCTCCGCGGCGTACTCGACGACCGCCTTGTCCGTCTCGATCTCCGCGAGGACGTCACCGACCCCCACGTGAGCGCCGGGCTCGACCATCCACTGGAGCAGTACAGAGTGGGTTGCCCCGGCCATCACCGACGGCATGCGAACGATCTCGGTCATCAGCGAGCGTCTCCCATCGCTGCCTGAGCCGCGCGGAGAGCATCGAGCACGTCCTCGGTCCCCGCGATGGCCGCCCGCTCGAGCACCCGGGAGATGCTCGGACTCGACTCCGCGCCGGTGACACGAAGCACCGGTTGATCGAGCCAATCGAAGAAGCGGCGCTGGATCTCGTCCGCCAGCCAGCCGCCGTAGGAGGTCCCCAGCGAGCCCTGCTCGACGATGAGCACGGCGTTGGTCTTGCGGATGCTCTCACCGATGGTGTCCCAGTCAAGCGAGGCACGGTCGAGCCAGCGCAGGTCCACGAGTTCGGCGTCGATCGTGGACTGCTCGATGGCCTCGAGGCAGCGGTGGACCATCGACAGGTACGACAGCACGGTCAGTTCGCTGCCGGGCCGCCGCACGATCGCCGTGTTCGGCGGGATGACGTAATCAAGCTCCGCGGGTACGCGGTCAGCCAGGGGGTAGAGGTCGATGTGCTCGATGACGAGGACCGGGTCGTTCAAGGTCAGCGCTGCATTCATCAGGCCCACGTAGTCGGCCGCTGATGAGGGCGCCACGATTCGCCAGCCGGGTGCCGTGGCGAAGATCCCCGCTGGATCCATCAAATGCTGTGAGCCGTATCCGGACCCCATGGCGACCTTTGTGCGCAGCACCAAGGGCACGTCATTCCGTCCACCAAACATGTGTCGCGCCTTGCCGATCTGATTGAAGACCTGATCCGCGGCGACCCACATGAAGTCCGGGTACATGAACTCCACCACAGGACGGAAGCGACCGTCGAGGGCCATTCCGCCGCCGAGGCCGACGAACGCGTTCTCGCTGATCGGCGTGCCGATCACTCGGTCCGCGCCGTAACGCTTGAACAGGCCCTTGGTGGCGCCGTTGGTCCCCCCGTTGAGGCGGTGGACGTCCTCACCGAGCACGACGATCCGCGGATCCTGTTCCATCCGGCGGTCCATGACTCCCGCTACGGCATCGACGAACTTGATGTCGGTCCACTCACCGTCGTAGGAGCCCGGCTCCAACCTCGCCGATTCCTCCAGTTCGCGGCCGTCACTGCGAACCCCCACGTCGACGAAGCCTGGCTCAGGCCACAGGTCGGGCTTGATCCGGCGCGTGTCCGGGGCATCGGGGTCGTCCTCGACAAGCTCCGCGACCGCCTGGCGCATCGCTGACTGCACTGTCGCGCGGAGCTCCTGCTCGTGTGCGTCGGTGAGCCGTCCGAGGGCCTTGAGCTCAGTGGCGACGCGCTCGAGGGGATCCCGGGCCCGCCACTGGGCCTCCTCCTCCTTGGTGCGGTAGCCGAACGCGCTGCCGGCATAGGACCCGTTCTGGTGGAGGAAGCGGTAGACGTCTGCCTCGATGACGGCGGGACCATCACCGGCTCGCATCCGTGCGAGTGCCTGCTCGGTCGCGAGATGCACCGCGAGCGGGTCCATGCCGTCAACCTTCCAGGACGGGATGCCGAACCCCTGGCCACGGACCGACAGGCGGGCGTCCGCCGCGATCTCCGCGACGCTCGTCGAGACGGCGTAGAGGTTGTTCTCGATGAAGAAGGCGATCGGCAGCTTCCAGGCTGCCGCCAGATTGAGGCTCTCCAGCACCGAGCCAATCTGGGCGGAACCATCTCCGAAAAAGGCAATCGTCGCGTCACTGGTGTCCGCGTGAGTCTGCGCCCAGGCGTTCCCGGCGGCGAAGGGCACGCCGCCGCCCACGATCGCGTTGGTCCCGAGGGCACCCGCCTCCAGCCACTGCAGGTGCATCGAGCCGCCCCGTCCCCCACAGTAACCCTGCGCCAGACCCAGGATCTCGGCCAGGGTCCGTGTCAGCACCTCCTGCACGACGGGCGGCACGGGCACCTCGAGCGACAGCGGCTCGGTGCTGACATGCCCGAGCGCCTTGGCCAGGAACTGGTGGTGACCCCGGTGAGACCCGGCGATGCCGTCGCTCGACCGCAGCCCGATGATGGAGCCGACCGCCCCACCCTCCTGACCAATGCTCGAGTGCGCGGGACCGTGGACGAGGTTCTCGGAGGCGAGCTCGAGAACGGTCTCCTCGAAGGCGCGGATCAGGTGCAGCTGCACCAGCATTCCGGTGAGCAGCCCTGGATCGGCGCTCTCCCAATCGTCCCGCGTCGTCGTCAATTCGACCCAGGGCACCCCGGTCTGGAGTGCTCTTGCTTCAGGCATGTGACTTTCCCGTCTCGGATGGTGATAGGCCAGGCGTTCGCTGTGATTGAATCCAATCA
>CAZZVR010000157.1:0-3878 GCA_964657595.1 Burkholderia sp. PAMC 26561 | reverse complement strand
GCGAACCTCCCGCCTGCAACCCCCGTTCGTCCCGCAACTGCCCGACCGATAGTATTCAATTAGCCAAAGGAAGGAGGAGGGAGATGACGAGTGGATACGGACTGCGGGGCATCGACCACGTGGGCTTCACCGTGCCCGACCTCGAGCAGGCTCACCGCTTCCTGGTCGACGTCCTCGAGGCAGTGCACGTCTACACACTCGACGGCAAGTCCAGCGACGAGGACTGGATGCGCACGCACCTGGGCGTTCATCCGCGTACGCGCATCCGCGAGATCCGGTTCTACCGTCTGGGCGCCGGCTCGAACCTGGAGGTCTTCGAGTACGAATCCGCCGATGGGCAGGCTCCCCAGCCCCGCAACAGCGACCTGGGCGGCCACCACCTGGCGCTCTACGTCGAGGACCTGGACGCGGCGATGAGCACCCTCAGCGCGCGAGGCGTCCAGTTCATGGGTGAGCCGACTCCCAGCGCCAAGGCAGCTCTCGGGCAGCGCTGGATCTACTTCACAAGTCCCTGGGGAATGCAGTTCGAGCTCGTCAGCTTCCCGACCGGGAAGGCATACGAGAGCGACGCGGACGTTCAGCTGTGGCATCCGGCCCACCCGCAGCTGTGAGCGTCCCGGCCCCGTCAGAGGAGACGTCACAGAGCGGCTCGGGACACCCTCACGGCGAGTCTGGTGCGCGCATCGCCGCAGCGCTCCGGGACGAGATCCTCGGCGGTGAGTACCGACCTGGAGAGCGCATCCGCCAACAGGAGCTGGCCCGGCGCCACAGCGCCAGCCGGGTGCCGGTGCGCGAGGCGCTGCGGATGCTGGAGGCCGAGGGTCTCATCACCATCGTGGCGAACGCGGGTAGCTGGGTGTCGCGGCTCTCTGCCGCCGAATTAGCCGAGATGTACCAGATGCGCGAGCGACTCGAACCGCTGCTCCTGCGCTACAGCGCCGGTTCACTGTCTGAGGAGGCGCTCGAGCGCCTGGGGCACCTGGCCGACGCTATGCAGGGCTCACCCGACGTCGAGGAGTTCCTGACCCTCGACCGCGAGTTCCACCTGCTCTGCTACTCAGCCACCGCAACGATCCTGCTGGGCGACACGATCCTGCGACTCTGGAACCGCACCCAGCACTACCGTCGCGCCTACGCCCGCATGTTCCGGGCCCAGGGCGACGACAGCGTCCACCACGAGCACCAGCTCCTGGTGGCTGCCCTTCGCAACCGCGACGGTGAGTACGCCGAGCAGGTCCTGGCCGGCCACATCCGGCGTACGCGGCTCGCCCTTGGCCAGCACCCCGAGATCTTCGAGAGCTGAGACCGCGCCGTCCGTTGGCGCAACAACCCAGCAGCCCGCGCATCCGCGGGTTGCAGAGAGAGGAAGAGACACGATGGCAATAGCGATCATCAACCCGGCAACCGGTCAACTTCAGGAGCAGTTCACCCCGCACGACGCCGCTGAGGTGGAGACCCGGATCGCCGAGACCCAGGCGGCCTTTGAGACGCTGCGGGGGACGACCTTCCAACAGCGCGCCGAGTGGATGCGCCAAGCCGCCGAGATTCTGGAATCGGAGGTCGAGACCACAGCGCGCATGCTGGTGATCGAGATGGGCAAGCCGATCGCCCAGGCCAGGGCCGAGGTGCTCAAGTGCGCCAAGGGCATGCGGTACTACGCCGCGCACGCCGAAGGCTTCCTCGCTGACGAGCCGTTGGCCGACCCGTCGGAGGTCGGCGCCTCCCAGGCCTACACCCGCTATCAGCCGCTCGGTGTCGTCCTCGCGGTGATGCCGTGGAACTACCCGCTCTGGCAGGTCATCCGCTTTGCCGCGCCCGCGCTCATGGCGGGCAATACGGGCCTGCTCAAACACGCATCCAACGTTCCGAGCTCCGCTCTCTACCTCGACACGCTGTTCGAGCGTGCGGGATTTCCCACCGGGGCCTTCCACTCCCTGCTCATCGGCTCCGCTGAGGTCGAGCAGGTCATCCGAGACCCCCGGGTCAAGGCCGTCACGCTCACCGGCTCAGAGGGCGCGGGACGCGCCGTCGCGGCGACATCCGGAGCGCAGATCAAGAAGTCGGTGATGGAGCTCGGAGGCTCCGATCCCTTCGTCGTGATGCCGAGTGCAGATCTGGAGGCCGCGGCCACCACCGCTGTGCGCGCCCGCGTCCTCAACAACGGCCAGTCCTGCATCGCCGGCAAGCGGTTCATCGTCCACACGGCGGTCTATGAGGCATTCACCGAGCGGTTCGCCGCCAAGATGGCCGCGCTCAACGTCGGGGATCCGCTCGACGAATCTGTCGACGTCGGCCCCGTGGCGACCGCGTCGGGGCGTGACGAGCTCGCAGAGCTCGTCGACGATGCCGTCGCAAAGGGTGCTTCGGTGCTCACCGGAGGCCACGTCATCGAGCGTGACGGGTTCTTCTACGAGCCGACGGTGCTCGGCGATCTCACGGATGAGATGCGGATCGTCCTCGAGGAGGCGTTTGGCCCCGTGGCGTCCCTCTACCGCGCTGAGGACCGTGAGGACGCGATCCGCATCGCCAACCAGACCACGTTCGGGCTCAGTTCAGCCGTGTGGACCAACGAGCCGGAGGAGGAGGCGTTCTTCATCTCCAACCTGGAGGCCGGCGCGGTCTTCGTCAACGGCATGACCGTCTCCTATCCGGAACTGCCCTTCGGCGGGGTCAAGGCGTCCGGGTTCGGCCGGGAGCTCGCGGCGGCCGGAATCCGCGAGTTCACCAACCTCAAAACGGTCTGGAAGGGGTGAGGCTGAGCCCCGGGACCGGGCCGGGTGTCGATCCGGCCCGGTCTGGAGGAGTGCCGATGAGCCGGCGCCGCTAGGCGATCGGCGTGGCCACGGAAGCGGTGACATGACCGTTCATGTCAGTCTCGGGAACCAGCGGGCTCAGGCCGTCGTCCACCTTGACGTTCTCCGCCACCAGCTCCAGCCCGGACGCCTCGGCGACGATCTCGAGGAGTGCCGCGAAGTCCACCTCGTTGCCCTTCATCCCGGCCAGGCCTTGCACGATCTGCTCAGTCGCGGCAGCCAGCGGCATCGCCACGTCCATCTCCCGCGCGGCCTCGAAGCCGAGGTGGAAGTCCTTGAGCAGCAGCGCCGGCGTGAAGGTCGGTGTGAAGTCGAGGTTGACGTAGGCAGGGCTCTTGTAGCGGGTGAACACCGACCCCATCACGCTGTCGTTGAGGAACTCGAGAAAATCGGCGCGCGCGACTCCGCCCTTCTCCGCCAGCACCGTGATCTCGGCCAGGCACTGAGACACCACGCCGAGCATGAGGTTGTGACAGATCTTGACCAGGCGGGCCCGCTCGCCCTCGCCGACGTAGGTGACACGCCGACAGAGCAGTTCCAGATAGGGGCGCGCGCGCTCGAAGTCGGCGCTCGGCCCCGAGGCGACGATGGTCAGGCGCCCACTGGCCGCCACCTTCGGGTTGCCACTCACCGGTGCGGCCAGCATCGCGGTGCCGCGCGCCTGGGCGGCGGCTCGGATCCCCTCTGCCGCGGTCGGGGAGATCGTGGTCGAGTCGACGATCAGGCCGGGACAGACGTCCTCTCGCGACAACAGGCCGTCCGGACCACTGACCACTGCCTCGACATCGGTCGAGCCCGCGACCATGGTGAACACGATGTCTCGGTCAGCGAGATCTGCCGGCGTGTCGACGAGCGTGGCTCCGAGGTCCACCAAACCCTGGGCCTTTTCCCGCGTGCGGTTGTACACCGCGACCTCATGCCCGGCCTCCAGCAGTCTCGCGGCTAGGGCGTACCCCATACGGCCGGTCCCGACCCAACCGAGGGTGGGTGCCTGTTCCCCGTTCATACATCTCCTTGGCAATGCTGTTGCAATCGTTTGCAAAACTCTATTCGAGGTGTCGACCG
>CAZZVR010000156.1:0-9391 GCA_964657595.1 Burkholderia sp. PAMC 26561 | reverse complement strand
CTGCAGCTCCTCGTTGGTCGTCTCCAGCTCCTCCACCGTCGCCTGCAGCTCCTCATAGGCGGTCTCGAGCTTCTCCCGCGAGTCGGTGAGCTGCTGCTGGAGGTGACTCGCCTCGGTGACGTCGGCGTAGGAGACGCTGGTGCCGAGGGTGCCCTTGGCTCCCACCAGCGGGAAGATCCGCACGTCCAGCAGCCGGTCCTGGTCGGCGTGGCGCCAGGGCACGCCATTGACCTCAACGGATCGGCCGGTCGCGGTCACCGTCTCGAGATGGCTGCGCAGCTCCAGCGGCCGGAAGGAGAGCTCGAGGTCCTGCACCGGCCGGCCCAGGTCGGTGTTGGACAGGCCGAACATGCGCCGGGCCGACTCGTTGCTCATCACCACCGTGCCGTCGGCGTCGAGCACCAGGTTGGCCGGGCCGGTGACGTCGAAGGCCACCTCGCGGAGGTTCTCACTCACCCCGTCGAGCCCGCCGCCCCCGGAATCTTGGGCCATCACGCGGACCCGGTCGCGCAGGCCGGGCCGGACCACCTTGTGGAACACCCGCCACCTCAGGTCCACGGGCGCGAACAGGTCGCCGTGGCTGATGAGCATCTCCGACTTGCCCAGCAGCAGGACGCCATCCTCGTTGAGGGCGAAGTGGAAGCGCCTGAGCGTCTGGGCCTGCGTGTCGGCGGTGAAGTACATCAGGGTGTTGCGGCACACCAGCAGGTCGATGCGTGAGATCGGGGCGTCCTGGACCAGGTCATTGCGCCCGAAGATCACGCTGCGGCGCAGGTCCTTGCGGAACACGTAGCGCTGGTCGGTCCGCTCGAAGAACCGCTCCAGCGCCTCACGCGGGATGTCCTCCACCTGGCGGGGCAGGTAGATACCGTGGCGCGCCTGATCCAGGGCGTGCTCATCCACGTCGGTGGCGTAGATCTTCACCCGCTCATGGAAGGCCTCCTCCCCGAGCACGGTGGCGAGCACCATGGCCACCGTCAGCGGCTCCTCACCCGAGGCGCACCCCGCACACCAGACCCGGATCGGTGCGGTGTCATTGCGGGCCGCCAGCAGTGTCGGCAGCACCGTGCTGGCCAGGTGCTCCCAGATCGGCGGATCGCGGAAGAACGCGGTGACGTTGATCAGCAGCATGTTGAACAGCTCGGCGTACTCGTCGGCGTGCAGCTCCAGGTAGTCGACGTAGTCGTCGTAGCGACCCTCGGGGATGCCCACCTCGGCCATCCGCTTGGCCACCCGGCGTTCCACGCTCGAGCGCTTGTAGCCGGTGAAGTCAAAGCCGCGGGTGTCACGCACGAACTCGAGCAGCGCGTCGAGCCCGCCGGTCATTTGCCCAGTCACGGATGCGACCCTATCGGGCCCTGGCCCGGCTGATCGGCGCCGGCCGGGCCGTCGCTGCCGTTGACCATCGCCACGATCATCTCGGCGACCCGATCCAGCCCCACCACGGCATCCACCTGCACGCCGGCGATGGCGCTGGCCGGCATCCCCGGATACATCGCCTTGGCGGGATCCTGCACGATCGCGCCGCCACCGCCGCCCTTGATCATCGCCAGTCCGGCGGTGCCGTCATCGAGGGTGCCCGACAGCACGACGCCGATCACCCGTCCGTCATGGGCCGCGGAGGCGGACCGGAACAGCACGTCGACGGACGGGCGCAGGCCGCGCTCGGGCGGATCCTGGGTCAGCCGCACGTGTCCGTCCTCAACGATCAGATGATGGTCCGGACTCGCCACGAGGATCTCACCGCGCACGAGCGCCTCACCGTCCACCGCGGTGCGACAGGGCAGCGGCCCGGCCCGGTCCAGTACCTTCGCCAGGGCGCTCACGCTGCCGGTGGCGCGGTGCAGCACGATGCAAACGCTGGCCGCCAGGTCAGCCGGCAACCCGGAGACCACGCGCTGGAGGGCCTCGACGCCCCCGGCGGAGGCGCCGATGACCACCAGGTCATGGCGTGAGCTCACCCGCCTGACTCTACGCTCACCCGGGCGCCCGCCAACGCTCCGCGAGCGAAAGTTGCTTACCAACCCGCGCCGGCGGGGGGTTCTCATCCGCGATGTGAGCGCCGCCGCTCGAACCGGCACAATCGGAGCCATGACCCTCCGCCGTCTTCACCTGCTGCGTCACGCCAAGTCCTCCTGGGATGACGCGATGCAGTCCGACCACGACCGGCCGCTCGCTCCCCGCGGGCGCCAGGCGGTCAAGCTGCTGCGCGAGTACGTCCAGGCGCACGAGATCGCGCCCGAGCTGGTGCTGTGCTCCAGCGCCCGCCGCACGGTGGACACCGCGCGCGCCATCCGCCCCGGCGGTGAGCTGCGCCTCGAGCCACGCCTCTACGGTGCCTCCGCCGAGGAGCTGCTGCGCCGCCTCCAGGCGCTCGATGACCACGTGGAGGAGGTGATGGTCGTCGGCCACAACCCGGCCCTGCAGATGCTCGTGCTCAAGCTCGTCGCCGACGCCGCGAACGCCGACTTGGCCGAGATCCGTCGCAAGCTCCCCACCGGTGGCCTCATCACCCTCGACTTCGACGGTGACTGGGCACAGCTGTCCCTGGCCTGCGCGGTGCTGGCCGGTTACGTGCGGCCCAAGGCCCTGCAGTATTCGTGAGCCCGGGGGACCCCCCCGGGCCACGCCGCCGCGGGCGTGCCCGAGCGGACTTCGTCGCGGTGCCCGATGACCCGGCCCCGGGCCCGGCATCTCCGTCGCCTCCGGTACCCGACGGCTTTGACCCGCCGTCCCTGGAGATCCGCGAGCCTCACGCCGTCGTGGCGGGCCAGAACCTGCACAAGCAGTACGGCAGCGGGCCGGCCGCCGTCCAGGCGCTGCGCGGGGTCTCGCTCAACCTCTACCCCGGCTCCTTCACCGCGATCATGGGTCCGTCGGGGTCGGGCAAATCGACGCTGATGCACCTCCTGGCCGGCCTGGACACCCCCACGCGCGGTGAGGTGTGGATCGGGCCCACCCGCCTGGGTGACCTCGGCGAGACCGACCGCACCCGCCTGCGCCGCAACCGGGTCGGCTTCGTCTTCCAATCCTTCAACCTGCTGCCGATGCTCACCGCCGAGCAGAACATCACCCTGCCCCAGCGCATCGCCGGACGCGAGATCGACCGCGCCTGGCTCGACTGGCTGCTGGTGGCCGTCGGCATGCAGGACCGCCGCCGCTCCCGTCCGGCGGAGCTCTCCGGGGGTGAGCAGCAGCGGATCGCCCTGGCCCGCGCGCTGCTCGGCAAGCCGGCGGTCCTGTTCGCCGACGAGCCCAGCGGCAACCTCGACTCGCGCGGCACCGAGCTCATCCTGACCATGCTGCGCCGGGCGGTCACCGACCTGGGCCAGACCATCGTGATCGTCACCCATGACCATCAGGCCGCCGCGCGGGCGGACCGGATCGTGTTCCTCGAGGACGGCCGCATCGTCCGCGAGGCATGACCGCCGCCTTCACCCTGCGCGCGCTGCTGGCGCGCTGGCCCCGCTCGCTCGTCACTGCCCTCACCGTCGCCTTCGGGGTGGCGATCGTCACCGGTGCCCTCGTCTTCACCGACAGCACCCATGCCGCCTACACGCGCCTGTTCAGCGCGGCCGACCGCGGCGCCCAGCTCATCGTCTCCGCGCGCCAGAGTGCCGGCACGCGCGTGGCCGGTGGCGCCAACGCGGCCCAGACCTCCGGCTCGCCCGCCATCGCCCCGACCACGGTGCGCGCGGTCCGCGACGTCCACGGCGTGGCGGCGGCCGCCGGTCAGATCATCGCCCCGGCGACGATCGTCGGCGCCGACGGCCGGCCGCTGGACGCCTCACCCCAGACCGTGGCGATCTCCAAGCTGGGCGCGCCCTTCACCGGCGTCGTCTACGCCTCCGGCGCCGCGCCCCGCCACGCGGACGAGGTGGCGATCGACGCCGCCACCGCCGCCCAGCAGCACTGGCAGGTGGGGGACCGCGTGCGCATCCTCACCGCCCAGCCGGTGGCCCGCTTCACCATCAGCGGCATCGCCAGCTTCGGGGCGAGCGGCGGTGAGCGCTTCGTCGTCCTCACCCCGGACGCCGCCCACCGCCTCTACGCCACGCCCGACGTCAGCCAGGTCGACGTGGCGCTCGCGCCGGGGGCGGACCTCGCCCGCGTGGCCCAGCAGATCGCGGCGCGGCTGCCCGCCGGGCTCACCGTCCAGAGCCAGGTCACCCAGGTCCAGGCGGCGGTGAGCCGTATCTCCAGTGCCTTCACCACGCTGTCGGACGGCCTGCTCGCCTTCGCCGTGGTCGCCGTGCTGATCGGCGCGCTGGTCATCTTCAACAGCTTCGCCAGCTCCGCCACCCAGCGCCAGCGCGAGCTCGCGCTGCTGCGCGCCCTGGGGGCCACCCGCCTGCAGGTGGTGGCGGCCGGCCTCGTCGAGGCGCTGGTCATCGGCGCACTCGGCGCGATCATCGGGGTGATCGCCGGTCCGTTCGTGGCCCTGGCGGTGCGCGGCGGATTCGCCGGTGCCGGGGTCGGCGTGGCCAGCGGGGGGCTGAGCATCAGTGCGCGGGCGCTGGGGGTCGGCCTGGCCGTGGGCATCCTCGTCTCGCTGCTCGCGGCGCTGGCGCCGGCCCTGGCCGCGCGGCGGGCCACCCCGATCGAGGCGCTGCGCGTGAGCTACGGCGCACGCGGCCGCCGGCGTCCAGTGCTGTTCACGCTGCTGCGGCTGGGCGTGTCCACCGGCCTTGGGGCCGGTGGCCTCATCCTCACCCTGAGCGCCGGGGGGGACCGCGACCACCGCCTGGCGGTGTGCGGCGTGGGCGCGGGCCTGATGCTTGCCGCCACGCTCATCCTGGCGCCGCTCGCCGTCGCGAGCCTGGGCTGGCTGTCGAGCCGCCGGGGGGGGGACCCGATCTTCGAGCTGGCGCGGGAGCAGGCGCTGGTCAACCGCGGGCGCACCGCGCTCAGCGCCTCGAGCCTGATGATCGGCATCGCCCTGGCGCTGGTGGTCAGCGTCTACGTCGCCGGTCTGCGCTCGGCCACCCGCGCGGCGATCCGCGCCACCGTGGTGGGTGACGTGGTGGTGGAGAGCCAGGACGCGGCCCAGCCGATCCCCGCCGCCAGTGTGCGCGCGGTCGTCGCGGTGCCCGACCTCAGTGCCGTCTCCTCCCTCAAGACGCTGACCGCCCGCGTCGCCGGCGCCGGTTCAGTCCAGGTGGCCGGGGTGGACCCGACGAGCTGGCCCGAGGTCTACCGCTTCGTGTGGCAGCGCGGCGACGCGGCGTCGATCGCGCACCTGTCCGCCGGGCAGGTGCTCGTGGAGGCCGACACCGCGCGGGCGGCCGGTCTGTCGGTCGGCTCGCGCCTGGCCCTGACCACTCCCACCGGGCGCCGCCTCACCCTGAGGGTCGCGGGCATCTACCGCGACGCCGGCCTGCTCAAGGGCATCGTCGTGCCGCTGGCCTACTTCGACGCGCGCTTCAACCAACCCGAGCTCCAGGATGTGTTCGTCAAGCTGTCGGGCAGCGTCTCGCGCGGGGTGGCGGTCACCGCGCTGCGCCGGTCCCTGGCGCGCTTCCCCGGCGTCGTGGTGCGCGACCAGCGGCAGTTGGCGGCCCGGCTGGCCGCCAACGTCACCAACGTCGTGGATCTGCTCTATGCCCTGCTGGTGCTGGCCGTGCTCATGTCCCTGCTCGGCATCGGCGGATCGCTCAACCTGATGGTGCAGACGCGCAGCGGCGAGCTGGGGATGCTGCGCGCGCTCGGCATGACCCCCCGCCAGGCCGGTGCCCTGGTGCGGGATGAGAGCCTGCTCACCGCGCTGGTCGGCGGCCTGCTCGGCGTGGCACTGGGGCTCCTGCTCAGCCTGGCCGTCATCCACGCGCTGGCCCCCGAGGGCTTCAGCTTCGCCTTCCCCTGGCTGGCGCTTGCCGGCTCGGTGCTCGCGGTGGCGCTGGCCGGCTTCGTCGCCGCCCTCGCCCCGGCCCGGCGGGCGGGCCGCCTGCCGATGCTGGCGGCGATCACCTACGAGTGAGCGCTGGCCTGCAGGCGGCGCAGCAGCTCGGTCGCGCCGTCCTTGGCCAGCGGGTCATTCAGGTTCCCGCACTTGGGTGACTGCACACAGGAGGGACAGCCCGCCCGGCACGGACATTCGCCGATCAGCTGCTCTGCGTCGTTGACGAGATGGTCAAAGCGGTCATAGCCGCGCTTGGTGATGCCGATCCCGCCCGGGTGACCGTCATAGATGAAGATCGTCGGGCCGCCGGTCTGGGGGTGGGCGTTGGTCGACAGCCCGCCGATGTCCCAGCGGTCGCACATGGCGATCAGCGGCAGCACGGCGATCTGGCCGTGCTCGAGTGCGTGCAGTGACCCCAGCAGCTTCTCGCTGGGGAACGGCTCGGCCGCGATGAGCTCGTCGAGCTCGTACCACAGCGCCCGGGTGGTGAACTCGGTGGTCGGCAGATCCAGACCCTGGAAGTCGATCACGCCCTGGCTCTGGATGTGCTTGCGCTGGTAGCCGAGCACCGTCTCGGAGTAGATGACCCGGCCGTAGGAGAGGGTCACGCCGTGGCTGACGGTGCGCTCCATCAGCCGGTCGATGTACACCATGCTCTCGAACTTGGCCTGGGTGTAGTACTCGCCGTTGAAGGGCTCGAGCACCGCGCGGCGGGCGCTCAGGTCGAGCTCGCGCACCAGATAGGCGCGTCCGAGGTGCAGGTAGATCGCCCCGTCGTGGACGGTGCCGTAGGCCCGGGCGGCCTCCACGTTGCCGAGGATCTCGCCGCTGGTCCCGTCGAGCAGGAGGAAGCTGTCGGGGCTGGCCGAGCGCAGCGCGGTGCGGCCGGCCGGGTAGTCGTCGGCGCGCTGGGGGACGAAGCCGCTGGCCCGCTCGCGCAGGAAGCCGGCCCGGGCGAGTGCCTCGGCCGCCGGGATCGTGTCGGGGCCGAGGAAGCGGGTGTCCGCGTCGGTGACCGGCCCCTCGTGCGCGGCACACAGCAGATGCTCGGCGAAGATCTCGGGGTTGGCGGGGTCGATGATCGCCGCCTCCACCGGCCGGTGGATGAACTCCTCGGGATGGCGGGCGAAGAACTGATCCAGCGCGTCCTCACCGGCGATGTAGACGGCCAGGCCGAGGTTCTCGCGCCCCGCCCGCCCCCACATCTGCTTGAGACTGGCCACCGTGCCGGGGAAGGTGGTGACGATCGCCGCGTCGAGCCCGCCGATGTCGATCCCCAGCTCCAGCGCACTGGTCGCCACCACGCCGAGCAGCTCGCCGTTGACCAGCCGGCGCTCGATCTCGTGGCGCTGCTGGGGGGTGTAGCCCGCGCGGTAGGGGGCGATGCGGCTGGCGATGTCGGGATCCAGATCACGGTTGGAGTTGAGCCGGTCGGTGGCCAGGCGCAGGATGAGCTCGACGCCCTTGCGTGACTTCATGAAGCAGATGGTTCGCGTGCCGGTGGCGATCAGGTCCGCGAACAGGTCGGCCGCCTCACCCAGCGCGCTGGCCCGGGTGCCCAGGGAGGCGTCGAGCAGCGGCGGGTTGAAGATGGTCACCCGGCGGGCGTTCTGGGGGGCGCCGTCACGGTCGACCACGGTGACCTCCTCGAGCCCGGTGAGGGCTTCAGCGTGGCGCTTGGGGTTGGCGATGGTGGCGCTGGCCAGCAGCAGCCGGGGCGCGGTGCCGTAGTGATCGGCGATGCGCGTCAGACGCCGCAGCACGTTGGCCACGTGGGAGCCGAACACGCCGCGGTAGACGTGGGCCTCGTCGATCACCACGAAGGCGAGGTTGGCGAAGAAGTCGCCCCAGGCGGCGTGGTGGGGGAGGATCCCCACGTGCAGCATGTCCGGATTGGTGATGACGATGTTGGCCTTGCGCCGGATCCCCGAGCGCTCGGCTTTGGGCGTGTCGCCGTCATAGATCGCCGGGCGGATCGCGTTGCCGAGGTTGAAGGCGTGCAGCGCCCGCGCCTGATCCTGGGCCAGCGCCTTGGTGGGGTAGAGGAACAGTGCGCGGGCCTTGGGGTCCTCGAGCAGGATCTGCAGGGTCGGCAGCTGGAAGGTGAGCGACTTGCCTGACGCGGTACCGGTGGTGACGATTGTCGGCCCGTCGAAGGCGGCGTAGAACGCGTTGAGCTGGTGGCGGTAGAGCTGGTTGATGTGCTTGTGCTGAAGGGACTGGACGAGCCGCGGGTGCAGATCGTGCGGAAGCGGCTCGAGGGTGGGCGCAATCGCGGGATGGACGTCCTCGTAGACGAGGCGCTCCTCCGTCTCGGCGGTCTCGAGGATGCTCTTCCAGGGCTCACCGGCACGGGCGGGTCGGGTCGCGCTCACGCTTCCCAGTATGGTCGCGCCCCGTGTCTGAACGGTCTCGCTCGTCCCACCTTGGGCGGAAAGGTTGCGCTCTGTGCTGAAAGCTCTCTACGTGGATCTGGACGGAACCCTGCTCGGCCCGCGCGGATCGCTGTTCGCCGACGCCGACGGAGCGGTGACCCTGGCCGGCGCGCGCACGGTCGAGGCGTGCCGCCGCGCCGACGTGGAGATCGTCGTGGTGACGGGACGGCGCCAGGAGAACGCCTATGACGTCGCCCGGCTCCTGGGGGCCGGGTCCTACATCTTCGAGCTCGGCTGTGGCCTGGTGCTCGACGGGGAGATGGAGTGGCTGACCGACGGCCTGGAGCCCTCTGAGGGCGCGGGCACGATCTACCAGCAGATCCTGGCGTCCGGCGCGCCGGCGCTGCTGCTCGATCAGCACGACGGCAAGCTGCAATATCACGAGCCGTGGTCACGCGGGCGCGAGGTGTCGCACCTCTTGCGAGGTGATCTCGACGTCGCCGCTGCCAACGCGCTGCTGGAGGCTGAAGGTCTGGGGTGGCTGCGCCTGGTCGACAACGGCGTGCTGGCCGCGCACGGCATGAACCTCCCCGGGTCGCTGTTTCACCTCGACAGCGACTCCGTCCACGTCTACCACCTGATGCCGGCCGGAGCCTCCAAGGCGCGCGGGGTGGCCCGGCACATGCAGAACCGTGGGTTCGTCGCCTCGGAGTGCATCGCGGTGGGCGACTCGCGTGAGGACATGGAGATGTCTGAGTCGGTCGGCGGCTTCTGGCTCGTGGCCAACGGGGCGGCGCGGGACGCGGTTTTGGGGGCCGACGCGCTGGCGGCTGCGGGCGTGCGGGTGTGTGAGGAGAGCTACGGCGCCGGGGTCTATGAGGCGGTGGTGACGACCCTCGCCGAGGGCCGGGGCTGAGTCGCGCCCGTGCGCGGCGCCCGTGGCAAGGTAGACCGCGAGTTCGTCGTCGCTCCAGTTGCCTACGCCACCGTTTTTGTCCGGCGTGATGTTGTACGCATGCCAGCCGGACAGCGTCGCACCGCTGAAGCGTTCGCTCTCGCGCAGCCCTTGCGTCAGGTTGCGCGGCGTGTGGCATTCCTCGCAATGCGCGAGGCCTTC
>CAZZVR010000155.1:0-9465 GCA_964657595.1 Burkholderia sp. PAMC 26561 | reverse complement strand
GCCGGGGCCCGGCGGACGAGCGGGGTGGGGGTGCTGGTGGTCACTGCCCCGTACATTCGCAGCTTTCCTGCGGACTGCTGTCCGGCGCTCAGGCGATCACCCGTCCGGCCTGAACGGGGGGCTCAGCGCATGATGCCCGTGTGACCCAGGGAGTAGCGCCCGGGTTGGGGCCAGACCGACAGGCCGTGGGGGCCCGATCCCACCGGGATGGTTGCCCGTAGCCGGCCGTTGGCGGTGTTGATCGCGTAGACCACGCTGTTGTACCGGCCGCTCAGCCACAGGGTGGATCCGTCCGCGGAGACGCCGCCCATGTCGGGGCTGGCGGGCCGGGGCAGCTGCCAGGTGGCGATCACCCGGTGGGTGGCGAAGCTGATCACCGACACGGATCCCGCCTGGCGGTTGGATACGTAGAGCACCCTCGCGTTGCGGCTGGGGTAGAGGCCGTGGGCTCCGGCCCCGGTGGGGATGAAGCCGGTGACCCTGAACCGAACCGGGTCGATCTCCCAGACCCCGTTGCTCATCATGTCGGCCACATAGAGCGTGCGGCCGTCGGGTGAGAGCTTGACGTCCTGGGGTGCCGCGCCGCTCCGCGGCAGCGTCAGGGTCCGGATCACCGTCTGGGTGCGAAGGTCGACCTCGACCATCTTCCCGTCGAACTCACAGCTCATGAACAGGTAGCGCCCGTCGGCGGAGAAGTCCCCGTGGTCAACCCCCGCGCAGCTGGGCACCGACAGCGAGTGCACGAGCGCCATGGTCCTGGGGTTGCGGAAGTCCAGGCGCCGCAGCCGCTCGGCCACGACGATGGCGAAGCGCCCGCTCGGGGTGAAGTAGAGGTTGTAGGGATCCTCCACCCGGATCGGGGTGCCGGGTCTCCCGGTGCGGGCATTGATCGGGGTGAGGCTGTTCCCCGCGTCGTTGTCGACGTAGAGGGTCTTCAGGTTCCACGCCGGGGTCACGTGCTGGGGCAGGGCGCCCGTGGGGAACGTGTCGATGACCTTAAACGTCTTCTGGCTGATCACATCGACGGTGTTGCTCACGCTGTTGGGCACGTACACGAGGGCCGGATCCCCCGCCACCGCGGGGCTGAGATCCCCGGGACGGTCGTGGGCATAGACGTTCACGGCGCCCGGCTTGCTGGATCGGCGGCGAGCGGCCGAACCGACCGCCTGACGCACTCGATGGGGCCGGACCGAATGACTAGCCGTGGCGGAGGCCGCCGGGGCGGGGTGGGAGGCGCCGCACCCGGCGATGGATGCGAGCAGGCACAGCGTGGCGGAGAGTCGGAGGATGGTGCGGCGCATACCGGGCGTGACGGAGTGGACCATGACTCATTCCGGGCGGAGGTCCTAGTGAGAACGCTCTTAGCGCCGGAGGCTGGGGCGGATGGCGCCGCTAGGCTCCCATCTCAGTGAGACCTCGCCTGCTGTCGATATGTCTGGCCGGAGCGGCGCTGCTGTCCGGGTGTGGCGCGAGCGGCGCCACCACAGCGACGTCGACGGGACTGAAAGCTGCGCACGCGACCCCGCGTCGAACCACGGCCACGGCGCCGGCGCGAGCCGCCGGGCCGCTGCGCTTCACCTACCACCACGCCTACGTCCTGGCGGCGCCCCTGCGTGACCCGGCCTACGCGGCGCTCGGGGGCGGCCGGTACGCACTCATCGGCGGCCTGGACGCCGCCGACGTCTCGACCAGCGAGGTCGACCTCGGTGGTGCCCGCGCGGTCAGCCAGGTGGCGAGCATCGGCGTCCCCCAGCACGACGCCCAGGCGGCCCTCCTGGGGTCCCGGGTCTACGTGTTCGGCGGCGGGTCGGCCTCTGAGCTGTCCCACATCTTCAGCTTCGACCCCCGGACCAAGCAGATCGCCAGCGTGTCGAACCTGCCGACCGCATCCTCGGATTCCTCGGTCGCCAGGGTGGGGGGGAGTGCCTACATCGTGGGGGGCTATGACGGCACCAACTGGCTCAACACCGTGCTGGCGTTCAGTCCCTCGCACCCGACCCCCCGGCTGGTGGCCAGGCTGCCGGTCGGCCTCCGCTACGCCGCGGTCGCCGCCTCGGGACATGACCTGATCGTCGCCGGTGGGACCACGGCGACGGGGGTGTCTGACGCGGTCTACCGCGTCGACGTGAACACGGGTCAGGTGCGTCACATCGCCACCCTGGCCAGCCCGGTGTGTCACGGCGAGGCGGTGACGATCGGCCGCTACGTCTACCTCGTGGGTGGCCGCGGGGATCTCGACACCTCCCAGACGGCGGCGATTCTCGCCATCGACCCCGACACCGGGAAGGTCCGGTCTGCCGGGGCACTTCCCGTCGGGCTCTCAGACGCCGCGCTGATTCCCACGCCGCGAGGGGTGCTCGTCATCGGTGGTCTCGAGGCCTCGGGCGCGGTCAACGCGAACGTCGGGCTGCTCGAGCCCCACTGAGGCTGGCGCCGGGCCTCCGCCCGACGCCGCCCCGACGCGCACGCGTCAGCTGGTGCCGCGCCCGGTCTTGCTCTGCAGCGCGTCGATGCGCTCTGAGGCCTGGGCCTTGGTCAGCCCCTCAGGCACATCCTCGCCGGCCTGTTGGGCCAGGGTATGGAGGTAGGAGAGCTGGGGCCCGGTGGCCGGCTCGTCACCGGTGACCCAGTCGCTGGGGTCCTTCTCGGGGTTCTGCTGGGTGGGATCTTGATCAGCCATAGAGCACTCCTGCCCGCTCCGGGGCCGGTCCACTCCTCACAGGCGACTCAGGGCGCGACGCGAGCGGGCGGTGCCGCGGGCCATCTGGATCGAGAAGCGCGCCATCGCCCGGGGGAGCTGCTCGGCGTCGGCGACGACCTCCTCGAGGGCGGCGGCGAAGCGACGAATGTCGGACTCCTCGATGAGCAGCGTCGGCAGCACCTTGACCACGTTCATCCGGTGACCGGCCACCTGGGTGAGGATGTGATGCTGGTGGAACAGCGGCACCGTGACGAGCTGGGAGAACAGGCCCGGCTGCATCCGCTCGAGGGCCCGGAACATGGAGCGGCGCCCGCCGCGCGGCGGTTCCCCGAACTCGATGCCCCACATGAGGCCGAGGCCGCGCACCTCACGCACCATCTCATAGCGTTCCACGAGCGGCTCGGTCAGCTCCAGCAGCAGTGCTCCGAGCGTCTGCGCCCGGGCGACGAGGCCGTCGCGCTCGAGCACCCGCAGCGTGGCCAGGGCGGCGGCCGCGCCGAGGTCGTTGCCGCCGAACGTCGAGCCGTGGCGCACCGCGCGCTCCATCCCGTCGAAGACGGCATCAAAGGCCCGGCGCGACACCAGCACGGCGCCGATCGGGACCAACCCGCCCGACAGGGCCTTGGACAGGCAGATCAGATCCGGTTGCAGGTCCCAGTGCTCTACCGCGAACAGGCGCCCGGTGCGACCCATGCCGGTTTGGACCTCGTCACACACCAGCAGCGTGCCGGCGTCGCGACACAGCCGCTGGGCGGCCTGAAGATATCCGGCCGGCGGCAGGTTGACGCCCTTGCCCTGGACCGGCTCGACGATGAACGCGGCGACGTCCCCCTGCGCCAGCGCGCGCTCGAGGGCGTCCTCATCGCCGAAGGGCACCGCCTCACAGTCGGGCAACAGTGGCCCAAAGCCGCGGCGGAACTCGTCGTTGCCGTTGAGCGACAGCGAGCCGAGGGTCAGGCCGTGGAAGGCGTGTTCGGCGAACAGGATCCGGGGCCGGCCCGTGGCGGCGCGGGAGATCTTGATCGCCGCCTCCACCGTCTCGGTGCCCGTGTTGGCCGGCACCATCGCGGCCACGCTGTCGGGCGCGCGGGCGATCAGCTGCTCGCCGAGCACCCCGCTGAGCAGGGTCACCCCGAGCTGGGGCAGGTTGCCGGTGCGGGCGTCCATGACCGCCTGCACCGCGGCGATCACGTCGGGATGGTTGCGCCCGAGGGCGAACACCCCGTAGCCGGAGTAGAGATCGAGGTAGCGATCTCCGTCCGCGTCGATCAGGTGGGCCGCGTCGCCGCCCACCCAGCTCTTGTCGAACCCAAGGGTCCGCAGGATGCGGCCCATCTGGGGGTTGAGGTAACGGTCATTCAGCTCCATCTCCTCACCAACGCGGTCAGCGAGGATCTCCGCCACCGGCGGGACGAGCGTGGTCGGCGTGCGCGGCATCAGACGATTCTGGCAGCCGTCGCGGGTCCGGCGGGTTCGAGCGCCGGCGCCGCACTGCGGGGCAGGGCGACCCACACGTCGGCGCCCCCGCCCTGGCGGTTCGCGGCGCCGGCCGCGCCCCCGTGGGCGTCGGCGATCGCCCGGACGATCGACAGCCCCAGGCCCACCCCGCCGCCGCTGCGGGCGGCGTCGGCCCGGGCGAAGCGCTCGAACGCGGTGGCGAGGAAGCCCGGCTCGAACCCGCACCCGGTATCGAGGACGTGCAGCTCCACCCGGTCGTCCTGGGCGCGTGCCATCAGGACCACCGGGCCGTCGCCGTAGCGCAGCGCGTTGGAGACGAGGTTGTTGAGGGCCTGCTCGATCCAGGTCTCGTCGATGTCGACCCACAGCGGCTGGCGGGTCGGCTCGGCGCTGACGGTCCGCTCGCGCAACCGGGCGGGCGCCTGGAAACGTCCGGTGACCGCATCGAGGACGTCAGAGACGTCGACCACGCGCTTTTCGAGCGGCAGCCGGCCCCCGTCGGCCCGGGCGATCAGCAGCAGGTCGTTGGCCACCTTGGTCAGGCGATCGACCTCCTCGGTGGCGGAGGCCACCCGCTCCTGGAGCTCGTGGCGGGAGATGTCCGAGGTGAGCGCGAACTCGAGCTCGAGTTTGAGCACGGCGAGGGGCGTGCGCAGCTCATGACTGGCGTCGGAGACGAACGAGCGCTCGCGGGCCAGCGCCTCCTCGACCCGGTCGAGCAGCGCGTTGAGCGTGTCGCCGAGTCGCCGGATCTCGTCGCGGGCCTCGGGGATGGGCAGGCGCTCACCGGCCGGAGAGCCGGAGATGGTCGCGGCCTGGACGCTCATCTTCTCCACCGGAGCAAGAGCCCGCGCGGCGAGCACGTACCCGGCCAGGCAGGTGAGGATGAGCAGCGCCGGCCCGCCGACGAACAGCAGGTCGCTCAGCAGCGTCAGGGTGTGGTTGCGCTGATCCAGGGAGGCGCCGACGACGAGGACCGATTCCGGCTTGGTGCTGACCGGTTCGGTGCGCAGCCGGGTGTCGCCGTGGGTGATGACTCCCGAGCGCTGAGACGCCCAGCGCAGCTGGGCATGGTCGAGGAGCGGGACGTCGTGGCCGCCGCTCGTCTCGGCCAGCACCTTCCCGGTGCGGGGGTCGATGATCTGGGCGAAGGTGCCGCCGCTGTCGAGCAGGCGCAGAGGCGAGTCGGCGCGGTGGCCGTCCACGAGCGTGCGGATGTCGACGGCGCGCGTCTTCAGGGATCCGTTGATCTGCTGGTCGAGGCTGCTCTCCACGAGCACGTGCAGCAGCAGCGCGAGACCGCCGAACAGGACGACGATGACGCCGGCGAAGCCCAGCGTGAGCCGGGCCCGGAAAGGGACCATGCGCCAACGGCGATCCAGCGAGGCGGGGAGGCGACCGCTCATGCCACCAGGCGGTATCCGGCTCCGCGGACCGTCTCGATGCGGTCGCGCCCGAGTTTGTCGCGCAGATAGCCGATGTAGACCTCGATCACGTTGGACCGGTTCTCATAACTCCCGTCCCAGACGTGTTCGAGCAGCTCATAGCGGCTGAGCACCTCACCGGTCTGGCGCATCAGCGTCTCGAGCAGGGCGAACTCGCGCGCGGTGAGGCTCAGCTCCTCCTCCGCGCGCCACACCTGGCGCGTCGCCGGGTCCAGGACGATCTCCCCGGCGACGATCCGGGTCGGCCGGGGCGGTGCGCCACGGCGCACCAGGGCGCGGATCCGGGCGAGCAGTTCGTTGCTGGAGAACGGCTTGACGAGGTAGTCGTCGGCCCCGCTGTCCAACCCCCGGACCCGGTCCTCGATCTCGTCGCGCGCGGTCAGCATCAGCGTGGGTGACCACACCTCCCGCGCGCGCAGCCGCCGGCACACCTCAAAGCCGTCAAAGCCCGGCAGCATCACGTCGAGCAGGATCACGTCATAGACGGTGCTGCTCGCCTGCGCCAGGGCGTCGGGACCGGTGATGGCGATGTCGACCGCCATCCCGTGCCGACGCAAGCCCTGGCGCAGCAGCGACGCGAGCTTCGGTTCGTCCTCTACGACGAGAACACGCACGCCATCAGCATCGCATGCGTGCCGCGAGCCCCATCAGGCCTGGACCATCGCGCGGAACGACTGCTTGAGCGACTTGGTCGTCTCGATCACCGAGGTGGGCTCAAAGCCGCAGTGGGCCATGCAGTTGTCACAGCGCGGGTCCTTGCCGCGCCCATAGGCGTCCCAGTCGGTCGTCTCGAGCAGCTCCTTGTAGGTCGTGGTGTAGCCGTCGGCCATCAGGTAACAGGGCCGCTGCCAACCGAACAGCGAGTAGCTGGGGATGCCCCAGGGGGTGCACTCGAAGTCGACCTTGCCCTCGAGGAAGTCGAGGAACAGCGGTGAGTGATTCAGCCGCCACTTCTTGCGCCGGCCGTCGGCGAACGCGCTCTTGAACAGTTCGCGCGTCTGGGTCACCCCGAGGAAGTGATCCTGGTCCGGGGCCTTCTCATAGGCGTAGGCCGGGGAGATCATCATCTGATCGACCTCGAGCTCGTCGTTGAGGAAGTCGAGCACCGAGCGGACGGTCTCGGGTGAGTCCTGGGTGAAGAAGGTCGTGTTGGTGGTGACCCGGAATCCGGCCGCCTTGGCCGCCTTGATCGCCGACACCGCCTTGTCGAACACCCCTCCGCGCGACACCGAGGCGTCGTGGCGCTCCTGGAGGCCGTCGATGTGCACGGCCCAGGAGAAGTACGGCGACGGGGTGAACTTGTGGAGGTTCTTCTCCAGGAGCAGGGCGTTGGTGCACAGGTAGACGAACTTCTTGCGCGCCACGAGCTGACGCACGATCTCATCGATCTCGGCGTGGATGAGCGGCTCGCCGCCGGCGATGGAGACCATCGGAGCGCCGCACTCCATGACCGCTCCCACGGCCTGCTCGACCGGCATGCGGCGGCGCAGCGTCGGTTCGGGATGCTGGATCTTTCCACAGCCCTCACAGGCCAGGTTGCACTGGAACAGCGGCTCGAGCTCCACGATGAGCGGGAACTTGTCCTTGCGCCGGAGCTTCTGCTCGGTCAGGTATGCAGCCATTCTCAGGCCTTGTCTCAGTGGGACGGGCACGAAATCACCTCGGGGGATCGAACTTCAGGTGGCAGTTTGAAATGGACTTCCTCACGAGCGACGCGGCGTTCGCTCAGGGTGACGTCGCCCAGGGCCCGCAAGGCCCTGACGACGCCCTGGACATAGATCTCCGGCGCCGAGGCCCCGGCGCTGATGCCGATCCGGCGGGCCTCGCGCAGCAGCGACGGCGCGATCTGGGCGGCATCCTCGATCAGCTCGGCGCGCGCCCCGGCACGGCGGGCGACCTCCACGAGCCGGCATGAGTTGGAGGAGTTGCGCGAGCCGACCACGAGCACGAGATCACAGTCGCCGGCCAGGGACCGGACGGCGTCCTGGCGGTTCTGGGTCGCGTAGCAGATGTCGCTGGAGGAGGGGCCCGACAGGGACGGGAAACGGGCGGCCAGCGCGTCGAGCACATCGGCGGTCTCGTCGATGGCCAGTGTGGTCTGGGTGAGGTAGGCGACCCGGTCGGGGTCATCGACCTGCAGGCTCTGCACCGCCTCCGCGGAGGCGATCACCTGCGTGCGCTCGGGGGCCTCTCCGAAGGTGCCCTCGATCTCCTCGTGGCCGGCATGGCCGACCAGCACGATCTCATAGCCGGCGGAGGCGAACCGCCGCGCCTCGGAGTGGACCTTGGCCACCAGCGGGCAGGTCGCGTCGATCACCGCGAGCTCGCGCCGGCCTGCCTCCTCACGCACGGCGGGGGAGACCCCGTGGGCGGAGAAGATCGCGGTGGCCCCGGGCGGCACCTCGTCGAGCTCGTCCACGAACACCGCTCCACGCGCCTCCAGATCGGCCACCACGTGGGCGTTGTGGACGATCTGCTTGCGCACGTACACGGGGGCACCGCGTTCCTGGAGGGTGCGCTCGACGATCTCGACGGCGCGGTCGACCCCGGCGCAGGACGCACGGGGCGCGGCGAGGACGACCTCGCGCGGGGCGAGCAGCTCGCTCCAGCCGGGGAGCTGAGCTCCCGCGCTGGCCAGCACGCCGAGCGCCCGGGCCAGGCCCGCCAGGGTGTGGATGGGATTGCGCAGCTCGCGGGCCGGGGTGTCGAGCACGACCCGCAGCACGCCCATCGGGCGCGTCCCGGCCGCCTGAGCCAGCCAGGCCGACTCCATGTCGACGGCCACGGCGCCGGTGGCGGCCAGCGCAGCCCGGGCCCGACCTCTGACCACCCTCGGGCTGGAGGCCACCGGCCCGACGTGGACAGTCAGTCCGGCGCCGGTGAGGACCGACGCCAGGAGGCTGGGGTCCGCACACGCCACGACGCGCCCGTCCGGGTCGCGGATCTCGCTGGCCAGGACGACGTCCCCGGGGCTGAGGGCGGGGGTCAGCCCGCCGCCCACGCCGGCCACGAGCACCGGACCCGGCTGGCTGCCGAGCGCCCGGCTGGCGCGCCGGGCGCTGCCGGGGCCGATCCCCACGTGCCGGACCGCGATGGCGCGGTCATCAGCGTGGGTGCGCAGGCCGCGGCGCAGGGCTGCCGCCTCGATGCCCATCGGTGCCAGCAGCGTGAGTCCGGTCATGCCGCGACCTGCTCGATCTCGGGGTGGGTGGCGAGCCAGCGCAGCGTCTCGGTCGCCGCGGCGTGACCGCTGCGCACCGCACCCTCCATGGTCGCGGGCCAGCCGGTGTCGGTCCAGGCGCCCGCGAGGGCCAGGCCCTCGAGACGGGTGCTCGGTCCGGGACGCAGCCGGCGGCTGGCGGGCCCGGCCCGGAACGTCGCGGCATGCTCACGGGTGACGAAGAAGTTCTCGACCCGGGCGCCGGCCGCCTCGGGCAGCACCGCGGCCAGGGCGGGCAGGTAGCGCTCGCGCAGTTCCGGAGCGGTCATGTCGAGCTCCGCGTCGGCGGCCGACAGGGACACCGCCAGATATTGACCGGCCCCCAGGCCACTGGCTCGGGTCCGGTCGAAGATCCACTGCACCGGGGATCGCACGGTCGCGGCGAAGTCGACCCCCATCACCCGGCGGTCGTAGATGACGTGGAGGTTGACGATCGGCGAGCTGCCCAGCGCCTCGAGCTGGGCGGGGGGAACCCCGGCGTGGGCGGGCAGGAGCTGGCGGGCCCGGGCCAGCGGGAGCGCGACGATGACCGCGTCGGCGCGCTGGGCCGGCTGGCCGCTGAGGGCCACGCAGAAGCCGGCGGCATCCCGGTCGATCCCGGTCACGCCGGTCCGCAGCGCCACGGTGACCCCGGCGACGTC
>CAZZVR010000154.1:0-9514 GCA_964657595.1 Burkholderia sp. PAMC 26561 | reverse complement strand
CTCACGCCCGTTCATGACGAACGGGCTCGCCCGCGGATCGACGGCAAGCTCAGCAGCCTGCCGGGCACCTACGCGAACAAGCAGCCCTCCTTGGTCGCCTGCTCTAAACGCCATGTGGCCGGCCAGCATAAAGGTCACACCGCCGAAGATGGCCTTCTCCACAACTCCAGGCTCGCTGGCCACAGCCTCGCGCAGGCGATGGACCAAGTCAGCGTCATAGGCCACGGCGGCAGTATCGCAGCGGACGACGTGGTTCTACAGAGCTGCTGCTGTAACGGAGTAATCCGTTGAGTGTTCGCCCCAGCGACTGGTGGGTCAGCTTCAAGGGAGCCGGTTGTATAGCCAGATGTGCCCGGTCCGTTACAGGCACCACGTCACCGCGCGCCCACGACTATCGCTACTCCGCAGACAGAGCAGTTTGCCGGCGGCCGGTTCGCCGCTGGGGTGGTCGTGGCCGTGCGTGGCTGCTTCTCCTCTGTCGCTGCGGGCAAGCAGCCACGCCGCGTTACCCGGCGGCCCCGGGGCATGACGGACTGACCGCTACCGTCCAAGCGCTGCGCTGGCGGGCATCATCGGCGGTCGCCGTGAGTGGACCGTGTCGACAATCTCACTCGGATCAATTCCCTGTAGATAGGTGGATGTTGTCCCCAGGTCGGTGTGGCCGAGCTGGCGCTGAATGATGTTGATCGGCACCCCTTCCCGGGCGAGCTCCACCGCGTGAGCGTGGCGTAACTGGTGTGGGGCGAAGCGTCGGCGGACCCCAGCTTCAGCAGCGAGCCGCCGAAGTTCTCCGCGGACAGCGGTGGCCGGCCACGCCCGACCGCGAGTCGGGCCGTCAATGATGCAGAACAGCGGACCGACCGGCAGCTCGACGCGACGCTCAAGCCAACGGTTGAGATGCTCAAATCCCCAGTCATCCATCCCGACCTGTCGTCGCTTATCACCCTTGCCATGACGGATCAGGACCGACCCTCGAGCCGGGTCCACGTCGGTCTCACTCAGCGCCAGCGCTTCAGAGATCCTGAGACCCCCACGCCACAGCACCGCGATCACCGCACGGACCCGTAGACCATGGCGATCCTCACCCGCCTGGCGCATGACCGCGATGATTTCCTCGACCCGCGGCGGGTCCGCTGGATAGCTCATTCCTTTGTTATGTGGTGCCCGTCCGGCGAGATATCCCGGCAGCGTGACGTTCGACCGGCGACGCCCAACGGCGTCGACCAGGACTGTGTCTGACATGACCTTCTCCTCCCAGGAGTAGATTCCGGTCCGGACCACCCGGGCCGGTACCGGAATCGTCCCGCCGACTGACGCTGCGGTCCAGTCAACCTCCAGCTGAGCGGCTGTTTCTCGTTGCGCGCTTGCCAAAAGCGGCCACCCTGGAACACGACCCAACGAGCGGCAAAGCAGTCGAGTGTTCGCTCGCTTGTTGCCGTCCAACGTCATCGCATTCGTGGTGAACCACTCCTTGGCCGTCGGCATCCCGCATAGTCGCGAGTCGCTGCTGACGTTCGCCGCCGTCCGGAATGAGAGCATGGGGGAGTGTCCGTCCTGCCGCCGGCGCATGCTTCTTACGTGGTGCATCCAGAAGTGCAGCTGCATCTGATGAGCCGGCCCTTTCAACGCAGGCTCGACATCAATAAGTTTCCATACCGATGCTGACCCAGTCTGTCACCGACTTCGCCGGGCTATGCGCGCAGGCGTTCCTGCAGATCGTCGACGAGCATGAAACAAGCAGCGAGCAGCAAGCCGCGCTGCTCTTGGTCTACACCGATCCGGGGAGCACCTCCGAACCGGTGACCGCCCAAGCGTGGGTCGTGCTCGAAACCGAGCGTAACTCAATGCTTGAGCGTCTCCGGCACGCCTCCGCCTCGGAACATCGCAGCTGGCCGGACCTCTGGAATCGCCTAGAGGAATACTCCAACGCGCTGGACGACCGGTATCTCCTCGCCGAATTCCTTGCAGAACGGCAGGCTGTCACCATCGAACTTCAACAAGCCGATGTTTCCGCTCCTGACAATGTCTTCTGGCCTGAGGTTGCACGCCAGCTGAATGCGGGGCCCCACCCGAAGCATGCAGGCGCCGATTGGTGCGCCGCTGCGATCGATTACGCGGGTGGTGATGTACGTGGACAACTCGAAGCATGCGTGCCGGCTGACACGTTTGCCCGTTTGGAGGCCGCGGGCTATATCGGCCCTCGGATCACCTAGGTCCGACGCAACTGGGCTGCCACTTGGGCTGAGTCCGGTCGCCGGGATCATCAACCGCACGGGCTCGCGACCTCAAGAGCATCGGAGTCAAATGTCAGCCGTCTCGTCGACTGCCTTGCCATGGATCCGGTAACGCCAGACCCTCAAATTTGCCTAGTGCACTCCGGTCACGTTCTCCCTAGATACCCGGCATGGAACATGACGTAAGTGCGGAATTGCCCCATCCATGATGGGCCTGCAGCGGGAGGGCTAGCTAGGCCTGCGGCGGGTTTTTCAGCTTGGCAAAGACCGGCGAGATCTCTAGTCGGGTGCCGCAGATGACGACTTTCCCCGATCCGAGCAGGGGCTTTGCCAATATTTGTGCGGAGCGATAGTCATTGGGTGGAGTCACGATCGTCTTCGTCGGACGCAGCGCGCCTTGGCTGCACTGATCGGGCCAGTACACGTCGGCCCAGGCTGATTTTTCCCTGCCGAGATTGACACGTTGGATCGTCGAGCTCGTTGAAGCACCGGACACCGGACCTCTTAGGAGGTGGATTTTTGCTCGGTGGCCTGCCGCGGTCAGGGGAACAAACCCGGGGTAGCCGATCATCGAACATTCCGCGGCCGAGTTTGTGAACCGAAGGATGGCGTGTTCCGTGCCTGCTGCACCCACGAGACTCTCAACCCTTATATGAAGCTGTCCCGTACTGCACGTCGGCGGGGCCTTAGTCCCGGCTCGCGACGCGATGCTTGATTTTGGGATTGTTGCCGCCAGGCTCGCGGTCGCGGTTGCGGCCGCGGTCATGAGGCCCAGGCTGCTGACTCGGAGGGCAAGCTTAATCAGAACGGACATTTTCGAAGACAGAAACCAGAAATATGCTCGATCCCGCGATTGCGTGTGCCGCTAGCTGATAAGCGAGCTGTCGCTAGCTGCTGGTGGGCGTCCGCGATATCGAGGGCCTTCACGGTGGCAAGGGATCGCGCGACGTATTCGCTTTGAGCGCTCTGAACGGGCCGGCTGCGGCGCGCGCTTGACATAGGAGCTGCGAAAGGACTTGTGGCCGCCGCAGCGAGGGGACGTCCTCGCCAGTAATTACGCGGTCCTGCCTCCTTTGCCGCTGCACCGGCCGCTTCGTACGGTGGCTGCTCTCTGTGGTGCGGATGCCAAAGTGGTCACCGTCGCTCTGTCTGTTGGCAGCGGCCACCGGAGACCACGACTACCGGAGCTGCGATAGCCATAGATGGCCGGGCTGCTCGATCTCTAGCGCGGACCTGAGCCACGCTCGCTGTTCTGGGCCAAGCAACCGAACGGCCGCCGCGAAGTCGCGGGCGTCCTTATCTCGCTGATGCTTGGCTTTAAACAGCAGCACAACCTCAGGCGCGAGATACGGCACCCCGTGATCCGATATTGCGATGGCCAGCTGCATCGCACGACGAATACTTGGCCGGCGTCGATAGACCCACTCGTCCTCGGTCCAGGGCTCCCGCATGACGTCGATCCGCCAGCAGCCAGCAGATGGGTCCCAGCCCCAGGTCTGCCCGGTGCCATCAAGCTGGAGCTCTGGCTCGGTAAGTGGCGTGACGGCGCCGTCTGCGGCAACGAACCAATGGAGCTCAGGTAGAGCGTGCTGGACTTCGGCGAAGCCATTTGGGCCGACCACGATCTCCAAATCATCGTGAACGCGAGCCGCGGTGCCGGCAAATAGCTCAAGCGCCCAGCCACCGGCCACCGCCCAGAGGACGTCGATGGCGTCGATGGCGTCGAGCCGGCTTGATACCTGGTTGGGTGACCATGCGTTCCAGGCCTCGATGTCGACGTCCATTTCCGACCCACGATGTCAGGCAAGGTTGACCTCGGCAACGACCTTCACCTAAGGTTTCGCGACTTCAATCTGGGGCGGCCGAGAACGTGCCGCACATGCCCGTAGCCGCGAGGCCGCTGGGTCGGGTGTGAAGTGACATGGCCGCTTTGAGACCGGGCGCCGGGTTGAGCGGTCAACCCCACAAGGCAGCCCTGGATAGCGGCAGAGCAGGCGTCACCTGAGCCGGTATTCCTAATGGTCGCGCCTCGTCCAAGCCACGGCGAGGCTGCCAGGGGTACGAGCGGTAGCATCGAACAGAGTTCCGTTCTTCTCATGGGTGCCGGCACCTTACGCCGGAAACATGACGCCTTCACATGTCGGGCCCACAGACCAGGGAGAGGTCAGTGGTTGGCAGGCTCCCACTTCTGACGAGACACGACTGTGGCCGGTCTACCTCGCTGATGTGATGCAGGAGGACTCGCCGAGGCTGTTCGAGATCGGGGACATCGTGACCTGGCCAGTACGCCTCATCGACACCTCGATGCCAGGTTCTGGTTGGCCAGAGAACGTGCCGGTCCAAACCGCGGTCTCGTTGCGGGCTGGGCCTTATCCCGGGGGTCGTGGCCGTCTCGCGCTGACGCCCGAGTTCTCGGTCTGCTGGCGCGGTGATGAGCCGATCGGTTCTGAGTTTCAGATCGAGGCTGGGCTGATCGCAGACTTCTTCAATCCGCCATTCACCACGTATGTCACCGGCACGGTCCGGCGGATCGCGATCACCTCGAGTCCCTACGTGTGGCGGGACCACGGCACACGGAGTGCGTGGTATCCCGGAGGACCTTGGGACCTGCAAGACGTCCGTGTCGCACCGCTCAGCTTCGACCACAATTACGCGGAAGGACCGAGCGCCCGACGTGAACATGGACTGCTCGTTCACCTTGAGCTCATCACGCCTCGGTGTCGCTGTCAGGAAATCAGGCACATCGGTGGTGAGCGAGCGGCCGACTATGCGCGTCGGCACCTCCAAGAGACCGGACACGACCACGCGCGCGGCACCGTTGACTACGTCTGTGCCGCTACCAACCTGATCTGGCGCCTGGATCACCCGGAGATCCCAGCCGGGTGGGGACCGCCACGACTTCGACGACTCGACGACTCAGCTTCACGGTCGGCCGGGCCGGCGAACCGCGTCGACAGAACCGCGCCGGATAGCCCTCACAACTTCGCGGACTGGTGGCGCGAAACGGGCGAGCAGCAGCTTCGGCAATTGCTGTACTGGGTGTGGGATCCCCTTGGCGTCAACGAGCACTTCCCCTCTACCGCCGACGAGTACGACAGATATGCGATCGAGGTCGCGACCGTATTGGCCAGCGGCGCAACGGCACGGATGCTCGCGGGTTTTCTCCGGACCATCGAGCGTGACCGGTTGGGGATCGCTGAGCCCTCATCAGATTTCGCGGCCACTCGGCTGCATGAGTGGTACCAGCGGTCTCGTGACCGCTGGCGCGATCGCAAAGACCGATGACCGCCTCGGGATGGGCGCCGGAGCTAGCACGACGGCCTCGAACGCCTGCTCCAGCGGCGTTGCGGCGACCGACATCAAGGTGCGAGGCTCCGCATTCCGCGCTAAGCAGGGCGCTGCTCGCGCAGTAGGAGATGCTCGTCATCGAACGAAAGTAGGACTCTCGCTGCGCTGCTGGATCCAGCCGCGAGCAGAAGCCTGCAGCGGCGGGATTCGAGTCGCCGAGACTTCTACCCGTTCGTGGAAGCGGTGCTCTTGCTCCTTGACGTGATCGTGATGGCATACTCGTGGCATGTCTCGCATACGTCTGAGCACCACCGTCGATTCAGGGCTGCTTGAGGACGCTCGGCATCTGCGGTCAGGTCTGACCGACGCGGCGCTAGTCGACGAGGCCCTCGGCGCGCTTCTTGCGGTCAACCGTGCCGCCGTCGTGGATGCCGGTTACGCCGCCTACGACGATCACCCGCTCACAGAGCCCGACGCCTGGGGGGACCTGGCGTCCTTTCGCGACGCTGCGGCCGCCTCGTGAGCGCCACTCCCGCGCGCGGCGAGGTGTGGTGGAGCGAGCTTCCGCACATCGGCCGACGCCCGGTCGTCGTGCTCTCCCGCGACGTCGCGATCCCGCGACTGCGCCGCACCCTCATCGCGCCGTGCACCACCACGATCCGCTCGCTGCCCAGCGAAGTGCTGCTCGATCCCGACTCAGACCCTATTCCGCAACCCTGCGCGGTGAACCTCGACTCGGTTGATAGCATCTCCCTCGCGTTCCTCGTCGAGCGCCTGGGACGACTTGCCGACGCGCGGATGCGCGAGATCTGCTCAGCTCTCGCGGTCGCCGTGGACTGCCGGTAGTCCAACCGGCCGGCGACGGTCCGACAGAAGAGCAGAACTCAATCGTCACGCCCGAAGCTTCGTGGAATGGGCAGTCTGGGAGGGGCGGTGTCAGATGCGGCTGCGAAGCTCGGCGACGTCGATGCCGGCGAGATCGAGGGCGCGTGGTATCCGGCCGTGTTCGGCGGCGAGTACCCCTTCCAGGAGTTCCTGGGAGCGAAATTGTCGACTGCCGTGTTGCTGCGCCAGCTTGACCCCGCGTTGGAGTGCGAGTTTGGCGGAGGCGCCGAACGGCGGTTGCTGCGTCCGGGGGGCAGCGTGTTGATATTGCTCGGTACTGAGTCCGACCGCCGCCAGGCTGTGGCGCTCCTCTGCGATCAATGCTTCGGCAAGCTGCTCGCGATCAAGACCGAGGGATTGCAGCTCGGGGCTTGTCGTCAGAGCGAGGAGGAGGTGCTCTGCCTCAACGGTCGATTGACCGGCGGCCCTCGCGTCGTTGACTGCGGCTTGAACCGCAGCGCGCGCGTCGGTGGTGAATCGTTCGAACATGGGTCAGCCTCCTTGGTGATGGTTGATTGCGAGGCGCCGCGCATGCTTCTTGTGCACTGCCTGGCGGGTGACGCTCAGGGCTTCGGCGATCTGGGCCCAGGTCCAGCCATCGTCGATGGCGCGGCTGACGGCCGCGTCCTCGACACGATCGGCGAGGCGCCGTAGCGCACCGACGGCTGCAAGCGCGTCGACTGGATCATCGGGAATCTCGGTTGATTGCGCGACCATGCTGTCAACCCTAGTTGACGCGTGTCGCCCTGTCAACCTGGGTTGCTAGCGGCTCGCTCAAGACGCTCGCTCGCCGTCGCTCCGGTGCTGCACCGTCGCCCAGGCGGCACTCTCAACGAGGCTCCTGCTCTCCGTACGGTCCGGCAGCGACACCTGAGGAGAACGATGCCTGTGCCGTCCGGAAAGGAGGGCTGCGCGAGCAGGGCGACCATCGACCTGCTCATCGCCAAACGCGAGACCACTGCTTTGCCGCAAAAGCGGCCAGCTGAGCCGCAGGCTCGAGGTCATTGGTCCGTGCCAGAGCAGCCACCGCGGTCGCGGTGATGGGGTGATCACTTTCCCGCTCCAGATGGTCGACCTCGGACCATCGCGTTGTCACGAATCCAGTGACGCCAGGCCACCGGCGCATACAGTTGCCTAGATCGCCGGTGCGGGATGCTCGTGCTCCCCGCGAAGTCGAAGACTGAGGTCAACCGTAATCGGCGACTGACTCGACTTTGGGAACGAGTGAGAAGCACGACCCAGGGTGCCAGCGGCCTCCTCGCGCGCCGATCACCAAGCTTGGGATCTCGCTCCGCTCGATGATGGTTCTCGCGCGCGCCCCTCACGCTCCTCTCTGCAAGCAAACGGCAGCAGGACCAGACCGTACGCACAAGATGCTTTTGGCTCGAAGCGTCCCCTCGCAATGTCCCCAATGTCCCTCGAAGCGTCACCGAGCGTCACTCGGTTGGGTTTGCCTGACTGTCGCTGGCGGTGCCACACTCCTGCCATGCGCGAGCACGCCACTTTGAAGCTCACCGACGGTCGCGAGATGGCGGTCGAGGTGGGCGGTCACGACCTGGACCAAGACGAGATCGTCGTCCACCGCACCAGCGGGGCCAGAGATGCGCCAGACTCGTTCCTCGAGGTCATCGACGCGCACCTCCGGACCGCGGAGCCGCATCCGGCTGGGACGACCGATCGTGCACTTGAGGAAGACCGCTCGCGGCCGTACTGATGGCGGGGCTTTACGTCGACACGTCGTCCCTTGGACGTGTGCTGCTGCGCGGCGGAGGCAGATGAAGCCGATTCGCGGCGAGATGCAGATGGTCTTCCAGGACCCGCAAGCGTCGCTGAACCCGCGCAAGCGCATCTCCCAGATCCTCGCCACGTTGCTAGCCTGCGCGGCGTCCCGCGCAGCGAGATCGAGCCTGAGAGTGCCAGCCTGCTCGACCGCGTCGGCCTGCGCCGAGAGTATATGGGACGCTTCCCGCACGAGTTCTCCCGTGGCCAGCGCCAGCGCATCGGCATCGCCCGAGCGCTTGCGGTCAACCCGCGCCTGATACTCCTTGACGAGCCGGTGTCGGCGCTCGACGTGTCGATCCAGGCCCAGGTCATCAACCTGCTCGAGGACCTCGAGGATGATCTGGGCCTCTCCTACATCTTCGTGGCCCATGACCTCTCGGTCGCACGTCACGTCTCGGACCGCATCGCCGTCATGTACCTGGGCAAGATGGTTGAGCTCTCCCCTTCGGAGGAGCTCTACAGCAGGCCGATCCACCCCTACACCCAGGCGCTGCTCTGGGCCATCCCGATCCCGGACCTGAAACAGAACCGTGCGCGGGTGCGCACCACCGCCGAAGGCAAGGTTCCCAGTCCGATCGACCCGCCGCCCGGGTGTCGCTTCCCCGGGCGTTGCCCTTACGCCAGCGACATCTGTCGCACCGCGGAGCCGCGGCTCACCGCCCACCCCGGCGGCCACCTGGCCGCCTGTCATCACCCCCAGAACGTCAGCGCCGAGGATCTCGCCGCGGCCACGCGCTCTGAGCTCAGCCCGACCGGGTCCGCGATGCGGAGCTGCCGACGCTCGACTAGGCCCCGGCTTCGCCGCCGCGCTGACCCCAGCGGGCAGGTGCCCGCGTCGGTGTCGAGGCTCCCAGGAACCGGCGTGGCCGGCCCCGGGAACCGGTGGGGGGCCGGCGAGAGGCCGGCCCCGGAGAACCGATGCGCCTAGGCGCCCGTGACGCCCGTGGTGCTCGAGCCCGAGGTCGAGCCGTAGGTGTCGTTGTCATTCGGACCGCCGTGACCGTCGTGGCCACCGCCGAACTGCTCGACCGTGAAGGAGGAGTCGAGGTGGAGATCGACCTTGGTCCCGTTGGCCTTCGTGACGGTCACCTCGTAGTTGGTGCCCTCGTAGTCAGTGGTCACCGCGCCGGCCGTTCCGCCTCCGGCCGCCTTGACGGCAGCCGCCTGGGCCTTCGCCGCGGCAGGGCCGGTCACGGCCTTCTCGGCGCTCTCGTGGGCGGCGGTGCCGTGCGCCGGGAAGTCCGGATGCTGGGCGGCGGTCGTCGAGGTCGTGGTCACCGTCGGTGACGCCGAGCTGGTCGTGGTGGTCGCGGTCGACGTCGCCG
>CAZZVR010000153.1:0-9628 GCA_964657595.1 Burkholderia sp. PAMC 26561 | reverse complement strand
GCTGCCGTCGAATGTGTGACTCACGACACTAGAAGGGCTGAGAGGGGTATCCCGGACCGAGCTGGGCGTTGGCGTTGGCGGCCAGGGCTTCGGCTCCGGCCACCCAGAAGGTGCCGCTGGCGGTCCCGCCGTTGCAGGTGCCGCTGCTGTTCCCCGGCGGTGAGGTCCACAACAGCGCGTCGAGGTCGGGGCTGAGACCCGGGTCGGTGGTGTCGGGGATCCCCAGGCCCCGGCCGGGCGGATTGCACAGGTTCTCGACCCCTTCCGTCCGGGGGTGCGGGTTGAGCAGCGGACCGCGACCGTTGGAGGCCGTGTTGATGATGAAGTGCGCGCCACCGGTGAGCTTGGAGACCGCCTTGGCGTAGGCGAGCTCATGACTCGTCCACTGCAAATGGGTGTCGTTGGTGAAGAAGCCCTGGATCTGGCGCACTCCCGCGGCGTTCAGGACCTTGGCCGCGTAGGCGGGGTTATTGGCGTCCGAGTAGCCGCCCTCCATGTAGACCGCGGTGTGGGGCAGCGCCTCCAGCGTGTGATCCTCGTAGCGCATCAACGACTCCCAGGCTCCCAGCGAGCCCTGCTTGGCCATGCAGGAGGAGGACCCCGTGGCGTCCGCCTCGGCGACGAAGACCGCCGGGTTGTCGGCCACCCCCGCGGCGATCGCGTTGATCTGGGCCCGGAACCGGGGGGCGTAGGCGTCGATCTGGGCGGTGCTCGAGCAAGCGCCGAGCACCGCGTGGAGGAAGTAGGTGGAGATGATCGGAACGCTGCCGGGATCGGCGCTGAGCACCGAGCAGTACAGCTTGCGCACCTGCGCGTAGACCGCAGTCGGCGAACCGCCGCCGGAGTAGGCGGAGATCCGCACGGCCGAGGGCTCACGGGCGATCTTCTCCAGCAGTCCCACCTGGGTCTGGACGCTGGTCGGCTGGGTCGGCAGCTCACCGGCCACGGTGTTGGCGAAGGTCGTCCAGGACTCGCTGGCGGGAAAGCTGGTCAGCGGGCTCCCCAGGGTCACATTGGTATCGGCACCCAGGAGCTGGGCGATGGCTCCCGCGGCGACGCCATGGGTCGGGCCGAGCACCATCAGATTGGCGCCTTCCAGGGGATCAGTCGCGGGCGGAGCCGGGCTGATCATCAGCGGATTGGCGGGATTGCGCGCGGCCGGATATTGCGGGTCGGCGCACTGGGCACTGCCGAGGCCGGCGGCGCGGGCCTGTGTGGTGTGGCTCAGGCCGAACGCGACGAGGGTGCCGATCAGGGCGACCCACAGCGCCGGCGACGGGACCGCGGTGCGCCGCCACCGGCCGGTTTTCAACAGTTGCATGGATTTCCCCTCCAGGACGCGCCGAGCTACCACCGTGTCCGCGGCATCCTAACCGCGGCGGCGGGGGTGCGGGTCAGAACGGCCGAGAGGGATACCCCGGCCCGAGCTGCGCGTTGGCGTTGGCGGCCAGCTCCTCGGCCCGGGCCAGCCAGAAGGTGCCGCTGGCGGTGCCTCCGTTGCACGGACCGGAGCTGTTGCCGGGCGGCACCACCCAGAGCAGCGCGTCGAGGTGGGGGTCAAGCCCGGGCGTGGTGGTGTCGGGGACGCCGAGCCCGCGGCCGGGCGGGTTGCACAGGTCCTCGACGCCTTGGGTTCTCGGGTGCGGGTTGAGCACCGGGCCGCGACCGTTGCCGGAGGTGTTGATGACAAAGTGGGCGCCCCCCGTCCGCCGGGAGACAGCGCGGGCGTAGCGGAGCTCGTGAGAGGTCCACTGCAGATGGGTGTCGTTGGTGTAGAAGCCCTGCACCTGGCGGATGCCCATGTGATTGAGCAGCCGGGCTGCGTAGACGGCGTTGTTGGAGTCCGAGTAGCCCCCCTCCAGATACACGGCGGTATGGGGGAGCGCCTCGAGCGTCAGCGCCTCGTACCGGATGAGCGACTCCCAGGCCGGGAGGGCGCCCTTGGCGGCCATGCAGCTGGAGGAGCCGACGGCGTCGAGTTCCAGGAACAGGGCGACCGGCCGGCGTCCGATCGCCGCGGCCATGGCGTTGATCTGAGCGCGGAAGCGTGGGGCGTCGGCGTCGATCTGGGCGGTGGTCGAGCAGCCGCCGAGCTCGGGGTGGGCGAAGTAGGTGGTCATGATGGGAACCGTGCCCGGGTCGGCTCGGAGGACGGTGCAGAACAACTTGCGCGTCTGGGTGTAGACCGCCGCCGGGGAGCCGCCGCCTGAGAAGCTGGAGATGCGCAGCGGCGTCGGCTCGTTGGCGATCTTCTCCAGCAGGGCGATGTCGTTGGCGCTGCCCACCGACTGCTGGTGGACCTGCCGGGCGACGGTCGACCGCTCAAAGGCCGGCCAGGAGAGCGAGTCCGAGAGCCCGCCGAGGGGCTGACCGGCCGACAGCGCCTGTCCGACGCCGATCCCGAGGATCTGGGCGATGGCCCCGGCGGCGGTGCCCCGCGCCGGGCCGGCGATGAAGAAGTGGGCACCTGAGAGCACGTCACCGCCGGTCGGCGCCGGGTGGAGCATCAGCGGATTGGCGCGGTCACGCGTGGCGGGCCCGCGCGCGACCGTGCACTGGCTGGTGAACGCGTTGGCCGCACGGGCGGTGCCGGTGCCGGCACCGGAGACGAGCCCGAGGGCGCACAGGGCGGCGACGAGGCAGATCGAGGCAGCTGCCAGGACGGGGAGGGAGAGGCGACGGGTGGTGAGCATCGGTACCGTTATCGGCAGATATCGATGTCGGTTCAAGCGCCCATCAACCGTTCCATGACGATCCCCGATGGGCAGGGGGCGCGCGACCGCAGGATCCCGGTCGTCGTGCTGATCTGCGCGTGAGCGCGCCCACCTCCGGCGCCGGCGATCCGGACTGGTCCGGGCGCCGGCTGCACTTCACCGCCATCGGCGGGGCGAGCATGAGCGGTCTGGCGGTGATCGCCCGGCGTCTGGGCGCGACGGTGACCGGATCGGACCGGGCCGAGAGCGCCTACCTGCGCGACGTCCGCGCCGCCGGGATCGACCCGATCGTGGGCGAGCACCGCTCGGAGAACGTCCCCGCCGGGGCCGAGCTCGTCTACTCCAGCGCCATCGGCGCCGACAATCCCGAGCGCGTCGCCGCCCGCGGCACCGGTGGTGGCGGGGAGCTGCACCGCTCGGAGCTGCTGGCCCAGTTCGCCGCGCACAAGCGGCTGCTCGCGGTGACCGGCACGCACGGCAAGACCACCACGACGAGCATGATCACCCACATCCTCCGTGAGACCGGGATGGATCCCGCGTACATGATCGGTGGCGAACTGCGCACCAGCGGCCACAACGCCGAGTGGGGGGAGGGAGCCTGGATGGTCATCGAGGCCGACGAGTCCGACCGCTCGCTGCTCAACTTCGAGCCGGAGATCGCCGTGCTCACCAACGCCGAGCTCGACCACCACGCCACCTACACATCGCGGCTCGATCTCGACGCGACCTTCACGGAGTTCATGAGCCGGGCGCGGCTGGCGATCGTCTGGGACCGCCCCGAGCTGGCGGCCCTCGCCGCCGGGGCCGGGGGGCTGCTGGCCTACGACGCCACCGATGTGGAGGCGGGGCCCGCGGGGACCGCCTTCGCCTGGCGCGGTCACCGGGTGACGCTGGCGGTGCCCGGCCGCCACTACGCGGTCAACGCAGCCGGCGCGCTCGCCGCCGCGGTCTGCGCCGGGGTCGAGCCCGGAGCGGCAGTGGCCGCACTCGCCACCTTTGCCGGCGCCAAGCGGCGCATGGAGCGGCTCGGGACCACGCCCAGCGGCGCCTGGGTGTATGACTCCTACGCCCACCATCCCACCGAACTCGCGGCGGACATCGAGGCGGCGCGGTCACTCGAGCCGGCCCGGCTCGTCGCCGTCTTCCAACCCCACCTGTTCAGTCGCACCCAGGCACTGGCCGACGGCTTCGGCCGAGCCCTCAGCGGCGCTGACGTCATCGCCGTCACCGACATCTACCCGGCGCGGGAGCGGGCCGAGGACTTCCCCGGCGTCGACGGACACCTCGTTGCGGCAGCGGCGGCGGACGCCGCCGAGGGTCGGCCGGTCGCCTGGATGCCCAGCTTGGCCGACCTCCAGGTGTGGCTCGAGCGCACCCTGCGCCGCGGTGACCTGTGTCTGCTCATGGGCGCGGGGAACCTCGACGGTGTCGGGCGGACGCTGGTCACGCCGGCCTGACCCGTGGGTCCGGCCAGCCTGAACCCGCCGCTGCACTGACTAACCTCCGCGCCGGTGCTCGAGCCGCCCGACAGCGTCCAGCGCGACTTCCCGCTCGCCCGCCTGACCACGGTCCGCACGGGTGGTCACGCCGCGTTCTTCGCGCGGCCGGGCAGCGTCGCCGACCTCGAGCGGCTGCTGAGCTGGGCGGCCTCGGCCGAGCTGGAGGTAGGGGTCGTGGGGTCGGGGTCGAACCTACTGGTTGCCGACGATGGCGTCTCTGGATTGACCCTCAAACTCGACAAGTCCCTCTCCGCCACGGAGATCAGCGCCCCGCACGTGACCTGCGGCGGGGGTGCGCGCCTGCCCGCGGTGGCGGCGGCAGCCGCGCAGGCGGGTCTCTCGGGCCTGGAGTTCGGAGTCTCGATTCCCGGCACCGTGGGCGGCGCGGTGCGGATGAACGCCAACGCCTACGGCGGTGCGCTGTCTGACCCGCTCGAGTGGATCGACGTCGTCAGCGCCGGCGGAACCGAGCGACGCACGCCCGACCAGCTCGACTTCGCCTACCGTCACTCGAACCTGCGTCGCGGTGAGGTGGTGGCCCGGGCGCGCTTCGCGCTCACCGCGGCTGACCCCGGGTCGATCAGGGCCACCATGGCCGAGTTCCGGTCGCGGCGCACGGCGTCACAGCCGGCGGGCATCAAGACCTTCGGCTCGACGTTCAAGAATCCCCAGGACCCTCGCGCCGAGGGCCGCAGTGCGGGTCAGCTGCTCGACGCGGCCGGCTGTCGCGGGTTGCGCGTGGGGGGCGCCGGCTTCTCGGTCAAGCACGCCAACTTCGTGGAGAACGTCGACGGTGCCAGCACCGCGGACGTCGTCGCCCTGATGGAGGCGGGGGCCGACCGGGTACGCGAGCGCTTCGGCGTCGAGCTCGAGCCCGAGGTCCAGGCCCTCGGCCCCGTTCCGCTGCCCGAGCGCTGGAGGCGGCGGTGAGCACCGCCGTCCCCGCCCGCCGTCTGCGTGGCCTGCCCCGGCTCAGCCTCCCGCGGCTGACCATCCGACGCGTCGTCGCGGTGCTCGTCGCCGGGCTCCTCCTGCTCGGAGCGTGGCTGTATGTGCGCTCCTCGAGCCTGGTGGCGATCAAGCAGGTCCAGGTGACCGGCGTGGCCGGCGCCCAGGCCGGGGAGATCCGTGCCGCGCTGGCCAACGAGGCGGTCACCATGACGACCCTCGACGTCTCGACCGCCAAGCTGGAGAGCGCGGTCTCGGGCTTTCCCCATATCGCCGGCCTGCGGGTCTCCACCCACTTCCCCCACGGCGTCACCATCGCGGTCAACCAGCAGATCCCCTTGGCCACGGTGACCTCCGGCGGGCGTCGGGTGGCCGTGGACGGCGCTGGGTTGCTGCTGCCCCGGGACGCCACGGCTGGGCTGCCGAGCTTGTCGCTCGCACCCGACACCGCGGGCAACCGCGTCACCACGGCCGGGAGTCTTGCCGCGCTCGCCGTCCTCCGGGCGGCGCCGTATCAGCTGTCGAGTCATCTCGCGAGCGCCCGGTCGACGAGCCACCACGGCATCGCCGTCCAGCTGCGCAACGGTCCGGTGCTGTACTTCGGCGACACGACCCAGCTAACGGCCAAGTGGGCCGCCGCGGACGCCGTCCTCGCCAGCTCGGATTCCGCCGGTGCCTCCTACATCGACGTCAGCGCCCCGGACCGGCCGGCCGCGGGCACCGGGAACGGATGAGCGGCCGCGGGCTCGGGGGGCGCCCGCCCGGACGGACCCGCCCAGGTTGGTCGGCCCCGACCTGCGTCCGGTCAGGCCGGACGGGAGGCGGCAAAGACGAACCCTCAACCTCAGGTCGAGGCTGACGGCAGCTTGATCGAGACTCTCGCCCGGTGCTGGAGGGTTCCGCGATCTGAAAGAATTCTTGCGCTGGGGCCGTGCGCGTTGACGGCGAAGAACACCTGCGCGTAACGTGCAAAACTCCCGTGCCAGGCGGCGGGCTCAGAAACGCTCAACGCTACATCGAGGGTCGGACGAAAGAAACCATGGAAAGCAGCGGCTCATACCTCGCAGTCATCAAGGTCGTCGGCGTCGGCGGCGGTGGAACCAACGCCGTCAACCGCATGGTTGACGCGGGTCTGCGGGGCGTCGAGTTCATCGCGGCCAACACCGATGCCCAGGCGCTCGCCATGTGCGACGCCGACATCAAGCTGAACATCGGCCATGACCTGACGCGCGGGCTCGGCGCCGGGGCCAACCCCGAGGTCGGCCAGGGCGCCGCCGCCGAGTCCCGCGACGAGATCAAGGAGGCGCTCAAGGGCGCCGACATGGTGTTCGTCACCGCCGGCGAGGGTGGCGGCACCGGCACCGGCGCGGCTCCGGTGATCGCCGACATCGCCAAGAACGAGATCGGCGCGCTGACCGTCGGCGTCGTCACGCGCCCCTTCTCCTTCGAGGGCAGCCAGCGTGGGCGCCAGGCGCAGGACGGCATCAACAAGCTCAAGGAGTACGTGGACACGCTGATCGTGATCCCCAACGAGAAACTCCTGGCGATCGTCGAACGTCGCACCACCATCCTCGACGCCTTCCGTGAGGCCGACAACGTGCTGCGCCAGGGCGTCCAGGGCATCACCGACCTCATCACCATTCCCGGCCTCATCAACGTCGACTTCGCCGACGTGCGCACGATCATGCAGAACGCCGGCACGGCGCTGATGGGGATCGGCACCTCCGCCGGTGAGAACCGCGCCGCCGAGGCCGCCAAGCAGGCCATCTCCTCGGCACTGCTCGAGCAGTCCGTCGAGGGCGCCACTGGCATTCTCCTCAACATCACCGGGGGCCACGACCTCGGCCTGTTCGAGGTCAATGAGGCGGCGGAGATCGTCCAGTCGGCGGCCGACACCAACTCGAACATCATCTTCGGGTCGGTGATCGACGACGGCATGTCCGACGAGGTCCGCGTCACGGTGATCGCCACCGGCTTCGATCAGGATCGCGGTGGCGGCGGCGGGGGCAACGTCCCGCGCCGGCCCAGCCCGAGCCCGGAGCGACCCGGCCGGCGTGACCGCGGAGATGTCTCGCTCGACGATCGCCAGCGCTCGAGCCTGGAGATCCGCGACGACGAGATCGACATCCCGTCCTTCCTCAAGGACCGCTAGGCGACACGCCGGGTGCGGGGCCCGAGCGCAACTCGAGCGGCGCTCAGCCGTTTCAGACCCCGAACCGCCGGACCCGCATGAGCCGCCAGAGCGCCTGCGGGGGCGCTCGAACCCCGTGTATTCCGTTTCACCGAAAGTGACAGCCGTCCGGGTCAGCGTGCGCCGCACGTGGGCCTGGGCCGCCTGCCTGCTCGGGGTGCTCGCCACCGCGCTCATCATCGTCGCGCCGGCCCCGGCCCAGTACACCACCGCCGCCCCCCAGCAGCTCACGGGCGGACTGGAGACCGTGACGCTCGGCGGCCTCGCGGTGGCACGGGACGGCACCGGTGGGCTGGTCTACACGGCCACCAGCGGCGGGATCAGCCACGTCTATCTCGCGCGACTGCTCGGCGGGGCCTTCCAGAGCCCGGTCCAGCTCGACACGGGTGCGCTGACCAGCGCGTCTCAGCCGGTGATCAGCGCCGATAACGGCGGCCAACTGCTGGTCGCCTTCATCTCCGGGGGCAACCTCTATGCCGCTGACGCGCTGAGTGCCAACCAGGGGTTGAGCAGCCCCACGCAGCTGGCCGCCGGCGCGTCGGACCCGGCCATCGCGATGAACCTGTACGGCGTGGGGTATCTGGCCTACGCCGACAGCACGCCGTCCGGCGACGACCTCGATGTCCAGTACTTCGACGGATCGGGCTGGTCCCCAGCCAGCCCCGAGGCGATGAACGCCAACGCGGGCGATGTGGCCGGCACCGGGTCAGACGCACCCAGCGTGGTCGCCGCCTCCGACGGCGTGGGCATCGTCGCCTGGGGTGAGGGCGGCCACGTCTACTCACGTCGCGTGGATGGCACCCGCACGTCGGTCCAGGTCGAACAGGACGACGTCTCCAGCTACAACGGGCAGTCCGAGGTCGCGGCCACGGCGCCGGACATCGCCTCCGGCGGGGACTCCTCCTACCCCGACATCGTGTTCAGCGAGACCTTCCGGAACGGCGGCGGGACCCAGACCCGCGCCATGCTCACCCGGCTGGTGGCGGAACAGACCCAGACGGCGACCCCGATCGACGCCGTCACGTCCTCGGCTCAGAACGGCATCCAGCCCCAGGTGGCGATGAGCGAGTTCGGTCGCGGGCTGATCACCGCGGTCAACGGAAACGTCACCACGACCACGCCGGCGCCCATCACCGTGACGAGTCCCATCTCGCCGACCGCGACCACCCAGACCTCCACCACGACGACCACCGCGACCCAGACATCCACCACCACGGGTCCCGTGACCTCCACGACCACGACGACGACGACGCCGAGCACTCCGTCGACCACGACGACGGCGGCCACTGCGTCGACCACCACGCCGACGACTCCGTCCCCCACGGCCACCGTCGCCACCACCCCGACGCCGGGCACCGCCGCGCCCTTCGGCATCGCCGTCACCGCACTGGCCAACAACGGCGCCGCCGGGAACGCCGCCTCGGCTGACCCAACCCCCGACGCCTCTGACCCTGACGCGGTGCCCGCCACCTTCGGCACCACCATCACCGCGCTGGCCTGGGATCAGGACAGCGGAAACGGCCTGTCCCAGGTCGAGCTCGCCCTGGCGCCCGACGGGGTCACCCTCGGGGCGCCGGTGGTGCTGTCCTCTGTCGTCGGCGGCACCATCCAGCCCGGTGACGGACTGGCGCTGGCGGGCGACGGTCGTGGCGACGGGGTCGCCGCCTGGGTCCAGGGCGCCGCGGGATCCCTCGCCATCGACACCGCGCAGCTCTACACCCCTGAGAGCCGGTCCTCGCTCACCCCCGCCACGGTCTACGCCAACGTCAACCAACCGACCTTGGCCTGGAAGCCCGCCTTTGAGTACTGGGGCCAGGTCACCTACAGCGTCAGCCTCAACGGCAACCAGGTCGCCCAGACGACCAACGCCTCCCAGCAACTCGGTGCGCTGACCGACGGCACCTACTCCTGGGGCCTCAGCGCCGCGAACGTCGTGGGCAACGTCGTGACCTCCGGCCCGGGCACCCTCGTGGTCGACACCTTCGCCCCCCGGCTCCGCCTGCGGCTGACCGGAGCGCCCCGGGTCGCTGCCATCCAGCAGCTCAGCCTGGCCGATGTCGACCCGCCCAACCCCACCGAGGCGGGCGCACGGGCCAGCGGCGTCAAATCCGTGACGGTCAACTGGGGCGACGGGACCAAGCCGACCACCACGGCCAAGCTGGCCCATCAGACCCACATCTATGCCAGGCCCGGGGTCTACACGCTGAGCGCCACCGTCTCGGACCGAACACAGAACACCACGACGCTCACGCGGACGGTGCGGGTGCTGCCGTGAA
>CAZZVR010000152.1:0-9863 GCA_964657595.1 Burkholderia sp. PAMC 26561 | reverse complement strand
CTGGTTCCGCGGTAGCCGTGGATTCGTGCGGGGTTCCCAGCGACCACGGCATGGGGAGGAACAGACCGGGTAACGACCGCGCCGGCGCCGACCATCGCCCCGCGTCCGATTTCCACACCTGGGAGGATCGTCGCGTTCGCTCCGATCGACGCGCCAGCCCGCACGACGGTGGTCGGATGCTCGGCCTGCCAGGCCCGACTGCGGGGATACATGTCGTTGGTGAACGTTGCGTTGGGACCAACAAAGACGTCATCCTCGAGCCGGATGCCGTCCCAGAGCTGCACCCCACACTTGATGGTCACGCGGTTTCCCACGACCACGTCGTCCTCGACGAAGACCCCGTCGCAGATGTTGCAGTCAGAGCCGATCACCGCCCCAGGGAGTACGTGGGCGAAAGCCCAGATCCGCGTGCCGTCCCCGACGTGTGCGCTCTCGCAGAGTGCGCGGTCATGAATTAACGCATCAGTCATCTGAGGGCGCTCCGGAGAACTCGACGGACCCTCGCACAATTGCACCGGGCCGGCCCTTTGAAAGTTCGTACGCCCGCCAGACATAGGAACCGACGATCCCGAGTCCGAGCAGGTTGAGACTGGCGAAGAAAACGACGATGATGACCGTCGCCGCGTAGCCCGGCACGCTGATTGCGCCGATGGCACGCGCGATGAGAACAGCGATCGCGACTCCTACGGCGACGATGAGACCAATGACACCAGCGCCCCACAGGGCCCGGACCGGCAGATCGGTGAAGGCGAAGACGCTGTCGAGCAGATAGCGAACTTTCCTCGAGAAGGTCCATCCGCTGGGCTGCTCGCTGGGCCGCCGGTCGTAGCCGACCAACTCCCGACGGAAACCCACCCAGAACAGCTGGGCCACCAACGAAGTGTGGACGCTCTCGAGGGAGCAGATGACGTCGCGCACCTCGGCCGTGCAGGCAAAGACGTCGACCCCGTCGGGGGGGATGTCCGGGACGACGAACCGGCTGTACAGACGCCAGTAGATCTTCGAGAAGCTATCGCCCCGATCGCTCCGGCTTCGGCGTTCGCCCGCCACTACGTCAACCTCGCCGCTGCGTAACCGCGAGAGAAATGTACTGACGAGCTCAGGTGGCTCCTGGAGATCCGCCGCCATGACTGCGATATATCGTGCCTGCGCAACCGACAGGCCCGTTCGGATAGCGGCGAAGGAACCAAAATTGCGGGAAAGCTCGATCAAGCGGGACTGAAAGCCGCAGCCGCGCAGGAGTTGAGCGAGCAGCCCGAGCGAGTCGTCAGGACTCCCGTCGACGACGAACACGGCTTGGAAGTCACCATCGCACTCGTCCGCCAGCTCACTGATGGCATCGAGTAGGGCGGGAATGGTGTTGGCGTTGCGATATATCGGAACGACCAATGCGTTGGTGGTCTCAAGCATTCATGGCATCTCTACACGCGTCGACGACGAAACGGACGTCATCGTCACTGAGGAACGGATGGATTGGGAGGGATAGCTCGCGAGCGGCGAGCCGCCGAGCCACAGGGACGTCCCCTCCGAACGTGTAGCCGATACCTGTCGTGGCTTTCTGATCCTGGCAGACGAACGGATAGTGCCGCGCCGCCAGCACTCCGGCCACGCGGAGTCGGCCGATCAGCTCATCCGGAGCATCGTCGATGAGCTCTACCGGAAACAAATGATTCGCAGACCTGCCGCCCAGAGGAACCATCGGCCTCATCGGCAGACCGAGGTCGGCGAGGTGCGTCAGGTACTGATCGGCGATTTCGGCTCGTCGTTCAAGCCACTTTGGTAGCCGCGGAAGCACAGCGGTGCGAAGAACAGCAGCTTGGAGCTCATCGAGCCGACTGTTGAGACCAAGGGTGTCGTGGACGTAACGGGTGGACTGACCGTAATCGCGGAGATGCCGGGCGTGTTCAGCAATAACGCGATCCGTGGTCAACATCATTCCACCGTCGCCGAGCGCTCCCACGTTCTTCGTCGGATAGAAGCTCGTAGCCGCAGCCACACCGGAGATTCCGGTGGGACGTCCGTCGCGCGTCGCTCCAGCAGATTGCGCGCAGTCCTCGATGACAGTCACCCCCGTCCGTTCCACGATCTGCTTCAGCGCCGAGGGCTCGAGGGGATGCCCATAGAGATGGACCGGCAGGAGATAACGAATCGAAGGATCCGCCGCGATCGCCTCCGCGGCAAGCGCGAGATCCATTCCGCCGCTCTCGTCAACGTCGCACCAGACGGGCACGCCACCGGCGCGGATAACCGCCAAGGTCGTGGCGAATGCTGTGAGGGGGGTGGTGAGGACGCCGTCCCCGACATTTAATCCCGCACTACGTAGAGCAATCTCGATCGCGTCCAGACCACTGGCCACGCCAACGGCGTACGGAACGCCCCACCACTCGGCGAAAGCCTGCTCAAATTGAACGACTTCGTCTCCCAGGATGAGCCAACCGCTGCGTCCGACACGGTCAACCGCAGCCAGCGCATCATCTGCAATCTCGCTCCACTGTCGGCGAAAATCGTTCGCGACAACGCGAATTTGCTCCTCCGACACGGCCGGGATGGTAGACGAAACTGCGGCAGGCGAGACTCGGCGGCCGCAGTCAGTCGCACAGGGGTCTGCCTCGACGGGACACAGCCCAGCGACATTGCTCGGTCCGTCTCAAAGCCGCCCGTCGGTCACCGGCTGAGTTGAGCCCGCGCGGTGTCGAAGGCTTTGCGGAGCGGCGCGGTCAGCCGCCAGCTCGCCGAGGCGGTCACGTCGTTCAAAATGTCACTCACCTGCGACAGCTGATGGCTGAGCGCCTCGGCCTGTTGCCAGGATGCGCTCAGCAGGCCACCCCGGTCAACGTAGTCTTGGACCATCTGTGCACGTTCTTGCTCCCACGCAGATTGCAGCTCAAGACGCTCGGTTTCTAGCTCGGCGCGCTCAGCCCACAGCTCTTCGCGTTGCTTGAGCAGCGCTGCGGCCAACTCCTCGGCCGAGATCAGCGCGCGCAGGCGCCGCGCTGCGCCGGGCGCCAGAACGGTTGGCTGTTGGTTCAGACGCCCGACGATCCGCTCAGCATCTGATTCCCAGTCCGCGCGGTCGTGAGCAAGATGCGACGCCACGCCGTCCTGCCACCGGCGGTAGTTGGCCACCGTCTCCTCCGAGCTAGCAACACCACAGATGAAGGAGCCGCGCATGACGATGTCCCAGTCCTCGCAGACGCTTAGCGTGTCATCGAAGCGCAGGCCGAGCTCTGAGAACAGCGCGCGCGGGATGGCCCAGCACATGAACGGCGTCCGGTTGAGCGCGAGGTGGGCGAACAGGTCGAACTCACTAGGAAACTCCTGCTCGATCGGCCCCTCGGTGTGAAAGCCGGGACGACCGTCGGACCAGTCGGTCGAGCCGATCCGCTGCGAGACCGCGACGGTTCGGCACAACCGTCCCGGGGATTTACGAGCCAGGCTCATAAATGTCTCCACCCAGTGGGCAAACACGGTGTCGTCATCGTCGAGGACGGCAATGTATGCCCCACGGGCGGCTTCGACCCCGCGGTTGAGGGGCCTCGCCCTGCCACCGCCGTCCACGGCGAGCACGCGGGTGCGCTCGCGCAAGGAGGCGGGCAACTCGACGACTGCCTGCTCGACCTCGATCTGCTGCGTCACCGTCACGTCGTGCGCGAGCACGATGACCTCGAAATCCTGCACGGTCTGGGCCAGCAGGCACAGCAGCGTGTCGCGCAGGGTATGGGGTCGGAGGCCCTGGGTACGAACGAGCACCGTCAGCGGCCACGCGTCGTCGCTGGACCGGTCGTGATGGAGGCTGCTCGGCCTCGGGGTCCCCGGCAGATACGCGCGAACAAACTGATTGACGGCGGCACCGTATCCCGCCGACTCGCGAACCTGTTGGAGCAACCCCCCAAGCGCGCTCTTGCGCGAGAGCACGATACTCGTCTCGGGGAAATGCTGGTCCGAGACCGGCAGCCGGAAGTCATCAGCCCCGACCTGGGCCCAGCCCGAGTGGTCCATTGCCTGGGTGAGCCCGCTGTCGGTGAAGAAGCGGATGTGGGTGTAGTCGAGCAGACCCGTCTCTGTGTAATCCCAGCGCCCAGCCATCAACTTGGCCGCGATATCGAGGTGGCCGACATTAGGCACACTGACGATCAGCGGGGCGGGCTCACCCGTGACGACCAACTCTCTCAGCACGCAGAGGATCTCCGCGTCCGTGGTGATGTGCTCCAGGATGTCCATCATCGTGATGGAGCTGACAGGACGCTCGGCGATCACCTCAGTCAGCACCTGCTTGACGGCAACGGGATCTGAGAGGTCAAGCCGATGCGCCTCAAAGCCACGTTTCTGGAGGTCGGCCACCGAAGTGGCGTCGATGTCGAATCCGACGTAGGTGAGACCGGCCTCGCTCAGCGGCTCGGCGATCGCTCCCCAGCCGCATCCGAGATCGAGGTGCAGCCCGCGGCCTGCTGCATGCTCGAGAACGAGGCCGACGACATTGCCGTAAACGCCCTTCTCGTCGTAGATGAATCGGTACGACATCTGGTTCTCAGTCAGAAGCGATGGACTGCGTATGCCCCGTCGAGGAACTGCGCCACGGAGTGCTCGGTGTCAATCGGATCCGGCAGCTGCCCGTCGGACTTGCGGCGGTCGTATTCGGCGACCGCCCGCTGATGATCGGGGTCACGCGATGCGGCCAACGCTTCGCGGATCTCCTCGACGAGACCGGGATTGGAGTACTTATGCGCGAGCAAGAGCCCCGCTTCGGCTGAGTAGTAACGCTCTGCGTCCGACACGACGATCGTCCCGTCCTCGCCAAGTCGCTTGTCGTGGAAGACACGTGCCGCCGGTTCTGATACGACGTGATAGCCCGCCAACCTTGCCCGCCAGGAGAGATCGACGTCGTCGCAGTACAGGAAGAACGAGGTTGAATCGAAGCCTCCAATCTCGCGAAGCATCTGCGTGCGTGCGAGCACGCACGCGCCGGAGGCCCAGCTCGTCTCTCCCGTTTTCTCTTCGTAGGCCTTCGGGTGCTCAAGCGGGATCTGCCTTGCGTCGATGAGTCCAACACGAGTAGTCATCCGGCGCATCAGGGCAGAAATGGTGTCCGGCGCGAAGATCAGGTCGGGGTTGGCGATGAGTACGACCGGCGTGTCGAGTCTTTCAAAGAGAGCGTTATGGCCGCCTCCGTGACCGAGATTCTTGCCGAAGAGATCAACGGATATGTGGCCCCAGATCGGAGTGAACATCGCTTCCAGCCGTTCGATATGGGACCTGCGGAGGACAGCGGACGGCGAGCAGTCCCCGATGTGCCACCAGCACCGAGTAACGAGTCGCTCCTTAACGGCTAGCTCGATTGATCGAGCAAGCGACTCCCCGGACCGGATCAGCATTTCGGGATCGTTGCCGTACAGGATGGTTTGCACCGTCAACCATGTTGACCTGTCGTCGGTGACCTCAGCATCGGACGGCGCAGCAGTCTCCTCAGGCATGACAGCGGGCATCGTTGCAGATTGCGGCGGTTCGTTCCCCTGACTCATGCATCAGAAAGTATCGTCGAGGGCCCAGGCGCAGCGGCGCGAGACCGCCGCAACCCACGGGAGGCCTCCAGTGCCCCCCGCAAGCTGCTCCTGCCACCCCGGCTGGGGCGCCGCCACCGACGAGAAGCAACCTGCTGATGCCTGACGGCTTGGCTATCTCTTGCGCCAGTACACCCCGGTCCAGTCAACCTCCTGGATTGGTTCGTCGATGTCCTTGTTCGCGCGATAGTCGGTGACGGCCTGCCGGCTGGTCTCAAGTGCGCCGTAGTCATCGACGATGACGAAGCCGCCGGAGGAGACGCGCGGATACAGCTCTTCCAGCGCGACATACGTCGATTCGTACATATCGCCATCAAGGCGGAGAATTGACCAAGTCTCGTCCCCGAGCGTCGGCAAGGTGTCGCTGAACCATCCTTTGAGGAACCGCACCCCTTCAGTCCAACACGCCATAGCGCTCGAAATTGAGCTGGACGGCATCCAGCGGCACGGCCAGGAAGTCGATCGTGTAGTGAGCGTCCCCTGCGTCTGTCGGAGAATGCTCGCATCAGGTGCCGGCAGCCCTACGAACGAGTCCGCGGCCCAGACTCGCCGACGACTGTCCGCGCCATGACACAGCAGAAGTGACCGTGCCAAGATCGTGGCCCCGCCACGCCAGACCCCGGTCTCGATGATGTCGCCCGGCACATCATCGGCCAGCACTGTTTCGATGCATCGCTGCAGGTTGGTGAGCCGCTCCCAGCCAACCATCTTCACGCCGTCGACTGGCCAGCCGCGACCGATCAATCGCTCACCGCGTTCATCTTCGGGCACATCCTCGATCTGAACACGGCCGGCCACGCACAGCGAGGCGCTGGGACAGGACAGCGCGGCCGGGCTGGGGTGAGCGCCGATGGGGAAGGTCCAGGTTCACGCGCCACCCGCCGGATTGCTCGACACGACGACGTCATAGTCGAAATCGTCGGTGTCGTCATCGGCGTAGGCGTAGTTGACGATGCCGGCACAGAAGCCGGCCGTGGGGCACTGCAGGGAGTTGAGGGTCAGGCCTTCACCGGTCTGCCACGGCGGGTTGAGGTCGAAGTCGTGCCGGGCCGGCGCTGTCACCCGGCACGGTGCTCAGGTCAGCCGAGCGACGGAACGTCGACACCGACCCGCGGACACATCCGCACCAACGCGCAGTGGTCATAGTCGGGGTTGCGCGCCGCGCAGGTGCGCCGGCCGTGGCGCAGCAGGTTGAGGTGCAGCTCGAGCTCCTGCCCGCGCGGGGTGATCTCCAACAACGCGTCATGGAGCTCCTCGAAGGGGGCGCCGGGGCGGAACAGGCCGAGGCGCGTCCCGACGCGGCTGACATGGGTGTCGACCGGCACGTCGGGCATGCCGTAGGCGAAGAGCAGGACACACGCCGCGGTCTTGCGGCCGACCCCGGGCAGCGCGGTCAGGTAGGCCTGGGCCTCAGGCACCGTCCGCTCAGCCAGCCAGTCGAGGTCCAGCTCACCCGGCCGGGGCTCTGCGTCGGTGATCGCCGCGAGGATCGCCTTGATCCGCGCGGACTTGATCTTGGAGATGCCACCACGGCGGATGGCCAGGTCACGGCCGGCCCACCACCACGCCGCCGTCGTCGTCGACGGCCACGCAGCGCCGCGCGTTCTGGCACGTGACGCCGTTGAAGCCGTTGAGATCGGTGTCGCTGACCCGCCAGCTGGCAGGACCGGCGCCGGGATGGGTCGAGACGAGCAGGTTGCCGCCTTCGTCGACGACCACGCAGGCCGACGCGCTCGTGCAGGCGAGGCCGGAGATGTAACCCGTCGGGTCGATGTCCTCCGCCTTCCAGGGACCGCTTCGGTGCGCGGCGACGAGCAGGTCGTGCCCGGCGGCCTGGGGGAACGGCGCGTCGGCCAGCGCGACACAGGCGGAGTTGGCGTGCAGGCAGGTCACGTCGAAGCGGGGATGGGCGACCCGCTTCCACCCCTTCCGGGTCCCGGGATGAGAGGAGGCGAACCAGTTGCCCGGAAACCCGGCGACACAGGCGCCCTGGGCGCAGGTGACGAAGTCGACGTTGCTTCCGCCCCCGGGATCGATATCCCGGAACCCGTGCGCACCCCCCAGCGGACTGAAGGCGTAGAGGTCCCCGCCGCCGACGTCGGTGAAGCCGTTGTCGGCATCGATCCCGGCCACCAGGCAGCCGCTGGCGGAGTAGCAGGCGAGGTCGAGGGAATCCTGGCGGGCGAAAGGGACCTGAGTGCGCCAGGAACCGGCGAGCGCGTGGGCCGAGCTGTAGTACCGGGTGCCGTCGGTGCCGATGCACTCGCCGGCGGCGGGGCAGGCGATCGACACCAGCGCGTCGTAGTCATCGACGTAGACCGCACCCCACGCCCAGGCGCCGGAGGCGGCCGGAACGGCGGCCAGCAGCGGCGGGTAATCCCCGCCGTAGGAGGTCGCCGAGCACGTCTGCCCCGTGCAGGTCAGGTCGGTGATTCCGGCGGTGTCGGGCGTCGTCACCGCCGTCCAGCTGGCCCCGGCGTCGCTGGAGGCGATGTCACCCTTGGCGTCCCCGGCCAGGCACTCCGAGGTGCCCGCCAGGCAGTAGACCGCCGAGATGGCGGAGGATCCGACGTTCACCGGCGTCCAGGCGCTCGATCCGCTGGGGTCGGTGCTGACCAGGACGTCGCCGGCCTGGCCGGGATCGCTGGCGACGCACAGATCGGGACCCGTGCAGGACACGTATTCGGCCACCGGCGTCGAGTCATCGACGTCGCCGGTGTCGAACGCCTTCCCCACCTGCGCCAGCGGCGCGGGAGCCGCCGACTTGACCCAGGCCGAGGCGCCGCCGGTCGGATCGCCGGACGTCCAGATCGCGCCCGTGTCGTCGAAGGCGACGCAGAAGCTGGCGCTGGCGCACTCGACCTCGATGATCTCCACCCCGAGGCTCGTCGCCTTCCAGGCCGCCGCCCCACCCCTGAGGTCCGAGCTGAAGGCGATCTTCCCGTCCTCGGCGGCGCCCGCGCAGAAGCCGGTGGACGGACACGACAGCTGGGCGGGGGCCTCGGCGACACCCTGGAAGACCCAGCCGTCGATGCCCGCGCCCGGGTCGGTTGAGACAACGACGTCGTCTCCGGAATCATCGCCAGTGTTGGGATCACCCGGGCTGTAGGCGCTGGCCAGGCACAGCGAGGCACTCGGGCACTGCAGGGAGGTGAGGTACGGCGCGGCGTAGCCGCTGCCGAACGGCGAGCCGAACGCCGAGGCGAACCCCGTGTCTCCCGCCGTCGGGCTGGAGGCCTGATAGACGACCGGACCGCCGCTGGCACCGAGGTTGCCCGGACACGACACCGCCGGGGAGCAGCCGTCGACGCCGACACACAGCGCGTTGGAGGTGCAGTCCAGGAGGTAGCTGTTGACGCTGTGCTGCTGGGCGGTGTCCACCTGCTGAGGAGAGGACCACGTCCCGGCGGCGGACGCCGAGCCGGCCGTCGCGAGCAGGATCGCCATGCCCAGGGCGCAGAGCAGCTCCAGCCGAGTTCTCAACCGCGTAGGCAAGGCTTTCAGACCCCCCAAAGCTCGGTGCCCGACCGTCTGGACGGGCGGTGCGCGATCAACCTACCTACTGGGCGGCCTCGGTGCCAGAACTTTCTGCCACGCCGACCTTGGGACACATCCGGCGCAGCGCACAATCGGCGCAGTCCGGGTTGCGGGCCGCGCAGGTGCGCCGGCCGTGGCGCAGCAGGTTGACGTGCAGCTCGAGCTCCTGGCCGCGTGGGGTGATCTCCAACAGCGCGTCATGCAGCTCCTCGAAGGGCGCTCCGGGGCGGAACAGTCCGAGGCGCGTGCCGACGCGGCTGACATGGGTGTCGACCGGCACGTCGGGCATGCCGTAGGCGAAGAGCAGGACACACGCCGCGGTCTTGCGGCCGACCCCGGGCAGCGCGGTCAGGTAGGCCTGGGCCTCAGGCACCGTCCGCTCAGCCAGCCAGTCGAGGTCCAGCTCACCGGGACGGGGCTCTGAGTCGGTGATGGCCGCGAGGATCGCCTTGATGCGCGCGGACTTGATCTTGGAGATGCCGCCGCGGCGGATGGCCAGCTCGACCTCATCCACCGGCGCGTCGCGCACCGCTGCCCAGGTGCCGAAGCGCTCGCGCAGGGCCAGGTAGGCGACGTCCCGGTTGCGGTCGTTGGTCGACTGGGAGAGCACGGTGAGGATCAGCTCGGCCAGCCCGTCTCCGTGGGGCGGGGCGCAGGGGATGCCGTAGACCTGGCGCAGCCGGTCCCGGATGGCGTAGACGCGCCGGCGCTCGAGCACCACCCAATCGTGGGAGGGGCGTCTGGTCCGTGAGACCAGACGCCGGCGCG
>CAZZVR010000151.1:0-9899 GCA_964657595.1 Burkholderia sp. PAMC 26561 | reverse complement strand
GAGACGTCCTCAGGGGAGACGTCATCGGGTGCGTCCGGTCGCGCGACGGGCGCCATGCGCGGGACGCTGACGGCCAGCCGGAGGGCGAGGAGACCGGCGAGCACGCCGACGCCGCCGGCCAGGGCAAAGCCCACGCCAACACCGGCGGCCGAGATGACCGCGCCACCGACGGCCGACCCCGCCGCGACCCCGAACACCGTCGCGGCGGTGTTCCAGGTGAAGGCGCGGGCGATCGCCTCGGCGGGCGCATGCTCCCCGATCAGGCTCGACACGCAGGAGAACACCGGAGCCAGGCAGAGCCCGGTGAGCAGACTGGCCGCCGCGGTGCTGATCGGCCCGTGACACAAGATCAGCGGCAGCACCAGCACCCCGTTGGCCAGCAGCAGGAGGGCGAGCATCCGCTCACGGGCCATCTCCCAGTGGTGGGCGCTGAAGGCGACCCCGCCGGCCATCGATCCGATGCTCCACAGGGCGATGAGCACTCCGCTGAGGGAGGCGTGGGAGATGTGGCTGGCCTGGGCGGGCAGCGCGACCTCGATGCCGCCGAGCTCCATCCCCAGCAGCACCGTGACCGGCCACAGGAGTCGGGTGATGGGGCTGGCCGGGGTGCGCCGGCTCGGGTGGGGCCGCTCAGACGGGGCCAGCTCGAGGGCGCTCACCGCGGCGGTGAAGCGCGCGCTGGTGGCGAGGGTCAGGCCGGCGACCAGCAACATCGCCACGCGGGGAGACGCCGCGGTGGCGACGACCCCGACGATGACCGGTCCCGTCGTCCACGCCAGCTCCTGGCCGATCGCATCAAGGGAGAAGGCCGCGCCACGCTCGGTCGGTTCGGGCAGCAGGCGGGGCCACAGCGCCCGGGCGGCGGCGGACACGGGCGGCATCCCGAACCCGGCGACCGCGCTGAGCAGGATGAGCACCCACACCGCGGAATGGGCGGCGAGAAGCGCCAGGGCGATCAGCGCGACGGCCTGCAGCGCGGCGGTGAGGGGAATCACCCGCACCGCACCGAGGCGGTCGAGCCAGCGTCCCAGCACCGGTGCGGCGGACGCCTCGGCACAGGCCAGCGCGCCCACGCACAGCCCGGCGTCGACGTAGGAGTGGGTGGCGCCGCGCACGAGCAGCAGCACGGCCAGCGAGCAGGTGCCCAGGGGCAGACGCCCCACTACGGATGAGATGAGGAGCCGGCGCAGGGGTCGGACGTGGAGGACGGCGCGATAACGCTGATACACAGGAGGGGAAGGTGGTGACGGTGAGCAGAACGGATAACGCGACGGCACCGAGCCGCCGACGGGCGTACCGGATTCCGGTTGGCCCGCCCCCTCAACCTAGCAGTGCTAGGCGATGTCCCGGCCGAGCGCGCCCCGTCTGACGCGGGAGTCGGTCGTCGCGGCTGCGCTGGCGATCGTCGACGCGGACGGCGCCGAGGCCCTCTCCACGCGCCGGCTCGCCGCCGAGCTGGGCGTGAGCGGGCCCTCGCTCTATCACCACTTCAGCGGCAAGGAGGAGATCGTGGCCGGCATCGTGGCCGGCCTGTACGGGCAGATCTCGCTGACCGCCACCGCGCCAGACTGGAAGGGCGTGATCACCGACTACGCCCAGCAGCTGCGAGCGGTACTGGCGCGCCACCCCCATGTGGTCGACTTCGTGATCGCCGCCCCCGTCCGCTCGGTGCCCCAGCTCCAGGTCTATGAGCATGTCGCCGCGAGCCTGGTCGCCTCCGGGATCTCACCGGCGCGCTGTCGCCAGATCATCTTCGCCGCGGACAGCGTCGTCGTCGGTGCCCTGGCGATGACGGACCCGGGTCTGTTTGACCCCAGCGACGAGCAGCGCGACCGCTTCCCCACCGTGGTGCGCCTGACCGAGGAGTCGCGTCCCCCGACCGCTGACGACAACTTCGCCATCGCCTTCGGCGCGTTCCTGGCCGGTCTCGACTCCGTCCTGACCGGCTCAGGCGGCGGGTCGCCGGCCTGAGGACGCCGCGGTCAGCCCGTCGCGTTCACAGCACGGCCGCGGCGAGCGCCGCCCAGTCAGCTCGGGGGGCGTCGAAGGGGTGGGCCCCCAGCACCTGCACCACGACACTGTCGGCCCCGGCGTCGAGATGCTCCCGGATCCGGGAGGCGGTGGCATCGAGCCCGCGGGTGACCTGGGCCTGCTTGAGCCGGTCACTCCCGCCGCGGACGGCGTCCGCCTCGCTGAAGCCCTGGCGCAACCAGGAGTTGCGGTAGTTGGGCAGTCCGGTGTAGATCTCCAGGTGCGCGTGCGCGCGCTCGCGCCAGACCTCGGGGGCGTCGTCGATCACGGCGGCCTGCTCGACGATCAGCCGCCGGTCAGGACCGAGCCGCTCGCGGGCCGACGCGGTGTGCTCGGGGGTGACGAGGTAGGGGTGGGCGCCCTGGGTGCGATCGCGGGCCAGGTCGAGCATGCGGGGTCCGAGCGCGGCGAGCACCGTGGGTGGCAGCTCCGGCGTACCGGCCACGAGGTTCGGGGCGGCGGCGAGGGCCTCGAGGTAGGCGCTCATCGTGGCCACCGGGCGCCCGTAGTCATGGCCGCGCATCCGCTCCACCAGCGGCGCGTGACTCACCCCGAGTCCGAGCAGGAAGCGTCCCGGATACGCGCTGTTCAGGGTGCGCGCGGCCGCCGCGGTCGCCATGGCATCGCGTCCGTAGATGCTGGCGATTCCGGTGCCGATGACCATGCGCGAGCTGGCGGCGAGATAGAGCTGGGCGGCGGTGAACGCCTCGCGCCCGTAGGCCTCACCGAACCACAGCGAGCCCCAGCCCTGGGCGTCCAGCTCGGCCACCACCTCCTGGGCCGCGGGGATCTCCAGCCCGTCGAGGGTCCCCGTCCACAGCCCGACTCTGCCGAGAGCGTGGTCCATTGCGCTAGAGGATCTCGAAGGCGAAGCCCTCGAACAGCCCGGTCTCCACCACGCCGGGGATGCCCTTGAGCTCGGCGTGCAGGCCGAAGGGAATGTCGTCGAAGCCGGCGTCGACGACGATGTTGCGCGACTCGGTGATGACCGCCCCGCCGGTCGCCTTGTCGAGGCGCACCGAGAACTCGCGCGCCCCATGGTGCTCCAGGGCGCGGGCGAGCAGCGGCAGGGCGATCGGGTCGACCTCGATGGGGATGGGGAACTTCTCCCCCAGGCGCTGCACGTGCTTGGACGGGTCGACGGCCAGGTACATCGCCTGCGCCGTCGACCAGAGGATCTTCTCGCGGTACATCGCTCCGCCGCGACCCTTGATGAGCCGGTTGTGGGGGTCGACCTCGTCGGCACCGTCCACGCCCCAATCGGGCTCGACGCTGCCCAGCGCGATGACCTCGAGTCCGAGCGTGGTCGCGGCCGTGGCGGTCTCATACGAGGAGGTGGTCACGCGGATGCTCAGGCCCTCCCGCTGAACGCGCCGGCCGATCGCCCACAGCACCAGGTAGGTGGTGGAACCCGAGCCGATGCCGATGATCTGGCCCGACTGCACGCGCTCGGCGGCGTGGTCGGCCACCGCCTGCTTCTCCGCCAGGTTGGTCATCGTCTCGGGCCAGCGCAGCAGCGCCGAGGCGTGGAGACTCTCAGGCTCGGGGGCCGACATGGCCTGAGCGTACCCGCATCAATCCAGCAGCCACGGGCAGTGCTCGCGCATCCACGGGTTCACGAAGCGCGCGTGCGGGTCGAGCTCGCGGCGCAGCGCGGCGAACGCTCCGGCCTGCGGATAGGCGTCAGCCAGCGCATCGGGCCCCAGGCTGAACACCTTGCCCCAGTGCGGCCGCGGGGCGTAGGGCGCCAGAGCCGCCTCGATCAGCGCGACGTTGTGGGCCACCGCGTCCGTATCACGTGCCCAGGTGAAGTGCAGGCCGAGACTGTCGCGTCCGTGCTGGGGGCTCAGCCAGAGCGCGTCGGCGGCTACGGTGCGCAGCTCCCCGGTGAGCAGGACCGGCTCGAGTGTGGGGGCCAGCTCCAGCAGCGCCCGGATCGCGCTCGGCCCGTCGGCGCGCGCGACGAACACCTCGCTCTGGATCTCCGCGCCGTCCGACGGGGTGAAGCCCGAGCGGAAGTGCGGGAGACGCTCTGACCAGGGCCCGGGAACGCCCAGCTGAGCCGTGGCAGCGGTCACGTCGCCGTCGGGCAGCGGATGGAGCTGGACCGTCGCCGCTCGGGCGCCGAAGGCCTCCTCAGGCACCGGCGCGCCCGCGTCGGCCTTGACCCACACCGAGCGCGCGCGCTCCCCCAGGGCATGGAACACGCTGACGCTGCGCCCGAGCGCGAACACGTCCTCGAAGTGGGTGAACAGCGCCTCCCACCCGAGATCGAGGAACACCGACTGGCTGACCTCGTAATAGGGGACCACGGCCAGGGTGGCCTCGAGCACGATGCCGAGCGCGCCGAGGTGCACCGCCGCGCCCGCAAGCCGTGGGTCCTCGGCCCCGAGCACCACGACCTCTCCGGAGGAGGTCAACAGCGACAACCCCCGGACCGAGGTGGCCAGGTTGCCCTGGCGCAGGCCCGAGCCGTGGGTGGCGGTGGCGATGGCGCCGCACACCGAGATGTGGGGCAGGGAGGCGAGGTTGGCCAGCGCCAGACCATGGTCATTGAGCACCTTCGCCAGCCGGGCGAAGGTGACCTGGGGGCCCACCCTCACCGTCATCGCCGCGGCGTCCACGGCGATCCGGTCCGCGCCGGGCAGCTGATCGAAGCCGACCATGACCTCCGCGTCGGCCATGGCGTTGAAGCTGTGGCGGGAGGCGAAGGCCCGCACGCTCCGCTCCCCGGTCACCAGCGCGCTCAGCTCATCGAGGGAGGCCGGATGACGGACCTCCGCGGCCCGGTAGGTGTAGTTGCCGGCCCAGTTGGCCAGCGGGGCACTCATCGTGCCCCGCCGTCATCCACCAGACGTGCGCCCGCGCCGGCCTCGAGGACCATGGCCCCCTCGGGCACGCCGAGCTCAGGGGGCAACAGCGCCAGGACGCTGCCGCCGAAGCCGCCGCCCATGATCCGCGCGCCGACCGCGCCGTGGTCGATGAGCCGGTCCACCGTCGCCTCGACCCGGTCGGTGGAGACCTGATAGTCGTCACGCAGGCTGGCGTGGGAGGCGTTGAGCAGCTCACCGAGGGCCGCGAAGTCGCCCTCACTCAGGCTGTCGACCGCCGCGAGCACCCGCTGGTTCTCAGTGACGATGTGGCGGGCGCGGCGGTTCAGCGGCTCAGGCAGCGCCTCGGCCGCCGCGAGCGTGGCGTCGCGCAGGCTCGACACCCCGAGCGCCGCGCACGCCTGCGCGCACTCGCGGCGGCGCTGGTTGTAGCCCGACTCGGCCAGGGAGTGCGGTTCCCCCGAGTCGACGGCCACCAGCGTGTACTCCTCGAGCTCGAGCGGCACCGAGGTGAGCGACAGGGTCTGGAAGTCGATGAGCAGCGCGTGCTCGGGCTCGGCGCAGATCGAGGCGAGCTGGTCCAGCAGCCCCGATTGGGCCCCCACCCAGGTGTTCTCGACCCGGGAGCACAGCCGTGCCAGCTCCAGGGGCTCAGGCACCGGCGCGTCGGCCAGGGCGAGCAGGCTGAGGCCGAGGGCCACCTCGAGGGCGGCGGAGGAGGAGAGCCCGGCGCCCAGCGGCAGGTTCCCGGTGATCTCCAGCGCACAGGCGGGAATGGCCACGCCGGAGGCTGACAGCTCGGCCACCATCCCACGCACGAAGGCGCGCCAGCCGGGGCGCGGTTCGGGCGCGGCGACGAGGAAGCTGTCGGTTTCGGCCACATCCAGCGCGTCGGCTACGCACGTGCCGGGCACCGACCCGGGGCGTGCGGTCACGTACACGCCGGCGGCCACGGCGAAGGGCAGTGCCAGTCCCTGGTTGTAGTCGGTGTGCTCGCCGATCAGGTTGACCCGACCGGGCGCGAAGGCGGTGGGCTCAGCCCTGGCCGTAGTAGGCGTCCGGGCCATGCTTGCGCTGGTAGTGCTTGTCGCGAACCCACTCATCCAGGGGGACCGCCTCAGGTTCGAGCAGGCGGGTGAACAGCGCCATCTGCGCCACCGCCTCGAGCGAGACGGCATGCTCGACCGCCGCGTTGGGGTCGCGGCCCCAGCAGAACGGGGCGTGCCCGCGCACCAGGGCACAGGGCACCTCGTTGGGCCCGGAGTCGCCGATCGCCTCGATGAGCACGGCGCCGGTGGCGCCCTCGTAGTCGCGCTCCACCTCCTGCGCCGACAACCCGCGGGTGACCGGGATGGGATGGGCGGACAGGTCCGCGTGGGTGGTGCCGAGCAGGGGGATGTCCCGGCCGCTCTGGGCCCAGGTGGTCGCCCAGGTCGAGTGGGTGTGGACGACCCCGCCGATCTGGGGGAAGGCGTTGTAGAGCGCCAGGTGCGTCGGGGTGTCAGTCGACGGACTGCGCTCCCCCTCCACGACGGTGCCGTCGAGCGTGAGCACCACCAGGTCCTCGGCGGCCAGGGCGTCGTAGCTGACGCCGCTGGGCTTGATCGCCATGAGCCCCAGCTCCCGGTCGACGCCTGAGGCGTTGCCCGAGGTGAGGATGACCAGCCCGTGGGCGGGCAGGGCGAGGTTGGCGGCGAGCACGGCGGCGCGCAGGTCAGTCAGCGTTCCCATCTAGATCTCCTCGTACTCCAGCGCCAGCGCTTCGGCGAAGCGGCGCCAGCTCATCCGGTGATCTCCAAAGGTAGTGACGAAGTGATGGGGCGCCCCGAGCTCGAGCCACGCGTCCATGAACGGCTCGAGGCCGCCCTCGGGCCGGAAGTGGAAGTGGTGCATCTCCACCAGCGGCAGCTCCGGGGTGTCGAGGATCTCCCCATAGCCCACGACCAGGCGCATCGTCTCCCCGTCGACCTGCACCAGCGCGGCCGTGGTGGCCGGCCCGGGATGGGCCATGAACACCGGGGTGGGCGGGTTCTCCAGGCCACCGATGCCCAACGGCCGGTCGATGAGGCGGATCGGGCGGTCGGTGCGAGCCGAGCGCCAGTTGCCCTCCCCCATGTGGCTGACGAGCACGGACTCGAGCTGCCAGTCCATCGCATAGAGCTCTGAGAAATGTGCGAGCCCGGAGAGAGAGTGGGCAGCACACATCAGCGCGGCGGTGTTCACATCACCTTCCGCCGCGAACCCGTACCCGTCAGCCATGAGGTTCGACGCGCCCAGGAGGGGCAGCTGACGGAAGCGCCCGTCACCCCCGAGTGAGTCGAAGTGGAAGGTGAAACCGGCATACCCGCCGGCCTCGAGCATTCCGCGGATGGCGAGCTCGATCCGGGCGGCGTAGGCGTGGCGCTCGACGGGCAGGTCATCGGCCACCGCGTAGCGCTCGCGGTGGGTGGCGAGCAGCGCCGTGACGTCGGACTCGCTGACCGCGTCGATGCGCTGGATGAGCGCACCGAGGTCGGTGGCCTCGACGGTCACCCCGAGGACCCGCAGCAGCGCGTTGAGGTCGGGGAGGATGTCCCCCATGCCGTTCATCGGGTTGCCGAGCAGCGCCACCTTGGTGCTGCGCAGCGCGGTGACGGTGGCGGCGGCGTGGGCCCAGTCCGCGAATGCGTCGGCGAAGTCCTCGGACTGCCAGTCCCCGGTGATCACCGAGAAGGGCCGGTCTGAGCGCACCAGGGCGTTGGCCTGATCCTGGGCGCCGTGGATCCCCTGGTTGTAGGTGAGGTCATCCATCGTCCAGTCCGCCCCCACGGAGCGGACCGGCTGGATGTTGGCCAGCAGCAGCGGCACCCGCGTGCCGAGCAGCGCCTGGACGGTGCGCATCGCCGGGGCGTAGGTGAGCATGACGATCATGATCCCGTCGACCGCTTGAGCGGTGAACTCGGCGACGATCGCGTCGACATCCTCACGGCTGCGGGCGGGCCGGCTGAAGCCGATGTCGGCCACGCCGCTCAGCTGCTGGGCGACGTCACGCGCGTAGCCGGCCTGGCGCTCGGTGATGCCGGGCACCATGTCGTCATACAGCGCCTGCATGATGCCGAGCAGGCCGATCTTCGGACGCTGGGGGGAAGGCGTCATGGGTGTCTCCTTTGCGTGGCGATCCGTTTCAGGCGGTGCATGAGCACCGCCTCCCGCTCGCCGAACAGGCCGTAGAGCTCGCGGTAGATGCCGTAGACCTCGTCATAGACGCGCACGGCTCCGGGCTCGGGCGTGAACACCCGTGCGGGGCCCGGCCGGGTCGCGGCGATCGCCGCGTCGATGTCGGCGAACACGCCGGCGGCCAGGGCGCCGAACAGCGCCGCCCCGCGCGCGGGCACCTCGCCGGAGCCGGGCACGCTGACGGTGAGCCCGCTGGTGTCGGCGAGGATCTGCATGGCCAGCGGGCTGCGCTCGGCGATCCCGCCACAGGCGACGATCGTGTCGATGGCTACGCCGTGCTCGGTGAAGTTGTCGACGATGCGGCGGTTGCCAAAGCCGATCGCCTCGATCAGCGCCCGGTAGATCTCTGCTCGCGTCGATTGCAGGGTGAGCCCGGCGATCATGCCGGTGAGGTCGGCGTCGGCCAGGATCGAGCGGTTGCCGTTGAACCAGTCGAGCACCACCAGCCCGGAGGCGCCCGGGGGGATGTGGGCCGCCTCGGCCTCGAGCTCGGCGAACGAGTCGGGTCGCTCCAGCAGCGTGCGGGTGAACCAGGCGAGCATGTCACCGACCGCGGCCTGGCCGGCCTCATAGCCGTAGAGGCCCGGGAGGATGCCGTCGCGGGCCACGCCGGTGATGCCGGGCAAGCGCACCTCATCGGCGGCCAGGACCATGCTGCAGATCGAGGTGCCGATGACCACGACGAAGGTGGCGGTCTCACTCACCCCGGCGCCGGGCACCGACACGAAGGAGTCGACGTTGCCCACCGCAACGCTGACGCTCTCGGGCAGGCCGAAGGCGGCGGCCAGCTCTGGGCGCAGGGTGCCGGCGGAGGTGCCGAGAGCCACGAACTCGGTTCCGAGCTTCTGCGCCGGCTGATCGAAGCCGGGGTAGGCCGCGTCGAAGTATTCCGGGGTCGGCAGCCCAGCCTCGGCGGACCACATCGCCTTGTAGCCGGCGGTGGTCGACTGGCGCGTGAGGGTCCCGGTGAGCCACCACACGATCCAGTCGGTCGCCTCGAGGAACGCGCTCGTGGCGTCATAGACCTCGCGGTCCTCCAGCCACACCTCGATCAGCTTGGGGAAGTACCACTCGGAGGAGATCCGCCCGCCGTAGCGGCTGAGGAAGTCCTCCTCACGCTCGGTGGCGACCAGGTTGAGCCGGTCAGCCACATGCTGGGCGGCATGGTGCTTCCACAGCTTGGGCCAGGCGTGGGGGTGCTCGCGCCATTCGGGGAGCAGGCACAGCGGCACCCCGGCGCCATCGGCGGGCAGCACGGTGCAGGAGGTGAAGTCGACCCCGATTCCGACCACGCGCTCCGGCGCGACGTTGGCGGCGCCCAGCGCCGCCGGAACGCCGGTCTCGATCACGTGGGTCCAGTCGCTGGGGTGCTGGAGCGCCCAGTCGGCCCCCAGCCCCAGGCCGGTGCCCGGCAACGCGCGGTCGATCACCCCGTGGGGGTAGCGGACCACGTGGGTGGCGAGCTCCTCACCTGACTCGAGATCGAGCAGGAGGACTCGCCCGGACTCGGTACCGAAGTCCACTCCGATGCTGCACTGCGTTGTCACTGAGGCTGACTGGGCTAACTGGCGAGCTGTGCCTGAGCGGCCGCGCGGGCCCGCCGGTATTCCTCGATGACGATCTCGTTGAGCTCGTCGACACTCGTCTCGCTCGTCGGCTTGTCGAGTGAGATCACCCCGTTCTGGATGAGGCTGACCCGGTCACAGCTCGCGAACACGTGCGCGTAGTTGTGCAGGATGAGGATCATCGAGATGTTCCCCTGGGCTTTGAGCCGGGCGATCAGGTCGAGGATCATCGCCCCCTCCTTGGCGCCCATCGCGG
>CAZZVR010000150.1:0-9943 GCA_964657595.1 Burkholderia sp. PAMC 26561 | reverse complement strand
CCACCGCCGCGACCGCCGCGACCCCCGGCATGCCCCGGATCAGCCACCACGAGGTCCCGACCCCGCCGGGCCCGGAGGAGAGCGCGCCCACGGCACGCTCGGCTCAGGCGGCGCTGGCGCACTTCGCCAACACCTACATCAACTGGGATGCCCACGACGTCAAGCGCCAGCTGCTCGCCCTGGCCCAGGCCAGCGTCGGTCAGGCGCGCACGGCCATGACCCTGGCGGCCGCGCAGACGGGAGCCGACCCCGAGCTGGGTCAGGCGGGCATCGCCAACCGGGGCGCGGTCGAGGCGGTGGCGTCGCTGGCGGGCTCAGCGAACCGCTACGTCGTGGTGACGCGAGAGAGCACCACTGCGACGGACTCGTCCGCGTACCAGGGCCTGGCGCCGGCGTGGCACCTGACGGTGGCCACGGTCACGCGCCGGGGCGCGGGGTGGGTGATCAGCGGCTGGCAGCCGGAGAGCTGACGCCCGGGCCGGTCATGGCTCCCGAGCCGGTGGGGGTGCCGGAGCTCGAGTCGCAACGGGACTGGCCGAGGTAGACGACGCTGGGTGTGGTGAAGGGTGATTGAGACATCTGCACGGTTCCTCTGCTCAGTCCATCGGCCGTTTCGGCTCAGCGCTTGAGCCCTCGGAGACCGATACGCGTCGATCGACCCGAATCCTGCTCGGGCGGGCCCGATACCCTCACATATCAATGTCGACTTCAAATGGCCAGTACATCTTCACGATGCACAACCTGACCAAGCGCCACCCGCCGGACAAGACGGTGCTCCAGGACGTGACGCTCAGTTTCTACCCCGGCGCCAAGATCGGCGTCCTGGGCTACAACGGCGCCGGCAAGTCGACGCTGCTGAAGATCATGGCCGGGATCGAGACCGAGTTCGACGGTGAGGCCAAGCTGGCCAACGGCGCCACGGTCGGGCTGCTCCAGCAGGAGCCCGAGCTCGATCCCGAGAAGGACGCCAAGGGCAACGTCGAGGACGGCGTGCGCGAGATCCGCGACCTGCTCGATCGCTTCAACGAGCTGTCGATGAACTACAGCGAGGAGACCGCTGATGAGTTCGCCCGCGTGCAGGAGCAGATCGACGTCGTCGACGGCTGGAACCTCGACACCACGCTCGAGTACGCCATGGATGCCCTGCGCTGCCCGCCGGCCGACTCCGACGTCACCTCGTTGTCGGGAGGAGAGCGCCGCCGCGTGGCGCTGTGCCGGCTGCTGCTGAGCCAGCCTGACCTGCTGCTGCTCGACGAGCCCACCAACCACCTCGACGCCGAGTCGGTGCAGTGGCTGGAGAACTACCTGCGCGACTACAAGGGCACCGTCGTGGCGGTCACCCACGATCGCTACTTCCTCGACAACGTCGCCGGCTGGATCCTCGAGCTCGACCGCGGCCGCGGCATCCCCTACGAGGGCAACTACTCCGGCTGGCTGCTGCAGAAGCAGAAGCGCCTGGAGCAGGAGCAGCGCAGCGAGGATTCGCGCAAGCGCACCATCGACAAGGAGCTCGAGTGGGTGCGGATGAACGCCTCGGCCCGGCGCGCCAAGCCGCGGGCGCGGCTCAACGCGTATGAGGCGCTGCTGGCCGAACAGGCCAGCGCCAAGCTCGACGACGTGCAGATCCACATCCCCGCCGGTCCGCGCTTGGGCGGCGTGGTCGTCGAGGCCAAGAACGTCTCGAAGTCCTTCGGCGACAAGGTGCTGTTCGAGGACCTCAGCTTCACCCTGCCCCCCGCGGCGATCGTCGGCGTGATCGGCCCCAACGGCGCGGGCAAGACGACGCTGATGAAGATGATCACCGGAGCGGAGACGCCGGATGCCGGGACCTTCCAGGTGGGCGAGACGGTCAAGCTCGCCTACGTGGGCCAGTCGCGTGACGAGCTCGACCCCACCAAGAACGTGTGGGAGGAGATCTCCGGTGGCCTGGACCTGATCAAGCTGGGTGAGAACCAGGTGATCAACTCCCGCGCCTACGTGGCCGGGTTCAACTTCAAGAAGGGCGACCAGCAGAAGAAGGTCGGGTCGCTGTCGGGCGGCGAGCGCAACCGCCTGCACATGGCCAAGCTGATCGCCACCGGCGGCAACCTGCTCATCCTCGACGAGCCCACCAACGACCTCGACACCGACACGCTGCGGGCGCTCGAGGAGGCCCTGCTGGCCTTCGCCGGCTGTGCCGTGGTGGTCTCCCACGATCGCTGGTTCCTCGACCGGATCGCCACCCACGTGCTCGCCTTCGAGGGCGACTCCCACGTGCGCTGGTTCGAGGGCAACTTCGAGGCCTATGAGAGCTTCCGCCACGAGCAGCTCGGCGACGCCGCCGACCGCCCGCGGCGGCTGACCTACAAGAAGCTCGTCAGGAACTGATGGCGTCCGACGCCGCGGGCATTCCCGCCCTCCTCGAGCGGTTGCTGTCCACCGCAGGCCCGTCGGGCTTCGAGTCGGGCCCGGCCGGGGTGTGGCGGGGAGCGGTCGAGCCCTATGCCGACGTGGTGGAGGATCCGCTCGGCTCGGTGCGCGCGCGCGTAGCTGCCCGCGAGGATGGCGCCGCGGGCGCCCCGACGGCCGGGATCTTCACCCACATCGACGAGATCGGCCTGATCGTCAAGGCGATCTCCGCTGAGGGCTACCTGCTGGTGGACAACATCGGGGGCTGGGATCCCCAGATCCTCGTCGGCCAGCGCATCGAGATCCAGACCGCCACCGGCCCCCGCCTCGGCGTGATCGGCCGCAAGGCCATCCACGGGTTGACCCCGGAGGAGCGCAAGACGGTCGTGGCCCTGAAGGATCTGCGCATCGACATCGGCGCCGCGGACCGTGAGGCGGCTGCCGCGGTGGTCGAGGTCGGCGACGCCGCCGTCATCGCGGCCGACCCGCTCGCGCTGCCCGACAGCCCGGGCGGCCGGATCGTGTCGCGCTCACTCGACAACCGGATCAGCGCCTACGTGGCTGCCGAGGCGGTCCGGCGCCTGGCCGGGGCCGGGGGTGCGCCGGGGCCGGTCCTCGCCGTGGCCAGTGTGCAGGAGGAGACGGGGCTCGCCGGAGCGCGCACGGCCGCGTTCGCCTCCGATGACCTGGATCTCGCGGTGGTCATCGACGTGACCCACGCCAGTGACGCTCCGGGCGCGAGCTCCGAGGCCGAGGGCGATCATCCCCTCGGATCGGGCCCGGTGATCACCCGCGGCGCGCACTCCAACGCCCGGCTGGTCTCGCTCATGCGCGCCGCCGCCGCGCAGGCGGAGATTCCCTACACGCTGATGGCCAGTGGCGGGGCCACGGCCACGGACGCCGACGTGGTCCACATCACCCGGGCCGGCGTCCCCACCGTAGTGCTCAGCATCCCCCTGCGCTACATGCACTCGCCGGTGGAGATGATCCAGCTGAGCGACGTCGAGCACACGATCGCCCTGCTCGTGGCGTTCCTCAACGCTCTCCCGGCCTAGTTCCACGGCCCCGACGGGGCTGGCGGGGATCAGGCTAACCGGGCGCTAACTCGACCCTGTCCACTTGTCCAATCAACGGTGCAATGCCTCCATTGGGGGCATGAAAAAGTCGCCGGTAAGCAGGTCGGCTGGAGCTGCTCACACCATTCTCACCCTGTAAAGCCCTGGAAAACGAGTTCTTTGGCGTTATCCCTTACGACCGTTTAAGGTTGAGCCGCGTGCTCCACCGGTAAGGGGGGCTTTATCCATACGGAGCTTGAATCCCCTCGGGGCCGTTCTATGCTCCGGTCGCTTGAGACGTCGTTCGATCGAAAGGGAAACTCTTTCAATGCGCTTTATGCGTGCAGGAACCGCGGAGGCCGCTGGGGTGGCCACCGCCCGGAGGTCCCGTCGTGGACTCCTGCGTTACCTCAGCGTCACCGTTGCGCTCGTCGCCGGGGCACTCACCATCGCCGCCTGTGGCAGCAGCAGCTCCAAGAACGTGGTCAACAAGAAGTCGACCAGCCTCGGAACCGACCTCTACGGCGCGCTTCCCGCCGCGGGCTCGCCCACCAAGGGCGGCACCATCTCCGTCGGTCAGATCTCCGGCCAGACGCCGACGTACATCTTCCCGGTGACCCCGGGCGCGTTCACGGCGACGCCGAACGAGACGCTCATCACGCAGCTGTTCCTGCCGCTCTACGCCGGTCCCAATGGCGCCAAGCCCGAGGACGACCCTCAGATGAGCATCGCCAACAACCCGGTGGCCTCGAACGGCAACAAGACCTTCACCATCACCCTGAAGAAGGGCTTCAAATGGTCCAGCGGTCAGCCCGTGGACGCCAAAGACGTGGTCTTCGGCTACGACCTGCTGGCCGCCGCCGTCCATGAGAGTCCGGCCAACTGGGGTCAGTACACCCCGGGTCTGATTCCCGACAACGTCGCCTCCGTGAAGGCGACCGGCACGGACACCGTCCAGTTCAACATGAAGAAGGCGCTCAACCCCGGCTTCTTCCTCTACAACCAGCTCCAGGACACCGACTACGGCCTGTACGCGCTGCCGTCCACCACCTGGAACGTCGCCTCCGCCGGTGGTGCTCACCTCGACTTCAGCAACCCGGCCAACGCCAAGAAGATCTACGACTACCTGAACAAGCAAGCCCAGAGCCTGTCCACCTGGGCGAGCAACCCGCTGTGGCAGGACGTCGACGGTCCCTACACGTTGAAGAGCTTCAACACGACCAACAGCTCCTACGTGCTCACTCCGAACCCGAAGTACGGCGGCCCGCAGAAGGCCACCGCCACGATCAGCACGCAGACCTTCACCTCGGTGACGGCACAGCTGAACGCGCTCAAGAGCGGGACGTTGGACGTCGCCGGGCTGGACCCGACCCAGCTGGCCCAGGTACCAGCGCTGAAGCGCGCCGGCTACAGCGTGTTCGGTGGACCGGCGTTCGGCTGGGATGCCGCGATCATCAACTTCAAGGACACCACGTCCTACTTCGACAAGGTGATCGCCCAGACCTACGTGCGTGGCGCCATCCAGTCGCTGATTGACGGGCCGGCGATCGTCTCGGCAGTGCACAAGGGTGCTGCCGTCCCCGCATACGGGCCCACACCTCCAGCACCGCTGTCGCCGTACCAGAGCAAGAGCTCGACGACCCCGACCTACCCGTACGGAATCGCCAACGCCAAGAAGCTCCTCACCTCACACGGTTGGGACGTCAAGGCGGGCGGAACCACCACCTGCGCCAAGCCAGGTACCGGTGCTGGCGAGTGCGGGGCCGGGATTCCCGCGGGGACCCCGATCAAGTTCGTCTGGGCGGATGAACCGGCCTCGGCGTCGACCATTGGCGTCAACGAGTCCGCGATTGTTGCCTCCGCGGCGAAGCAGGTCGGCATCGACATCGAGCTGACCACCAAGACGTTCAACTTCCTGACCTCGAACTACGACGATCAGAACCCCGCGGCGACGAAGTACACCAATGACTGGGGTGTGAACAACTTCGCCGGCATCGAGACCAACTACTACCCGACCCAGAGCGGCATCTGGACCCCGGGCGGTGGCTTCAACTTCGGCGACTTCGACAACGCCCAGGTGAACGCTGCCGTGCAGAAGTCGATCTACAGCGCGAACGCGACCGCCGTTGAGGCGGAGAACAACCTGGAGGCCAAGGAGCTTCCGGTGTTCTTCTTCCCGGTTCAGGACTACGTGTTCGCGGTCTCCAAGCGCGTGGGCGGTCCGGCGAAGTCCTTCACCGTGCTCACCCAGGACGTGGTGAACGACCCGCAGTACTGGTACATCAAGAAGAGCAGCTCGACTTCTTAGTACCGAAGCAGTAGAGCTGATGACCCTGTGTTGGTGCCCGCGCAGTTGGGGCCTAGAATCTCCGGCTGTGTCGTGTGCCGCACAGGGTCGTCCGTCTGACGTGAGGGCCTCCCGGTGATCGCCTACATCACGCGCCGCGTCCTCATCGCCATCGTGATCACGTTCTTCGTGACTCTGGTGGCCTACCTGATGCTCCACATCATCGCGCCGTCCCCGGCCTATGTGGTGCTCGGTGCCAAGGCGAACGCGGTGACCATCGCGGCGTGGAACAAGGCACACGGGTTCGACTCCCCCGTGATCGTCCAGTTCCTCAACTACGTCAAGGGCCTGGTGTTCCACTTCAACTGGGGCTACAGCTACAAGCTCGACCAGAGCGTCGTCTCGCTGTTCAAGGAGAACTTCGGCCGCTCGGCCTACCTGACGGTCGCCGCGCTCATCCTGTCGCTGCTCATCGCCATCCCGCTGGGGATCTTCCAGGCGATCCGCCGCAACTCGGCGCTCGACTACACGCTGACCACCTGGAACTTCGTGCTCTACTCGATGCCCTCGTTCCTGCTCGGCCTGGTCCTGATCCAGCTCTTCGCGCTTGACCTCAACCTCTTCCCGGCGAACGTCTCCAACAACATCACGACCTGGTTCCAGGCGCTGACCCACGTGCGCCAGATGGCCCTGCCGATCATCACGCTGACGGCGGTGAACATCGCCTCCTTCAGCCGGTACATGCGCTCCTCGGCGCTGGACGCCCTGGCCCAGGACTACATCCGTCTGGCGCGCGCCAAGGGACTCTCGGAGCGGGCGGTACTGCTGCGTCACCTCACCCGCAACGCGATCCTGCCGATGATCACCCTCATCGGACTCTCGGTGCCCGCGCTGGTGGCCGGCAACCTGCTGGTCGAGTACCTGTTCAACATCCAGGGTCTCGGCCTGTTGTTCTACACGGCGCTGGGCAACTCGGATTACCAGATCCTGCTGGCCTACACCCTGCTCGGCGCGTTCCTCACGGTGATCGGGAACCTGCTGGCCGACATCGCCATGACCTTCGCCGACCCGAGGATCCGCCTTGACTGATCCCGCTGCTGAAGCGCTCATCTCCGGCCAGGCGCGCACTGAACCGGGACAGATGTCGCCCCTGGGCGTGCCCGAGGGCCCAGGCGAACCGGACAACCGAGGGGTTCCCGAGGGAGGTGAAGTCCAGGCCATCACCAGCGGATGGCGGCTGACCGTCCGCGAGCTCTATAGCAACAAGCTGGCGGTGTTCGGGCTCGTGGTGCTGGTGTTCTTCATCCTCTTCAGCTTCCTCGGACCGGTCGTCGATCCGACCAATCAGAGCGTCGCCAGCCCGCTCAACTCGGATCTGGGTCCCACCGGCTCGCACATCTTCGGCTTCAACGATCAGGGTTTCGACGAGATGGGCGCGATCATGAAGGGCGGCCAGGTGAGTATCGAGATCGGTGCCCTCGCCGCGGCGATCGCGATCGTCGTGGGCACCCTCTACGGGGCGGTGTCCGGCCTGGCGGGTGGCGTCATCGATACCGTGATGATGCGGGTCGTCGACGTCGGTCTGTCGATCCCCTACCTGCTGGTCATCCTCGTTCTGGCGACCAAGTTCAACTCCAACATCCTGGAGATCGCCATCGTGCTGGCCTCGTTCTCCTGGCTGGTGCCAGCGCGCCTGGTCCGTGGCGAGGTCTTGACGCTGCGCGAACGCGACTTCATCTGGGCCGCCCGGGTGATGGGCTCGGGGCAGACCCGCTTGGTGTTCCGGCACCTCATTCCCAACGCGCTGTCGGTGACCATCGTCAACGTCACGTTCCTCATCGCCGACTCGATCCTGGCCCTGTCCTATCTCGGATTCCTCGGGTTCGGGCTGTCCTACCCCCAGACCTCCTGGGGCGACATGCTCGCCAACGCCCTGCAGTACGTGGAGAGCGGGTACTGGTGGCTGGTCTACCCGGTGGGTGTGTGTCTGGTGCTCGTTGTGCTCGCTTGCAACCTGCTCGGTGATGGTCTGCGCGACGCGCTCGACGTGCGGCTCCGCCGCCGCTAAGAAAGGACTCTGCCCATGGCTCCGGCCCTTGAGGTCAAGGACCTCTCGACCCACATCCAGCTTTCGCGGTCCGTGGTCCAGGCGGTCGGCAACGTCGACCTGACGATCGAGCGGGGACAGACCGTCGGCTTGGTCGGGGAGTCGGGGTCGGGCAAGTCGATGCTCGGCCTGTCCATTCTCGGCCTGCTGCCCAACGGTGGCCACATCGTCGGCGGCTCGATCAGCGCCGGCGGTCGGGAGCTCGTGGGCCTGAGCGAGAAGGACCTGCGCAAGGTGCGCGGGAACGAGGTCGCGATGATCTTCCAGGACAGCCTGTCGAGCCTGAACCCGACCAAGACGATCGGTGATCAGGTGGCCGAGCCGGTGCGCCTGCACCGCGGCGCCTCCAAGTCCGAGGCGCTGGCCCGGGCGGTCGAGGTGCTCAACCTGGTCGGTCTGCCCCAGCCCAAGGAGCGGCTCAAGGACTACCCCCACCAGCTGTCGGGCGGGCTGCGCCAGCGGGTGATGATCGCCATCGCCCTGGCGTGTGAACCCAAGATCCTGCTGGCGGACGAGCCGACCACCGCCCTCGACGTGACCATCCAGGCCCAGATCCTCGAGCTGCTCGACGATCTGCGCGAGCGCCTGGGCATGGCCACGCTGCTGGTCACCCACGACATGGGCGTGGTGGCGGGCCGCACCAGCCGCATCAACGTGATGTACGCCGGGCGGATCGTCGAGACCGCCCCCACGGAAGAGCTGTTCAGCGCCATGCGCCACCCCTACACCCAGGCGCTGCTGGCGGCCATTCCGCGGCTGGAGTCCGATCCCACCAAGGCGCTCATCTCGATTCCCGGGCTGCCGCCGGACCTGACCAACCCGCCCCAGGGGTGCCGCTATGCGGCGCGGTGTGCGTTCGCCACCGAGCAGTGCCGGGCGGAGGAGCCGCCGCTCACCGGGGATGACCCCAACCACCTGTTCGCGTGCTGGCATCCCGTCGACGGCCCGGTCAAGGCGCTGCCCAAGCTGGTGGTCAACGAGGCCGCAGCCCAGGCACTGCTGGAGGAGCACAAGCCCGAGCAGGCCGAGCACCTGCTCGAGGTCAGCCACGTGGTGCGCGAGTATCCCGTCAAGGCGGGTCTGCTCCAGCGCCAGGTCGCCGCCGTCCACGCCGTCTCGGATGTGTCGCTCTACCTCGACGCCGGGGAGACGCTCGGCCTGGTGGGTGAGTCGGGCTGTGGCAAGACCAGCCTGGGCAAGCTGATCGTCGGCGTGGAGAAGCCCGACGCGGGCACGATCAAGCTGGACGGCCGAGAGGTGTTCAAGCTCCGGGGCAAGAACCTGCGGGTGGCCCGGCGCGACCTGCAGATGATGTTCCAGGACCCCTTCGGCTCCCTCGACCCGCGCATGCGGGTGCGGGCGATCCTCAAGGAGCCCCTGCAGATCCAGGACATCGGCAGCTCCAAGGAGCAGGACCAGCGCATCCGCGACACCCTCGGGGAGGTCGGCCTGCCCGTCAACGCGCTGGAGCGCTACCCCCACGAGTTCTCCGGCGGCCAGCGCCAACGCATCGCCCTGGCCCGGGCGGTGATGCTCGAGCCCAAGGTGATGGTGGCCGACGAGCCCGTGTCCGCCCTCGACGTGTCGATCCGCTCCCAGGTGCTCAACCTGATGAAGCGACTCCAGGCCGAGCATGGTCTCGCCACCGTGGTGATCTCCCATGACCTGGCGGTGGTCAAGTACCTGGCCGACCGGATCGGCGTGATGTACCTCGGCAAGCTCGTGGAAGTCGGTACCGGCGACGACATCTACCACCGGGCGGCCCACCCCTACACCGAGGCGCTGATCAAGACGATCCCGCTGCCCGACCCTGCGGCGGAGAAGCAGAAGAAGGAAGCCGGCATCACCGGTGAGCTGCCCAGCCCGCTGGACCCGCCCTCAGGCTGTCGCTTCCGCACGCGCTGCCCCCGCGCCCAGGACCTGTGCGCCCAGGAGGAGCCGCTGCTGCGGCCCTTCTCCGACAGCCATACGGCGGCCTGTCACTTCCCCATGCAGACGCCGCTCGACATCGCGGTGGGTAACCGCGGGGCCGAGCCCGCGGCTCAGAGCAACTGAAGCAACAGTGAGCGCAGCGCCGAGGCATCCTCGGCGACGCCGTCAGCGGCG
>CAZZVR010000149.1:0-9977 GCA_964657595.1 Burkholderia sp. PAMC 26561 | reverse complement strand
CCGACCAAGCGCGCGCGTGAGAAGCTCGCTGCGTGATCGCACGAGCCGACGCGCTGCTGTGGGCGCAGAAGTGGCGTTGGTATCAGCGCAATCAGCTGCCGTGGCATCGCGGCGCGATCCAGTACGAGCTGGCCCGACGTCGGGCGTTCGCCAGGTGGCCGCTCCACGGTGACGTCCTGGCGATGTTGCGGTCCGGGCGCCTGGAGATCGGCGAGAACGTCCTGCTGGAGCCGGATGTGTGGATCACCGGCTCACCCACGGCGCGGATCCGGATCGGCGCCGGGTCGTTCCTCAACCTCGGGACCATGGTCGCGGCGTCGGAGCTGGTCGAGATCGGCGAGCACTGCATGCTCGCCAACGGCTGCTTCGTGACCGATTCTGACCACCGCTTCGACGACCCGGCGACGCCGGTGCCGTGGCAGGGGTTCACCGTCAAGGGTCCGACGCGGATCGGCGACAACGTCTGGCTCGGGGCCGGGGTCGTGGTCACCGGCGGGGTCACGATCGGTGAACGGGCCGTCGTCGGGGCCAACTCGGTGGTGACCCGCGACATCCCGGCGCGGACCATCGCCGCCGGAGCGCCCGCTCAGGCGCTGCGCGAGATCACCTACCCCGGCTAGCCCCCTCAGCGGCTAGCCGTTCTTGATGACGATGCCCTCCATGATGTTCGCGACGTGCTCGGCGGCATCGATGGCGGCCTCGAGACGTTCGAACAGGTCCTTCCAGCGGATGACCACCATCGGATCGATACCGCCGTCGAACAGCGACGCCACGGCCTCGCGGGTGATGCGGTCCCCCTCGTTCTCCAGCCGGTTGACCTCGACCGTGTAGTGGGAGAGGTCGCGGAAGCCCCGCAGCCGGGGAATCGCCTCGGAGATGTGACGCGTGGCCTCCTTGAGGACCCGGGCCAAGCGGATCGACTGATCCATCGGGGCCTCGATCTTGTACAGCTCGAGGTAGTCCGACACCTCCTCGGTGTAATCGACGATGTCGTCGAGTGCGGAGGCGAGGGCGAGGATGTCCTCCCGGTCGATCGGCGTGACGAAACTGTGATTCAGCCGGTCGATGATGTCGTGGGTGATGCGGTCACCCTCGTGCTCACACAGCCGGATCTGCTCGCCCAGGGCCTGGGAGTCCGGGAAATTGGTCAGCAGCTCGTCAAGCAGCGTCGCCGCCTTGAAGATGTTCGCGCCCGCCTCCTCGAACAGTTCGAAGTACACCCGGTCGCGAGGAGCGAACACCTTGGAAAGCCGCGGCATTCGCTCTCATCTTATGGGCTCTCCTACCGGCGCACGCTCAGAGTTCACCCAGCGCTGCCCGGAAGGCCGCCAGTACGGCTGTGTCGATTCCGTAGCTGTTCTCCGGCCCCGGGAAACGGCGGGCGCGCACATCGGCGGCGTAGGCGCTCACGCCGGCATCCATCGCCTCCTGCAGGTCCCCGTAGCGGCGCACGAACTTGGCGCCCGCCCCGTCGCGGATCCCCAGCAGGTCGTGGAAGACCAGGACCTGGCCGTCGGTCGCCGGACCGGCGCCGATGCCGATGGTGGGAACGCTGAGCATCGGGACCAGCTCAGCTGACACGGCAGAGGGGATTGCCTCGAGCACGATGGCGAAGCAGCCCGCCGCCTGGAGCGCCAGGGCCTCCTGGACGATCCGCATGGCGGCCGAGGCATCCTTGCCCTGAGCGCGCAGCCCACCGAGGGCGACCGAGGTCTGTGGGGTGAGTCCGACGTGACCCATCACCGGGATGCCGGCGTCGACGATCGCGCGCGCCCGGGCCACCGAGGTCGCGTTGCCACGCTCGAGCTTGACCGCGTCGGCCCCGGCCTCCTTGACGAATCGCATGGCGGTTCTCACCGCCTGGGCGTCGGACTCCTCGTAGGAGCCGAACGGCAGATCCGACACCATCAGCGGGGTGCGCAGGCCACGCCGGACCGCGCGGGAGAGCATGATCATCTCGTCGGTGCTGACCTCGACCGTCGAGGGGTAGCCGAGCACCACCTGGGCGCCCGAGTCGCCGACCAGGACGAGATCCACGCCCGCGGCCTCGACCGCGCGGGCCGAGGGATAGTCATAGGCGGTGATCATCACCAGCGGCTCACCCCGGTCGTACTGCTCGGCGATCGTCCGCAGCGTGACCGGCTGGCGGGTGGAGTCGACTGCGGGAGAGGTGGGGGCGGCGGACATGGTGGGTCCTTTCAGGCGACGGTGGCGGGAACCGGTTCCAGCCGACGGTTGTCGATCAGTCGGGTCGAGCCCAGTCGGGCGGCGACGAGTGCGAGCACGGGACCGGTGATCTGATTCACCGGGGTGAGGTCCTGGGGGTTGACGAGCGCGAAGTACTCGGTGTCGACACCGGCGGCGTCGAGCTCCTCCCGTGCGGCGGCGCTCACCGCGGTGGCGTCCCGCTCGCCGTCGGTGACGGCTCCGGCGGCGACCTCCAGCGCGCGGCTCAAGGCGGTGGCCTGCCGGCGCTGGGCCGCGTCAAGGTGCACGTTGCGGCTCGACAGCGCCAGTCCGTCGGGTTCGCGCACGGTCGGGCAGACCTCGATGCGCACCGCCAGGTCGAGGTCCCGCACCAGTTTGGTCACCACCAGCGCCTGCTGAGCGTCCTTCTGTCCGAAGAACGCCGTATCGGGACCGACCATGTTGAGCAGCTTGGTGACGACCGTGGTGACTCCGTCGAAGTGCGCGCGTCCACGGTGGGCGCCCTCGAGCGTGTCGGTCAGGCCGGCGACGCTGACGGTGGTCGAGAAGCCGTCGGGGTAGACCTCGCTGACGTCGGGGGCGAACAGGTAGTCGGCGCCGGCTTCCGCCGCGAGACCTCGGTCACGCGCCTCGTCACGCGGGTAGCCAGACAGATCTGGCCCCTCGTTGAACTGTGCCGGGTTGACGAACAGCGAGACGACGACGACATCGCAGGTTGCCCGGGCCCGCCGGATGAGCGACAGATGGCCCTCGTGCAGCGCACCCATGGTCGGCACCAAGCCAATGCTCGACGCGCTGGCGCGGGCGGGGGCGAGGGCACGCCGCAGCTCGGTGACGCTACGGAGCGTTCTCATGCTCTCACGCCCGCTTGGGGGCGGGCCAGCGCGGTGGTGGCCTCGACCATGGCGTCGAACAGGTCAAGCAGTTCGGGGGTGCGCTCGCTGACCGCCTGTCGCTGGTGGGCGACGGTGAGCACGTCTCCGCGGGCGACCGGGCCGGTGAGCGCACGCTCGGCCCCGAGCGTGGCCCAGTTCTCGACGCTCGCACGCACCAGGGGCACGAGCAGAGCGCGGTCCAGCCCGGCCGTCGCGGCCAGGTGCTCGGCCGCGGCTTCCAGCGTGACGAGGAAGTTGGCGGCGATGCTGGCGGCCGCGTGGTAGGCGCTGCGGTCGGCCGGGGCGAGATGGAACGGCACCATGCCGAGGGTTGTGGCGAGCGTGCGGGCGATTCGGAGGGCTGTCGGCCCCGTGGCGTCGATCGCAGCGCCGACGCCGGTGAAGTCGGCACCCGCGGCGGTGACCGCCGTCAGAGGGTGCAGGCTGAAGCCCGGGTGGCCGCCCAGCAGGTCGAGACCGCCGGCGCCGGAGCAGTGTCCCAGCCGCTGGTCTGCGGGAAATTCCGTCGCCGCACGGAGGATCTCGGCGTCGGGCACACAGAGCAGCACGACGTCGGGGCGGGCGAGGTCAGCGAACGGATCCTCGCCGCGACGGTAGGGGCCGGCGACACGCATACCGGCTGATGTCATGGCATCAGTCAGGGCGTTGCCGAGACGGCCGGCGCCGAGCACGGCCACGTGCGGAAGGTGGGTGAGGTCAGTTGAGGAAGGCAAATCCAGTTCCCACGTCGGAGATACCGGTTAGCTTGTATCCGAGTCTACCGGGCTTTGCTTCCCGTTTGTTGATGACACCATGCATTCTTCTGACGCCACAGAACGCCGCGAAGCGCTGAAACGCGTCTGGGAGGAGGCGCGCATTTGTCGCGACTGCCTGCTGCACGAGACCCGCACCACGGTCGTCTTCGGCTCGGGGAACGCTGACGCCGACCTGATGTTCGTGGGTGAGGCTCCGGGCAAGAACGAGGACGAGAAGGGGCTGCCCTTCGTCGGCCAGGCGGGGAAGCTCCTGGACCAGCTGCTCGAGGAGGTGGGACTCGAACGCCGAGACGTGTTTGTCGTCAACACCTTGAAATGTCGCCCCCCCGGCAACCGGGATCCCTACCCGAACGAGCTGCAGTCCTGTCAGAAGTACCTGTTCCGCCAGATCGAGCTGATCCAGCCGACGGTCATCGCGACGCTGGGAAACTTCGCCACCAAACTCCTGCGCGACGACCCGACCGGCATCACCAAGGTGCACGGTCAGCCTGAGGAGCGGGTGATCGGGCCGCGGCGGGTGCGCCTCTACCCGCTCTATCACCCGGCGGCGGCGCTCTACACGCGCTCCATGGTCGACGTGTTGCGCGAGGACTTCGCGCGGTTGCCCGAGCTGCTGGCGCTGGGCGCGCCGGCCCAGCCCGAGCCCGGTGCGCCCGCGACCGAGGTGTCAGCGGCCGCGGCGGCGTCAGCGGCCGAGGCCCCGGTGGATGCGCCCACCGATGCCCCCGCCGCTCCGCCCGACCGTGACGGGCAGTTGGGCCTGTTCTAGAGGTGTCGGGGCGATCCGGAGTGCTACGCGGCGGCCGGACCGCACTCGCTGAGGATCGCCCGCGCCTCGACCACGAGCCGTTCGGCGGTGCCGGTCAGCCGCTGGGCGTCGTGCAGCAGCCTGTCGGTGTGGCGAGCGGCTTGGGCGGCCTCGCGCTGAACCGCCCGGGCGGAGTCGACCTCGTCGGTGATCGCGGTCAGGAGCAGGGCGCGCACCTCAGCCAGGGTGTCGGCGGCTTCGAGCACCTTGCGTCGATGAGACAGGACCAGCGCCGAGCAGTCGGCGGAGTCATTCATGCACAGGAATGTAGTTCCGCAGGCCGGAATTATCCAGCCGGAACCCGCAATCGGGCCGGCCACAGCGCGATCGTGAAGGCGAGCAGGGCGCCGAGCCCCTGGACACCCAGCACGACCGCGGCGAAGGCGGCCGGCCGGTGGGAGGCCTCGAGCAGCAGAACGGGTTCGATGGCCGCGACGAGGCCGATGGCCAGCAGGAACCAGGTCCGTTTGAGCGCGAGCATGTACTGAACCGCCAGGTAGGTGGCCGCCAGCACGGTGAAGGCGGCGCCCAGCGGGAGCAGCGACGCCGAGGCGACCGCGCGCTGGGAACCGAACACCGCGGCCAGCAGGGGGTGGGCGGCGACGGCGAAGATGGCCAGGCACGGGATGGCGCAGACGCCGATGATGGCGAGGGAGCGCGCCAGCACGGCCCGGGTGTCCTCCCCGGCGTTGAGGCGGCGGGAGGTCTCGGGCACGAGGTAGAAGCTGGCGCCCATGGCCACCCAGATGAGGACCTTGGCGGCCACCGCGGCGACGGCGTAGGAGCTGTCGGCCCGGTTGGTCATGCGGTGCTTGGCGATGATCAGGTCGACGTTCTGCAGAAGCTGGATGATCGCGAGGGCGGCGATGGGAATGGCCGCCCGCCAGACGTGGTGCCCGAGGCTCAGCGCCTCGCGTCCGGCCTCGCCCAGGCCCCAGCGGCGGTGATGAGGTCCGGCCAGCTGGGCGTAGAGCGCTCTGGCGCAGTAGCCCGACATCGCGAAGTAGGCGATCAGCGAGCCCAGGTAGGCCCCGGCGACACCGAGGCCGACGGCGGCCAGGATGGCGCCGGCGAGCAGGCGTACAGCCTGTTCACCCACCAGGCTGAGTCCCACGCTGCGGTAATCCCCCACCGACTGCAGCGCGCCGCGCAGGATCGATACCTCGAGGTAGATGCAACCGGCAGGAATGCCCGCGGCCGCCGCCCAGGTGCCGCCGGCGTTGTGCTGCACCCCTACCAGGGCCGCGATGGGTTGGCGGGCGAGCACCGAGGCGACCGTCGCGGCCACGGTGAAGGCCAGCAGGGCGCGCCACCACCGCTCGAGCGTGTGCAGCAGGTCCTCGCCGGTGCCCAGGTGCCCGAGGACGCCCTCCCGGGCGGTGGCCACCTGCAGCGCCTGACCGGCCACCGTGAGGATGATCAGGTAGCTGATCAGCGCCGCCAGGGCCCCGTAGTCGTTGAGCAGGCGGGCGAAGATCACCGACGCGATCAGGGCGATCACGTTGTTGGCGATCATCGCTCCGGCGAGCCAGGCCGCCCGGCTCATCTCAGAGCCCTGGAGTCCTGCCAGGAGGGCGGTCAGACGGGTGCGCATGCATCTAGAGTGTCGCCGACGATGCGGCCGTTGGCTCTCCTGATCGTGCTGCTGGTCCTGTGCGCTCCGGCGTCGATCGCCCTCGGCGCACCTCCCCCGAGCCTCAGGGGAGCGTCGCCGACGATCACCACGGGACTGTCGCCCACCGTGACCTGGCCGTTGGGCACTGCCAGGCCGGCGGCGTCATCGACCGCGGCGGTGGCCGGGGACCTGCCCTACACCGGCGAGAACCTCGCGCCCGAGGCGCTCGGCGCCATCCTGCTCCTGGCCGCCGGTGTCGGTATCCGTCTACGTCTCCGTTGGCGGTGATCGTCGAGACCGCCGACAGCGCCGCCACCGAGCGGCTCGGGGCGGAGCTGGCCCAGACGCTCCAGGCGGGTGATGTGGTGCTGCTGTCGGGGGATCTCGGCGCCGGTAAGACGACGTTGGTCCGCGGTGCCGCGGCGGCGCTCGGGGTCAGCACGCTGGTCACGAGCCCGACCTTCGCGATCGGTAACCGCTATCCAGTGGCCGAGCCCCAGCATCGGGGGATCGTGGCGGTGGCCCACCTCGACCTGTACCGGCTCGGCGACCTGAGCGCCGAGGATCCCGACCTGCTGGCCGACTACATCGGCCCCGACACGATCGCCTTCGTCGAGTGGCCGGGCGGGGCCGAGTCCGCGATCGCGGGCCTCGGGCGGGTCCGCCACCGCGTCGCGCTCGAGCACGCCGGCGGAGACCACCGCCGGGTCGAGGTGCAGAGCCTGTGAGGATCCTCGCCCTCGACACCGCGACACCGGCGACCGTGGCGGGACTATGGGACCCCGCCGCAGGTCTGGAGCTCGAGGCGCGCGACGATCCGCCCGCCGGGGCCCGACCGCGTCATGCCGCGCGGCTGTTGGTGCTCGTCGAGTCGGTCCTCGCCGAGGCGGGGGGTGGCTGGCCGAGCATCGACCGGATCGCCGTGGGGGTCGGGCCGGGCACGTTCACCGGGTTGCGGATCGGGGTGGCGACCGCCCAGGGCCTCGCCCGCGCCGCGTCGCGGCCACTGGTCGGGGTCCTGACGCTCGATTCCCTGGCCCAGGCCGCGACCGGGTCGGCCGCGGAGGCGGGACGGCTGCCCCTGGCGGTGATCGACGCCCGGCGCGGTGAGGCCTTCGTGGGGGGTCCGGGGGTTCCGCCGAGCGTGCTGGCGCCACACCGGCTGGGTGAGGTGGCAGCGGGCCGCCTGGCCGTGGGTGATGGCGCACTACTGTTCAGGGGGGTCCTGGAGGCCGCCGGCGCCATGGTGCCGGACGATCTCAGTGCTCTGCACCGCGTGAGTGCGCTGTGGCACTGCCGGTTGGCCCAGACGGCGGAACCTCGGCCCTTGCGTGCGACGCTGCCCGAATATCTCCGCGTGCCCGACGCCGAACTGAACCTGAGACCGTGATCCGCTCGCTGACCTACTCGGACCTGCCGCGGGTCGTGGCGATCGAGCGGCGGGCATTTCCCACGCCCTGGAGCCTTTCCATGTTCGTGTTGGAGCTGTCCAAGCCTGACGGCATCTGCCTGGGCGCGGTGCTCGAGGACCGCCGGGACGCCACCGGCCGCCACCCCTTGGCCGGGTACCTCATCTGCGCCCGCTACGCGGAGGCGTTCCACCTGATGAACATCGCCGTCGACCCCAGCCATCGGCGCGAGGGGCACGGTCGCGGGCTCGTCGACGCACTCATCGAGCGGGCGGGCGCGGACGCCAACATCACGCTCGAGGTGCGGGTCTCCAACGCGCCGGCCATCGCGTTGTACGAGAGCTACGGGTTCCGGGGGGTCGGCACCCGCCGGCGCTACTACTCCGATACCGGGGAGGACGCGATCATCATGTGGCGGGCGATCGGCACCCCGTGGGAGACCGCATGACCGCCCGGGGCGCGATGATCCTGGCCATCGAGACGAGCTGTGACGACACCTGTGCCGCCCTGGTCTCCGAGGACGGGCACGTCGCGGCCAACGTGATCTCCTCCCAGACCGTGCACAGCCGCTTCGGTGGGGTGGTGCCCGAGATCGCCTCGCGCCATCACCTCGAGCTCATCACCCCGGTGATCGACGCGGCGCTGTCCGAGGCCGGGGTCGGGCTGGAGGATGTCGACCGCGTGGCGGCCACGCAGGGGCCCGGCCTGGTCGCGGCACTGCTGGTGGGCTTCTCCGCCGCCAAGGCGCTCGCCGCCGCCCTCGAGCTGCCGTTCACCGCGGTCGACCATCTGCACGGACACCTCGCCGCGTCGTCCCTCGACGGCTTCGAGCCGCCGTTCCTGTGCCTGATCGCCTCGGGCGGTCACACCCTGCTGGCCCAGGTCGACGACCACTCGGGTGCGGCCGCGATCCTCGGCCAGACGCTCGACGATGCCGCCGGGGAGGCCTTCGACAAGGGCGCGCGGCTGCTCGGTCTGGGCTATCCGGGCGGTGCGGCGCTCTCTCAGCTCGCCAGCCAGGGCGACGCTGCCGCGTTCGCCTTTCCCACCGGCAGCCGCATGGGGGGTCTGGACTTCTCCTTCGCCGGGCTGAAGACGGCGCTGTTGTACAAGACCCGCGAGCTGGGGCCGGATGAGACCGAGCGCCGGGCGGCCGATCTGGCCGCCAGCTATCAGGCGGCGATCGTCGAGGCGCTGATGATCCGGCTCCGCCGTGCCATCAGCGCGACCGGCGCCACCCGGCTCGCCCTCGGCGGCGGGGTGGCCGCCAACGGCCCACTGCGCGAGGCGGTCGCCGGGCTGGGGATCGACTACGACATCCCCGCCCGCGAGCTGTGCACCGACAACGGCGCGATGATCGCCGCCGCGGCCATCCACCTGCCGGCGCAGCGCTTCCCGGACTACCTCGAGCTGGACGTCTACGCAAGCGGTCAGCGGCCGTTGGCCAGGGCGGCGTGAAGCACGTCACCTTCTACGGACGGCCCGGCTGTCACCTGTGTGCGGACGCGATGGCCGTGCTCGAGCGCGTCCGGGCGGCGGAGCCCTTCAGCCTCGAGGTCGTCGACATCGAGAGCGACGACGCGCTGCTGCTGCGCTACCTCGAGCGGATCCCGGTGGTGGCCGTCGACGGGGTGGAGCGCTTTGAGTTCTTCGTCGACGCCGCCACCCTCGCCGAGGCCGTCGCTAACCTCAGCCCGCCAGCGTGCGGAACCTCTGAACTGAGTTGACCCCAATCGATCTACCCGCCGGCCGGGCCCTGTTCGAGGCGGCGACGGACTTCACCGTCGGCCTCGAGGAGGAGTTCGCGGTCCTTGACCGCGACAGCCTCGATCTGACGCCCGGCTATGAGGAGCTCTCGGCTGCCGCCGCGGAGGATCCCGTGCTGGGCGAGTCCGTCTCCGGGGAGCTGATCTCCTCAGAGATCGAGATCCGCTCGGGCCGCGGCGACGATGTCGAGGACGCCATCCGCCGCCAGCAGCTCCATCGCCGGCTGCTGTTCGCCGTCGCGGCCAGGCACGGGTACGAGCTCGGCGCCACCGGGACCCATCCGTGGGCCGACTATCGGGCCCAGCCGATCATCGACACCGAGCACTACCACCGGGTCGAGGACGGCCTCAAATGGGTCGCCTGGCGCAACAACACGTTCTCGATGCACGTCCACGTCGGCATCCACGGCGCCGACCGGGCCGTGCAGGTGTGTGACCGTCTGCGGCCGGTGCTGCCGGTGCTGCTGGCGATCTCGGCCAACAGTCCGTTCCTCGACGGGCGCGACAGCGGCCTGGCGAG
>CAZZVR010000148.1:0-10108 GCA_964657595.1 Burkholderia sp. PAMC 26561 | reverse complement strand
CTCGGGCGGGCGCGGGGACTCGGGCGGGCGCGGTGGCAGGGGCAAGTGCGCAGGCCGGCGCGGCTCAGGCGTAGGAGACCGACCGCGCGAGGTGCGCGGGATGGTCCGGGTCCCGGCCGGCCCGGCCGGCGAGCACGACGGCCACGCGATGGGCGCGCACGAGCTCGGCCATCGGGTCCAGCGTGCCCACGTGCAGGGTCGCGCCGGTGCCCGCCACCGCGTCGCGCAGATCGTCGTCCACCGGGCTGAAGGACCACACCAGCGTGTTGGCATCCGCCGCGGCGATCGGCCCATGCTGGTACTCGCGCACCGCGTAGGCCTCAGTCCAGGTGCCTGATGCCTCCAGGCACTTCAGCGCCGCCTCATGCGCGAGGGGCTCGGCGGATCCGGAGCCCAGGAACACGAGGTGGGTCTGGTGTTCGAGCGGCAGGCTCCCCGAGAGCGCGGTCCGGGCCTGGTCGACCAGCGCGGCCGGGGCAACGCCGATGTGGCGGCGCAAGACGGTCAGGCCGGTGGTGGCAAAGCGGGTCTGGACCACTGAGGTCTCATCGGCGAAGGCGAGTGAGACGGTGTCGTGACATACCGCCTCGATGGGGGAGTCGGGTGTGCCCAGCAGCCCGATGACCCGGTGCTCGGCGCTCAGGCGCCGACCGGCGTGCTCCACGTCGGAGGTGGTGCCCGAGCGGGAGATGAGCAGGACCACCTCGTCCGGGTCGACCCAGGTGAGCTGGGAGGGCACCGCCGCCCGGGTCCGGCCGCGTCCCGCGCCGCTGCGCAGGTGGGCCCAGGCGTCTCCGATGTAGTAGGAGGTGCCACAGCCGATCACGAGCACGGGCTCACCGTCGGCGGGCAGTCGCTCGAGTCCCAGGTCATCGTTCAGCGCCCGCGCCCACATCTCCGGCTGGCTGGCGATCTCACGGCGGGTTGCCGCGCCGCCGGTCCCGGGTTCCTCGTCGGTCACGCTATCCACGTGGCTAATCGTAGACAGATTCACCCCGGGCTCGCGCACTTTTTTTCGTTTGCCTGACCAAACGCGCAAAAAAACGCAGAGACGTCCAAATATGCGTAGGATGGGCCGGGCAAATCAACCGGCGGTTAAGGAACGCACATCCGGTATCTGACGACCCTTGATCTCCCGACGCACTGGCTCGACGAGCTGCGTCGGGCCGTGCCCGATGCCGACGTGCGCCAGCTGCGCACCGAGTGCGCCGGGGACGTCCCCGACAGCGTCTGGGCCGACACCGAGGTGCTCCACACCCATGCGGCGATCCCGGACCCCGCCCGGGCTCCGCATCTGCGCCTGGTCCAGCTCGACACCGCCGGGGTCGACCACCTCAGCGGCCATCCCATCTGGGCCAGCCCGGTGGAGGTCAGCACCATCGGCGGGGTCTCCGCCACGCCGATGGCCGAGTACGTCACGATGATGACCCTGGCCCACCACCATCATCTCCCGGACCTGTTTCGCGGGCAGCTGCGCCATGAATGGCAGCCGACCACCGAGCGCTTCACCCGCTACCGGCCCACCCCGACCGTCGGCGCGACGATGGTCATCGTCGGCTTCGGCCGCATCGGGCGCCAGATCGCCCGTCACGCCCGGGCTCTGGGCATGGCCGTGGTCGGGGTGTCGCGCAGCGGCACGGGGGAGTCCGAGCCGGGGATCGAGCTGGCTCCCGTGGACCGCCTGCCCCGCCTGGCCACCCGCGCCGACGTGCTCGTGCTCGTCGCGCCGTTGACCGACCAGACGCGCAACCTCATCTCCGATCCGGTGCTTGGAGCACTCAAGCCGGGTGCGCTGGTCATCGACATCGGACGCGGTCACGTCCTCGACCACGCTGCGCTCCGGCGCGCGCTGGAGACCGGCCGGGTCGGTGCCGCGGTGCTCGACGTGTTCCCGTCCGAGCCGCTGGCCGCCGATGACCCGCTCTGGGACGATCCCCGGATCACCATCACCCCGCACATCTCGGGCTTCGCCCCCGACTACCACGAGGAGGTCCTCGCCCTGGTGTCCGACAACCTGCGCCGCCTGAGCGACGGACGTCCCCTGCGCAACCTGGTCAGCCGAGTCAATGGCTACTGAGCCTCGCACCGCCATCAGCGTCGAGGATCTGCTCACTCGCGTGCGCGGGCGCGACCTGGGCTGTGAGGGTATCCCCATGCTGCTGGCCCTGCACGGGGCCCAGCCGGCGCCCGCGGGCGACCCACGGCGGGTGCGCGGCGAGCGTCTGGCCCCAGCGCTGGAGGCGATCCATCGTGAGGTGGTCAAGCTCGCCAGCCACCCGCGCACCCGGGCCCAGCGCGCCCGGGCCGTGGCGGATGCCGATGCGGTCATTGAGGGCGCCGCGACCGTTCAGAGCGGGCGCGCAGACGCCGATGCGCTGGCTCTGGACGCCGAGGCCGCCCGGGCGGTCCCCGAGGACGAGCGCCTGCTGGCCGAGGCGGTGGCGGTGCTCGCCCACGTTGAGCTGGCCGACCCACCGATCGAGCTCGACCTACCCGGTCCGGGGCCCCGCGCGGCGGCGGGCACCCCGCTGGCCCGCATGGTCACCGCGCTGGCCGAGGGTCGCTACGTCACGGTGGTCAACTACCACAACACCCCGGTGTCGACGGCCGCCCACACCGAGGCGGAGCTCGCCGCCTGGGGCGAGCGCCACGCCCCGGTGGCACCCGATGACCTCGCCGGGCTGATCGCCACCGGCGAGTGGCCCCACGCCCGCCCGCCGCTCATCCCGGTCATGTACGAGGGGTATGCCAACAACGCGGAGGTCGCCGCCCCGGCATTGACCCGGGCCGGTCTGGTCGGCTGGTTCTTCCTCATCACCGGTTTCCTCGACGCCCCCGCCGGCGAGCAGGAGGCCTTCGCTGATGCGCACGAGATCGCCACGGCCGCGGAGGAGACCGGCCAGGGCCGCGCCCTGGCCATGAGCTGGGCCCAGGCGCGTGCACTGGCCAGCGACCACGTGGTCACCGCCCACACCGCCCACCACGTGGCGGCCCACAACGTCGCCGACGCCGAGGCGGTGGCGCGGGAGATCACCGCGCCGGCCGCCGCGGTGGCCCGCGCCACCGGATCGCCCGCACCCGCCCACGCCTGGCTGTTCGGATCCGCGCTGGCCCCCGACGGCGGCCACACCGAGGCGCTCGCCGGCGCCGGGTTCCGCTGGCTCTTCTCCAACACCGGCATCGACGCGCTGCCCGTAGCATCCGGCACTCCAGGCTCTGAGAGGACATAGGACATGGCACAGGTGGTCTTTGATCAGGCGACGCGCAGCTACGACGGGGGAACCCCCGCCGTGGACAGCCTCGGCCTCGACATCGCCGACGGCGAGTTCGTCGTGCTCGTCGGACCCTCGGGCTCGGGCAAGTCGACCGCGCTACGGATGCTCGCCGGCCTCGAGCCCCTCGACGACGGGCGCATCCTCATCGACGGTGAGGACGTCTCGGGTCGCTCACCCAAGGATCGCGACATCGCCATGGTGTTCCAGAACTACGCGCTGTTCCCCCATCTCGACGTGGCCGGCAACATCGAGTTCGGGCTCAAGCTACGTCACGTGGCCAAGGCCGAGCGCCAGCGCCGGGTCAAGGAGGCCGCCGACATCCTCGGTCTCGGCGACTACCTGAGCCGCAAGCCCAGCCAGCTGTCGGGCGGCCAGCGCCAGCGCGTCGCCATGGGGCGCGCGATCGTCCGTGAGCCCAAGGTGTTCCTCATGGACGAGCCGCTGTCGAACCTCGACGCCAAGCTGCGCACCCAGACGCGCACCGAGATCGCCGGGCTCCAGCGCCGGCTCAAGGTGACCACCGTCTACGTCACCCACGACCAGGTGGAGGCGATGACCATGGGTGACCGCGTCGCGGTGATGCGCGACGGCCTGCTCCAGCAGTGCGGGACGCCCCGGGAGCTCTATGACAGCCCGGTCAACACCTTCGTGGCCGGGTTCATCGGCTCGCCGGCGATGAACCTGCGCCAGGGTCGCCTCAGCGCCTCGGGGCTCCAGGTGGGCGACCACGCCGTCGCGCTGTCCGACACCGCCCTGGCTGCTGCCCGGGCCACCGGACGCGAGGACGTGATCATCGGCGTGCGGCCCGAGGCCTGCCGTCTCGACGGCACCGGGGTGCCCCTCGAGGTCGACGTGGTCGAGGAGCTCGGCTCAGACGCCTATGTGTATGGACGCCTCGGCGGCGAGGGCACGGACGCGACGCCGTTCACCATCCGGGTCAGCGAGGGCCCGGTGCCGGCCAAGGGTGAGCGCCTGTCCGTGGCCCTCAGCGGTGCGCTGCACCTGTTTCACCCTCAGACCGGCGAGCGCCTCGACGTCGTGCCCGCGACCGCCTGAGCCCGCGGGCATGCGCATCAGCGTCATCGCCACCCCACACGGTCCGGCCAGCGTGGTCCGGGACCGCAGCGGAGCCGTACTGGAGGCCGACGCGGCCCAGGCGCTGATCGACCCGCTCGGCGCTGCCCTGCCTCCGGCGCTGGGGCCGGGCCATGACGGGGCGCCCGCCCTGGCTCCGCTCGTCCCGCCCAAGATCGTGGCGATCGGCCTGAACTACTCAGACCACGTGCGCGAGACCGGGATGGATGCGCCGAGCGCCCCGCTCGTGTTCGCCAAGTTCCCCTCCAGCGTCATCGGGCCGGGGGCGACGATCCAGATCGATCCCCAGATCACCGAACGCGTGGACTGGGAGGTGGAGCTCGGCGTGGTCATCGGCCGACGCATGCGCGACGTGCCCGTCGCCTCCGCGCTCGACTACGTCTTCGCCTACACGGTGGTCAATGACGTCTCCGCTCGCGACGTCCAGTTCGGCGACGGCCAATGGGTGCGAGGCAAGAGCCTGGACACCTTCTGTCCCCTCGGCCCCGAGCTGGTGACCGCCGACGAGGTGCCCGACCCCCAGGCGCTGGCCCTGTCGACGACGATCAACGGCGAGGTCGTCCAGAACTCGACGACGGCCGAGATGATCTTCTCCGTAGCCGAGCTGCTCGCCTTCTGCTCCCGCTCCTTCACCCTCGAGCCCGGCGACCTCGTGGCCACCGGCACGCCATGGGGCTGTGGTGAGTTCGCCGACCCGCGGCGCAGCCTGGCTGACGGGGACCTGATGGTGAGCGCGGTCGAAACCGTCGGGACGCTGAGCAACCCCGTGCGCGTGGGCACGGGCAGCTGACTCAGGGCCTAACGCGAGGGCCGCCCACCGCACGGGACCGGGGGCTGCAGCAGACAACCCTCGCGCCAGCGCACATTAACACGCGAATCCCCTCGGAGCGCCGCTGAACACACAAATACCGGTCCGGTGCAGCGTTGGTTAACAACGTTTCGTCGTCAGACCCCCGTGCGCCGGGGTGGCCGGCGCCCACGGGTGTCACGGCGCCCCCGCTTCGGGGGCCGGCTGACCCGCGGCAGGGGCGCCAGCGCCTCACCGCCCATGAGGAACCCCAGGGCCGCGGCGAACAGCAGTACGAGTGCCCCGGCGATCTCCACATACAGCCCCAGCGCCACCACGTTGCGCACCGCGTCATAGCTGGCGCCCACGTGGCTGAGCCCGTGGCCGCGAGCGTCTGAGAGGTCATGACCGAGCGCGATGAGCAGGGAGATCGCGCCCAGCAGGCCCACCAGCAGCAGGCTGAAGCGGCTGCCGCTGACCCACAGGGACGCGCCGAACATGGCCGCCAGCAGGCCGATCAGCAGGACGCCGTAGGCATGATCTGAACCCACCGAGGCGGAGCCGACCGTGGCCGCCGTGCCGGTCACCTTGGTGTGGTACAGGGCGAGGAACTGGGCGAGCACCAGCAGCAACGCGCCGGTTGCGGTGAGGATGACGATCGCTTTGCGCATCCCACCTAGTATTCGCTCAAGTGGACGGCATCGCATCCGTTCCCGCTCACAAGGTGGCCGTCGGGGCGCCCGCACGGGTGCTCGACAAGCGGCCCGATTCGGGTCTGCGCACGCCCGCGCCGGAGGCCTGCTGAGGCGGCGGATCGCCTCGGGGGCACTGCTATATTCGCTTGCTGCATCTGGTGACGCGCCGCCCGCGGCGCTGTGACCCCGGTCAGATCCGGATGCGAGCAGGATCCCTTCTTATGGAGAAGCTGACCTCAAACTAATTCCGTGTGGCGACATCTGCGTCGTGACATGGGCCCACATGGGCCCTTTTTCACGCCCGAAGTCGACTCCGGAGAGCAGCCACCAGCGAAAGTTTTCAGAGACACAGATGCCCCGCAAGTTCAGCCTCAAGAACACCCGCAACATCGGGATCATGGCCCACATCGACGCCGGTAAGACGACGACGACTGAGCGCATCCTCTACTACACCGGTCGTACGTACAAGATCGGTGAGGTCCACGAGGGCGCCGCCACCATGGACTGGATGGAGCAGGAGCAGGAGCGCGGCATCACCATCACCTCCGCCGCCACCACCTGCGAGTGGGAGGGCACGCGGATCAACATCATCGACACGCCCGGTCACGTCGACTTCACCGTCGAGGTGGAGCGCTCCCTGCGCGTGCTCGACGGCGCCGTCGCGCTGTTCGACTCCGTCGCCGGCGTCCAGCCCCAGTCAGAGACCGTCTGGCGCCAGGCCGACAAGTACCACGTGCCGCGCATCGCCTTCGTCAACAAGATGGACCGCATCGGCGCGAACTTCACCAACGCCGTGCAGACGATGAAGGACCGCCTCGGTGCCCACCCGGTACCGATCCAGCTGCCCATCGGCGCCGAGTCCGACCTCAAGGGCATCGTCGACCTGGTGATGAACCGGGCCATCCTCTACAAGGAGGACGACGGCAAGGTCTTCGAGTACGGCGAGATCCCCGAGAATCTGGTGGCCGAGGCCGCCGCGGCGCGCGAGCACCTGCTCGATGAGATCTCCAACTATGACGACGACCTCGTCGAGCTCATCCTCGAGGAGTCCGACATCCCCGTGGAGATGATCAAGGCCGCCATCCGCAAGGCGACCCTGTCCTCCCAGCTCACCCCGGTCCTGTGCGGCTCGGCGTTCAAGAACAAGGGCGTCCAGCCCCTGCTCGACGCGGTGCTCGACTACCTGCCCAGCCCCCTCGACGTGCCCGCCATCGACGGCACCGTCCCGGGCAAGCACGACGCCGAGGGCAACGAGGAGATCGTCCATCGTCACGCCGATGACTCCGAGCCCTTCAGCGCCCTGGCGTTCAAGATCATGGCCGACCCCTTCGTGGGCAAGCTGACCTTCTTCCGCGTCTACTCCGGGCACCTGGCCGCGGGCGACAAGATCCTCAACGTCTCCACGGGCAAGAGCGAGCGCATCGGCCGTCTGCTGATGATGCACGCCAACGACCGCGAGGACATCACCGACGTCTACTCCGGTGACATCGCCGCCGGCGTGGGGATCAAGCAGGTCGTCACCGGCGACACGCTGTGTGATCCCGCCCAGCCGATCAAGCTGGAGTCGATCATCTTCCCCGAGCCGGTGATCAAGGTGGCCATCGAGCCCAAGACCAAGGTCGACCAGGAGAAGATGGGCGTCGCCCTCCAGCGCCTGGCCGAGGAGGACCCGACCTTCCAGGTCGCCACCAACGAGGAGTCCGGCCAGACCGAGATCTCCGGTATGGGCGAGCTGCACCTCGAGATCCTCGTCGACCGGATGATGCGCGAGTTCAAGGTCGAGGCCAACGTCGGCAAGCCCCAGGTCTCCTACCGCGAGACGATCAAGGGCACCGTGGAGAAGGTCGAGGGTCGCTTCGTGCGCCAGACCGGTGGCTCGGGCCAGTACGGCATCGTCTACATCACCCTGGAGCCGAACCCCGGCCAGGGGTACGAGTTCATCAACAAGGTCAAGGGCGGATCGATCCCCACCGAGTACATCCCCGCGGTCCAGAAGGGCCTCGAGGAGTCGCTCGACAACGGGCCCAAGGCCGGTTACCCCCTGGTGGATGTCAAGGTCACGCTGACCGACGGCAAGTACCACGACACGGACTCCTCCGAGATCGCCTTCAAGGTCGCCGGCTCGCTGGCGATGAAGGAGGCGGCCAAGCGCGCCAAGCCCGTGCTGCTCGAGCCGGTGTTCGCCGTCGAGGTCGTCACGCCTGAGGAGTACATGGGTGACGTCATCGGCGACCTCAACCGGCGCCGCGGTCAGATGCAGGGCATGGAGCAGGCCGGCAACGCCCAGGTCATCAAGGCCTTCGTGCCGCTGTCGGAGATGTTCGGCTACGTGACCGATCTGCGCTCGAACACGCAGGGACGCGCGACGTCCACCATGCAGTTCGAGCGCTACGAAGAGGTGCCGCCCAACGTCGCCGAGAAGATCGTCGGCGACCTGGGCCAGGCCGCCTAGCAAATCAGTCGGACAGCAGTTAGTACCTTTCAACGTTCGCCCGTCACCGGGCGGCAAACCCCCTGAATCAAGAAGGAGCACCCCAAAGTGGCGAAGGCCAAATTTGAGCGCGATAAGCCCCACGTCAACGTCGGCACCATCGGTCACATCGACCATGGCAAGACCACGCTGACCGCGGCTATCTCAAAGGTCCTTCACGAGAAGTTCGGTGGCGAGAACGAGGTCAAGGCCTTTGACCAGATCGACAACGCTCCCGAGGAGAAGGCGCGAGGCATAACCATCGCCGCCTCCCACGTCGAGTACGAGACGGCCAACCGTCACTACGCCCACGTGGATTGCCCCGGACACGCCGACTACGTGAAGAACATGATCACCGGCGCGGCCCAGATGGACGGCGCGATCCTCGTCGTGTCCGCCGCAGACGGCGCGATGCCCCAGACGCGTGAGCACATCCTGCTCGCCCGCCAGGTCGGCGTGCCCTACATCGTCGTGTTCCTCAACAAGGCCGACATGGTCGACGACGAGGAGCTGCTCGAGCTGGTCGAGGTCGAGATCCGCGAGCTGCTCAGCGACTACGACTTCCCGGGTGACGACATCCCCTTCATCGTCGGTTCGGCGCTCAAGGCGCTCGAGGGTGATGAGGAGTACGTCCAGAAGATCGTCGACCTCGCCGATGCGCTGGACAGCTACATCCCCCAGCCCGAGCGCGCGCTGGACAAGCCGTTCCTCATGCCGGTCGAGGATGTCTTCTCGATCACCGGCCGTGGCACGGTGGCCACCGGACGCGTCGAGCAGGGCATCGTCCACACCGGCGACAACGTCGAGATCGTGGGCATCAAGCCCACCACCTCCACCGTCGTCACCGGCGTCGAGATGTTCAAGAAGATCCTCGACGAGGGCCAGGCGGGCGACAACGTCGGCTGTCTGCTCCGCGGCACCAAGCGTGAGGACATCGAGCGCGGCCAGGTGCTGTGCAAGCCGGGTTCGATCACCCCGCACACCAAGTACATGGCTGAGGTCTACATCCTCAAGAAGGAGGAGGGTGGCCGCCACACTCCGTTCTTCACGGGTTACCGGCCCCAGTTCTACTTCCGCACCACTGACGTGACCGGTGTGGCCAACCTGCCCGAGGGCACCGAGATGGTCATGCCCGGCGACAACATCACCATGGAGATCGAGCTGATCCAGCCCATCGCCATGGACGCCGGCCTGCGCTTCGCCATCCGCGAGGGTGGCCGCACCGTCGGCTCCGGCGTGGTGACCGAGGTCATCGCCTAGTACCTGAGTTCCGTTGGCGGGGGTGGCCCCAGCGGCCACCCCCTCAGCACCCGCAGTCAGCAGTTCGCAGACAGATTTGCAGTAACCCCGTTTCAGCGGAGTACCCTGTACCAGCGCCGTGCCCCGCAGGACCCCCTGTCGGCACAGTGACCCAGCAAGACCGTAGTTCCCGCGCCGGACGTGAAGTGGACGCCCGGCTGGCAGTCTCCGAATTTTGAGAACCGCGCTCTCTTGGCGCGCACAGAGAAAGAGCGCAGAGCGCAAACCCCTGAAGTCATGGCAACCATCGCCCAAAATAAAATTCGCATCCGCCTGAAGGCGTACGACCATCAGGCCATCGAGATGGCGGCAAAGGAGATCGTCGAGACCGCGACCCGTACGGGCGCGACCGTCTCCGGTCCCGTGCCGCTGCCGACCGAGAAGAACGTGTACTGCGTCATCCGCTCCCCGTTCAAGGACAAGGATTCGCGCGAGCACTTCGAGATCCGCACGCACAAGCGGCTGATCGACATCCACCAGCCCACCC
>CAZZVR010000147.1:0-10307 GCA_964657595.1 Burkholderia sp. PAMC 26561 | reverse complement strand
GCTCGGCGCCTACAGCGCCGCGGCCCGCCGCGAGGCGCTGTCGGCCTACCGGGTCGACGACGCGTTGCTGGCCGCCGCCGCGCCGGGGGCGATCGCCCTGCATGACCTGCCGGCCCATCCGGGCGAGGAGATCACCGCCGAGGTCATGTACGGCGAGCGCCAGCGGATCTGGGATCAGGCGGAGAACCGCCGCCACGCCCAGAAGGCGCTGCTGGAGAAGCTCGTGGGAGAAATGGTCTGCTGAAGTTCCCTTTTTTGTGGGTGGGCGGGGACCCACACCACGCCCCGCACTGATAGAAACGTGGGCCGCAGGGGGAATCTGAGCTGTTCGGATGGGATCGACCGACTCTGTCCAGTTGGATAGAGATCTTTCGACCGGACGGGGATAGATTGACCCGCGTTCCAACCTCTAGGAGGAGGCGCATGTCTCTGAAGTTCCGGTCGGCCCTTGCCGCCCTCACCGCCGCCGCGCTCGCCATAGGCGTCGCCGCGTGCGGGAGCAACTCGTCATCATCGTCGGGCGGAGGAAACTCCAGCTCGGGCTCCAGCTCCACCGCCAGCGGCTCATCCGGCGCCGTCAAGAGCGGGGGCACCGTCAGCCTGGTCATGGGCACCGCCCCCCAGTCGCTCGACCCGGGCCTGGACTACACGACCCAGGGCAGCGAGGTGAACTGGCTCGTCTATACCGGCCTGACCACGTACGCGCACAAGAACGGCAACGCCGGCGCCCAGCTCATCCCCGGCCTGGCCACCGCGCTGCCGGTCATCTCCGACGGCGGCAAGACCTACACGGTGACCCTGCGCAAGGGTCTGAAGTTCTCCAACGGCGCACCGCTGAAGGCCACCGACTTCACCTACGCGGTCGAGCGCTCGATCAAGATTCCCTGGGGTGGGTCGGGATCGTTCATCACCCCGATCATCGTCGGCGCATCCGCCTACTCGACCGGCAAGGCCAAGACGATCTCCGGCATCGTCGCCGACAACGCGACGGGCAAGATCGTCATCCACCTGGTCAAGCCCTACGGGCCGTTTGACAACGTGCTCGCGTTCCCGGCTGAGGCCCCGGTTCCGGCCGGCACGCCGATGAAGGCCGAGCCGACCTCGCCGCCCCCGGGCGTGGGCCCCTACGTGGTCAAGAACATCGTGCCGAACCAGTCCTTCTCGGTGGTGCGCAACCCGCTGTACGCCAAGGAGGCGATCCCGGGCATCCCATCCGGTCACGCCGACGTCGACGTGAAGATCAACGCCAACGTCGAGTCCAACGCGCTGTCGGTGCTCAACAACAGCAACGACGTGTTCGACTGGGCCGACACGATCCCGGGCAGCCTGGTCTCCCAGATCAAGTCCCAGGCCACCGGTCGCTACAAGCAGGTGAACCTGGGTGGTTCGACCTACTACGTATTCATGAACGTCACCAAGGCGCCGTTCAACAACCAGCTCGCCCGTGAAGCGGTGGTCACCGGCCTCAACCAGGACGCCCTGTCGCGCCTCGGCGCGGGCACCCTGGTGCCCGGCTGCTACTTCCTGCCGCCGGACGTGCCAGGTCACCCGACATCCAAGTGCCCCTACGGCACGCCGGGCACCGGCAACCTGGCCAAGGCCAAGGCCCTGGTCAAGCAGTCCGGGATGGCCGGCACGGCGGTCACGGTGTGGTCAGAGACCCGTCAGCCGCGTCAGCAGTGGATGACCTACTACACCCAGTTCCTCAACCAGATCGGGTTCAAGGCCACGCTGAAGGTCATCGCCGACGACAACTACTTCAGCACCATCGGTCAGTCCAAATCCATCAGTCCCCAGACCGGCTTCGCCGACTGGAACCAGGACTTTCCCAACCCGGACGACTTCTACGGTCCGCTGCTCACCGGTCAGTCGATCCTGCCGACGAACAACGAGAACTTCGGCCAGACGAACGACCCCTACATCAACAAGACGGTGGCCAAGCTGGGCGCGACCCCGACGACGCAGCTGTCCTCGGTGGCCGCTCAGTGGCAGAAGCTCGACGAGTACGTGGCCAAGAAGGCCTACGTCGGCGTGTTCGGCTACCAGTCGTTCCCGGAGTTCGCCTCGACCAAGGTCAACTACGGTGCGCTGGTGTTCGGTCCGATCTACGGCTGGGACCTCAGCAGCTTCGCGCTGAACTAGGCCTCGAGCGGTGACTTCTGACCGGGGCAGCCGCGATGCTGCCCCGGTCACACCGCACCCCGATCTCCTCGTCTCACAATGTCCTTTCAGTCAGCCCAAGCCGCATCCACCCCGGAGCCGATCGACTTCGAGGGTGGCGCCGACACCGGTCCCGGCATCGGCCCCTATGCACTCGCCTGGCGCCGCCTGCGCCGCAACAAGACCGCGCTGTTCTTCGGCGGCCTGTTCCTGCTCGTGGTCATCCTCTGCTTGCTCGCACCGGTGTACTCCCATGACTTCGCCCACATCTCCCCGGCGGCGGAGAACATCACCGGCACGGTGAAGGAGGGCGGCAAGACCCGCGACATCGTCAGCCTGCTCGGCATTCCCATCGGCCCCACCTGGCACTTCGACCACTACTTCCTCGGCGCCGACGACAACGGTCGCGACGAGGCGGTCCGGCTGCTCTACGGGGGGCGCAACTCGCTGGAAATCGGAGTCGTGGCCACGCTGATCACCATCGGCCTGGGCACCTTCTTCGGCGTACTGGCCGGCTACTTCCGCGGCATCTTCGACGTCATCGCCAATTTCTTCTCCAACGTGCTGTGGGCCTACCCCGCGGTACTGCTGGGCATCACCCTCGGCACCGTGCTGGCGGTGCACGGCATCGGGCCGCTGCACAAGACCACCGTGCTGTCCACGGCGGTGGTGGTCGGGGTCGTCTACGTCCCCTACGTGTTCCGGCCGATCCGCGCCCAGGCGCTGCAGGTGCGCGAGCGCGAGTTCATCGACGCCGCCCGCCAACAGGGCCTGTCGAGCTGGCGCATCATGTTCTCGGAGGTGCTGCCCAACCTCGCCTCCACGATCATCGTGTTCATTCCGCTGATCCTGGCCAACGCGATCCTCCTGGAGGCCGGTCTCACCTTCCTCGGCGCCGGCGTCCAGCCGCCCAACCCGTCCTGGGGATCGATGATCTCCGACGGCGTCCATCAGCTCCCGGCGGCGTTCCATGAGGTGCTGGTGCCCGGCGTCATGCTGGTCATCGCCGTGCTCGGGATCAACGTCTTCGGCGACGGCCTGCGCGACGCCCTGGACCCACGCGCCACCGTGCGCGACACCGGTGATGGGTCCAAGCCCCGGCGGCGCTGGGCGCGCCTGCGGCCGGTCAGCTCTGAGCCGAGAGCCGAGAGCATCGGCGGCTGATGGCCCGCTTCATCGTCCGCCGCCTCGCGCTGATGGTGCTGATGCTGTTCGTGATCAGCGTCATCACCTTCGCGCTGTTCGTCCTCGTGCTGCCCAACGGCAGCCCGGCCTCCCTGCTCGCCGGGCGTCTGGCCACCCCGGCCGAGGTCCATCTCATCTCGGTCCGCTACGGCTTCGACAAGCCCGTGTACATCCAATACCTGCACACGATGGCGAACATCTTCGACGGGACCGCCTACTCCTACCAGTCGGGCTTCAACGTGCTCAACCAGATCCGGGCCGGGCTGCCCGCGACGCTGTGGCTGGCCTTCGGCTCGGGCTTCATCTGGCTGATCATGTCGATCGTCTTCGGCACCCTGGCGGCGATCCGCTCGGGCAAGTACACCGACCGCGTACTCACCGTGCTGTCGCTCATCGGCATCTCGCTGCCGGTGCCGTTCCTCGGCGGCATCCTCATCTACTTCGTCTGTTACAAGGCGAACATCTTCCCGATCTCCGGGTACGTGCCCATCACCACGGACCCGTGGCAGTGGTTCCTCCACCTCGTGCTGCCCTGGCTGACCCTGGCCATCCTGTTCATCGGCTTCTACAGCCGGGTGCTGCGCTCAACCATCCTCGACGTCCAGAACGAGGACTACGTGCGGACCGCCCGGGCCAAGGGCCTGACCGAGCGCCAGGTCCTCGTCCGCCACGTGCTGCGCAACAGCCTGCTGCCGATCATCTCGCTGTGGGGCCTCGACCTGGCCCAGGTGATCGGCGGCGGCGCGATCCTCACCGAGTCCGTCTACGGCGTCCACGGCGTGGGCTACCTGGCCTTTCAGTCGGTGGGCACCCTCGACACGGTGACGTTGATGTCGATCGTCATGCTCGCGGCGATCGCGGTGGTCGTGCTGGTGGCGGTCGTCGATGTGCTCTATGCGGTGCTCGACCCGAGGATCCGGCTCCAGTGAGCTCAGTGAGCGCACCCGCCGAGAAGCTGCTGGAGGTCGAGGACCTGCACGTGACGTTCCGCACCGAGAGCGGCACGGTTACCGCGGTGGACTCGGTGTCCTTCAGCGTCGCCCCCGGCGAGGTGGTGGCGATCGTCGGCGAGTCCGGCTCGGGCAAGTCGGTCTCGGGCATGACCCTGATGGGTCTCACCCGCAGCCCCAACGCGAGCATCTCGGGGTCCGCGAGCCTCAACGGCCTGGACCTGATCAACGCCTCGGACGAGCAGCTGCGCCAGATCCGCGGCGGGGACATCGCGATGATCTTCCAGGACCCGATGAGCTCGCTCAACCCGGTCTACCGGATCGGCAAGCAGATCGTCGAGCAGATCCGCGTGCACCGCCCCGAGGTGTCCAAGTCCGCCGCCATGGACCAGGCGGTCGAGCTGATGGAGCGCGTGGGGGTGCCGCGCGCCCGCGAGCGGCTGCGCTCCTATCCGCACGAGTTCTCCGGCGGCATGCGCCAGCGCGTGATGATCGCCATGGCCCTGTCCTGTAACCCCAAGCTGCTCATCGCCGACGAGCCGACCACCGCGCTGGACGTGACCATCCAGGCCCAGATCCTCGACGAGCTGCGCACGCTGCGCTCAGAGACCAGCGCCGGGATCATCCTCGTCACCCACGACCTCGCCGTGGTGGCCGACATCGCCGACCGGGTGATCGTCATGTACGCCGGGCGCGTGGTCGAGCAGGGCACCCTGGACCAGCTCTTCTACGACCCCCAGCACCCCTACACCTGGGGCCTGCTCGGCTCGATCGCCCGGGTCGACCGGGACCGCTCGACCAAGCTGCCGGCCATCGCCGGACTGCCGCCGTCCCTGCTCAACGCACCGCCGGGCTGTCACTTCCGTCCGCGCTGCCCGCTCGCCTTTGACGCCTGCAGCGCGGTGCCGGCGCTCGAGCCTCGGGTGGCCGAGGCGGGCCCCCAGGAGGGTGGCCCCGACGTCGTGGGGCACCTCGACCGCTGCTTCCTGCCCGTCGCGGACAAGCGGGCCAAGCGGGTCGTCGCCGACGGCCGGATCGGGCTAGCGCCGAAATGAGCGAACCCACCACCCCGACGGTCGGCTCAGACGCCGCGCGCCCCGCCCCGGCTGGCACCCCCCTGCTCAACGTCGAGCACCTCGAGGTGCTGTTCCCGATCAAGAACGGCATCCTCGTCGACCGCACCGTGGGCCATGTCCATGCGGTGGACGACGTCTCCTTCGCCCTGGCGGAGGGCGAGACCCTGGGGGTGGTGGGTGAGTCGGGCTGCGGCAAGACGACGCTGATCCGCACCCTCGTGCGGCTGATCGACCCGACCGGCGGGTCAATCCAGTTCCGCGGGGACGACATCACCAAGTCCGGGCGCCGGGGCCTGGCGCCGGTGCGGGCCGAGATGCAGATGGTGTTCCAGGATCCCCAGGCCTCCCTCAACCCGCGCAAGCGGGTGGCCCAGATCCTCGCCACCCCGCTGCGGTTGCGCGGCGTGCCCCGCCAAGCGGTGGACAGCGAGGCGCGCGCGCTGCTCGATCGCGTCGGCCTGCGACCCGAGCACCTCGGGCGCTTCCCCCATGAGTTCTCCGGCGGCCAGCGCCAGCGCATCGGCATCGCCCGGGCGCTGGCGGTCAACCCCAAGCTGATCCTGCTCGACGAGCCCGTCTCCGCCCTCGACGTGTCGATCCAGGCCCAGGTGATCAACCTGCTCGAGGATCTCCAGGACGAACTCGGGCTCTCCTACGTGTTCGTCGCCCACGACCTGTCGGTCGTGCGCCACGTCTCTGACCGCATCGCCGTGATGTACCTGGGCAAGGTGGTCGAGCAGTCACCGGCGGAGGAGCTCTATGACAAGCCGATTCACCCTTACACCCAGGCGCTGCTGTCGGCCGTCCCCATCCCCGACCCCCAGCAGAACCGTGACCGGGTACGGGCCAAGGTGGAGGGCGAGGTGTCCAGCGCGATCGACCCACCGCCGGGCTGTCGCTTCGCCGGGCGCTGTCCCTTCGTCACCGACGTGTGCCGCGAGGTCGAACCCCAGCTGACCCAGTACCCCAACGGGCACGTGGCCGCCTGTCATCACCCCCAGAACGTCAGCGCCGAGGATCTCGCCGGCGCCACCCGCTCGCCGCTCAGCCCCCGCGGCTCGGGCGACCAGCTGCCCACGGGCGCCTGAGGTCACGGGGGCCCCAACGGCCCCCGTGCTCAGCTAAGGCCTCCACCGCCCCGATCCACACCGTTCGCCTGATGTGGGAGGCGACGTCTCAGGCCAGGGTGTGTCGTGCACGAACACCACGTCACGCACGAACAGGAGCCCGGCATGCATCCCGCACTCAACCAGCAGCTCGCTCAGGCGGCTCGCCACCTCGAGCCGACCCCCGCCCAGCAGCATTCCATGTACCTGCGCGCCGCGCCGTCGCGCCACCCCCTGGCTCGCCTGCTCGGCCGCGCCCGCTAGGCCTCAACGGCCGGCGCGCAGACCAAAGCCGCGCAGCATCAGCAGCGCACGCTCGGACAGCGTCCCCCGGGCAGGGAGCACGCCCAACTGGGTGGCGGCGTCGTAGAGATCGAAGAAGGCCCGTACGCGCAGCAGCTTGCCCCGTTCGGTCTGGCAGTAGAAGACCATCGGCACGGCGACGAACTTCTGGGTGGCCGGCAGGGACTCCAGGGTCCCGGTATTGGTGGCGAGCAGGCGCGAGGGCGCGGCCACGTACAGGCCGCCGCTGAGGCGCTCGCCCGAGCGCTCGAGCCGGGCGTCGGGAAAGGCCTCCCACAGCCGCTCGGCGTGCGCGCCGATCGCCGCCGGCCCGGTGAGCGGTTCGGGCAGGACCGGGTCTTCATAGGTCACGTTGGACGCGCAGATGTCGACGAAGGCGCGCGCGTCGCGCCCGGACCAGGCGTCCTCCCAGGCGTCGATGAGCGCCTCGGCGTTCAGCCGGCGGGGCTCGACGTCCTCACCACTCATGCCCTGCCCCCCTGGGTCACCCTCGGCCCCCGGCGTCGGCGTCGGCCCCGGCGCTGAGCTCGGCGAGACCGGCGGTCGGCGAGGAGGCCAGGGCGTAGCGGCGCCGGGCGATCCGACCCGCCTGGCGGGCCAGGGCCCCCGCGGCCACCCCGAGCCGCATGGCGTGGGCCATGGCGACGGGATCGTGGGCCCGGGAGATGGCCGAGGCACACAGCACGGCGTCAACCCCCAGCTCCAGGGCCAGGGTGGCGTCCGAGGCGGTGCCCACGCCGGCGTCGAGGACCACCGGGACGCCGGCGTGCTCGACGATGAGCGACAGGTTGTACGGGTTGGTGATCCCCATGCCGCTGCCGATCGGCGAGCCCAGCGGCATCACCGCCGCGCAGCCGACGTCCTCGAGGCGCCGGGCGAGGACCGGATCGTCGGTGGTGTAGGGCAGCACCGTGAAGCCGTCGTCAACGAGGATCTCCGCGGCGCTGAGCAGCTCGACGGCGTCGGGCAGCAGCGTGTGGTCATCACCGACCACCTCGAGCTTGATCCAGTCGGTCTCGAACGCCTCGCGGGCCAGTCGTGCGGTCGCCACCGCATCCCGGGCGGTGAAGCAGCCGGCGGTGTTGGGGAGGATCTGGACCTCCGCGGCGTCGAGCACGTCGACGATCGATCCCTGGGCGGCCGGATCGAGGCGGCGCAGCGCGACCGTGCAGAGCTCGGTCTCTGACGCCGCCAGGGCGGCGCCCAGCACCTCGTGGTTGTCAAAGCCGCCGGTCCCGAGGATGAGGCGCGAAGCGAAGCTCCGCCCGGCGATGACGAGTGGGCTGACCGCGCTCACGCCGGCTCAGCCTCCCTGCACCGCGACGAGGATCTCGACGCGCTGACCGCCCCGGAGCCGGGTCGCCTCCCACGCCGAGCGCGGGACGACCTCGGTCTCGATGGCCACCGCGACCCCGCGCCCGTCGGACCGACCCCCGAGCAGGGCGACGAGGTCGGCGACGGTGCAGTCATCGGGCAGGTCACGCGAGCTGCCGTTCAGGGTGATCTCCATCCGCTACGCCACCTCCGCCGGGGCAACGCGGTCGGTGAACCGCGCCGGCGAGGCAGCCGTCGCCAGCTCCGGCAGGGGCCGCCCGGCCAGCTCGGCGACGACCAGGTCGGCGGTGATCGGCGTCAGGAGGATCCCGTGACGGTGGTGACCGGTGGCCCACACCAGGCGGTCGAGCGCCGGCGAGGTGCCGATCACCGGGAGGTTGTCCGGGGTGCCGGGACGGATGCCCGAGTTGAGCTCCTCCAGCGTCCAGTCCGCCGCCCCGGGCACCAGCTCGATCGCGTCGCGCAGCAGCGCGAAGACGGCACCGGCGGTGATCGTCGTGTCAAAGCCCCGCTCCTCGACCGAGGCACCCAGCACGTAGCGTCCGTCACCCCGAGGCACGAGATACCCCGGCTGCATGCGCAGCACCCGCTCGAGCATGCCCGGTCCGTCGGGGTCCGCCAGGGTGAGGATCTGGCCCTTGACCGGCCGGAAGGGGACCTGGGCGGCGGCCGGGGTCCCGCCGATCTGGCCCGACCACGGGCCGGCGGCGACGACGACATGCCCGGCGCTGAGAGTCTCGCCATTATCGAGGCGGACGCCGTGCACCTCGTCGTGGGAGACGCTGAGTCCGGCGACCTCGCTGCCGGCTCGCAGGTCGCCGCCGGCGCGAGTGAAGGCGCGCGTCAGGGCCGCGGCGAGCCGCCGTGGGTCGATGGCGTGATCATCGGGGACCTCGAGGGCGAGGCGCAGCGTCGGGGCCAGCGCCGGCTCGAGCCGCCGGGCCTCGGAGGGCAGCAGCCGGTGGACCGGGTGACCCAGCCCCTGGCGGAACGCGAGGTCGCGGTCGAGCACGGCGGCCTCGTCCCCGTCGCGGGCCACCAGCAGCGAGCCGGTGCGGCGGTAACCGGTGACCGAACCGGTCTCAGCCTCCAGCTCGGCGACGAACTCCGGGTAGCGCTGAGCACTGGCCAGCGACAGCTCCAGCAGCGCCGGCTCCGACGGCGTCGCCTCGCCGACCGGGGCGATCATCCCCGCGGCCACGTAGGAGGTCTGGGCCGCCGTGGCGGGCTCGCGCTCCAACAGCCGCACCGACATGCCCTCGCGCAGGGCCTGGCATCCGATGGCCAGGCCGATCACGCCGCCGCCGACGATGAGAACATCCGTGGGGACTGACTCGCTCATCACCTGTCTGCTGAAGCCTAGTGGCCTTCGCTTCACGAGTGAGGTGCTACCCGGGCGCCGGGCTGCCACACTAGGGCTGTGTCACTGAACGCACGGCTGTACCTGGTTGCCGACGCCATCTCCAACGACACGCTGGAGGCGGCGCTGCTCGGCGGCGTCGACCTCGTCCAGCTGCGGATGAAGCAGGCCGGCGATTCCGAGATCCTGGAGGTGGCCGCGCGGTTCCGGACGATCTGCGACGCCCACGACGTGCCGTTGCTGATCAATGACCGGCCCGACCTCGCCGTCGCGGCCGGAGCCGCGGGCGTGCACGTCGGCCAGGACGACCTCAGCGTGGCCGAGGCGCGCCGCGCCGTGGGCGAGGAGGCGATCGTCGGGCTGTCGACCCACGACCTGAGTCAGGTCGACGCCGCCCAGGACCTCCCGCTGGACTACTTCGCCGTGGGACCGATCCATGCCACGCCCACCAAGCCGGGTCGCCCCGCCGTCGGCGAGGGCCTGGTGCGCTACGCCGCCGAGCACGCCAAGCTGCCGTTCTTCGCCATCGGAGGACTCGACGCGACCAACGTCGGCGCGGTGATCGCGGCCGGGGGCCGCCGGATCGCCGTGGTCCGGGCGATCACCGAGGCCCGTGACCCCCAGGCCGCCGCCGCGGCGCTGGCCCAAGCCCTGGAGCGCACCGTTGAGCCAGCGTAAGCGCAAGCCGGGTCGCGGCGGAGCCTCCGGTGCGGCGCCCCTGGCGACGCTCGCGGCACAGCCCGAGGCGCCCGAGTCCCAGCCGCGCCAGCCCGGGGTATCCGAGTTCCAGCCGCGCCAAGCCGAGGCGGCGGCCCAGCCGCGGCCGACGCCC
>CAZZVR010000146.1:0-10407 GCA_964657595.1 Burkholderia sp. PAMC 26561 | reverse complement strand
CTGCGTCCTGAATGTGGTCACCGAACTCACAGTCGGTGACAACGCCACCCTCCGTTACGTGAGCGGCCAGGGCCTGGCCCCCGAGGCATGGATCTTCGGCACTCAGCGCGCCACCGTCGGCCGCGACGCGAACCTTGACTGGGTCGCGCTCGGCTTCGGCTCCAAGAACGGGCACGTGCGCATGGAGACGCGGCTGGCCGGCCAGGGCTCCCACGCCCGGGTGACCGGTGCCTACGCCACCCAGGGCCGCCAGCACATCGACTTCGACACCACCCAGGAGCACGCGGCCGAGAACACGGTGTCTGATCTCTCCTTCCGCGGCGTGCTGACCGACCGCTCCTCCGCGGTGTGGAAGGGCAACATCATCGTCGACCCGGGGGCGCAGAAGACTGACGCCTACCAGGAGTCGCGTAACCTGCTGCTGTCCAAGCGCGCTCACGCCGACGCCATCCCGGGGCTGGAGATCCAGGCCAACGACGTGCGCTGCACCCACGCCGCGGCCGTCGCCCAGGTCGACCCCGAGCAGCTGTTCTACCTGCGCAGCCGCGGCCTGCACGAGGCCGAGGCCAAGCGGCTGGTCATCGAGGGCTTCCTCGAGGCTCTGGTCGAGCGGTTCGCCGAGGGTCCGGTGCGCGAGCGTCTGGCCGAGGCGATCGACGCCCGGCTCGAGCTCATCCTCGGCTGATCTCCACCCTGGGGTAGACCCAGGTTCATCCCCTGCGGAGACGCGCGCCGGAGGGCCGGCGGCGACGATCATCCTATGTTCACCGCACTCGCCCGCCGGGCCCAGAAGACGCCCCGGCTCATCGCCCTCATCGCCCTGGTCATCTTCGCCGCCGCCGGTGTGTTCGGCGGCCCCGCCCTCGGCAAGCTCAACGCCCAGAACAGCTTCGCCGACCCCGCCTCACCCTCCGCACGGGCCCAGGCCACGCTGGAGCGCGCCACCCACGCCGAGCCGACCCCGGGGGTGCTGGCGTTGGTCGCTGCGGCCCCGTCGAGCCCGAGCGTCGCCGCTGCCGTGCACATCATCAGCACCACACCGGGGGTCGCCTCGGTCAGTGCCCCCGCGGCCGGACATCCCTCGCCACTGGAGTCCCACGACGGACGCGCGTCGCTCCTCGGCGCCCGTCTGCGGGCCGGGGCCGATGCCGATCATGTGATCAGGGCGCTGAGCGCGCGTCTGCCCGCCGCCGTCAAGCTCGGCGGCAGTGACGTCGCGGGCGAGCAGGTGAGCGCCCAGGCGGGCCAGGACCTCGGCCTGGCCGAACTGATCGCCTTCCCGCTGCTGGCGCTGATCAGCCTGCTCATCTTCCGCGGCGTCGCCGCGCTGCTGCCGCTCGCCGTCGGTGGACTCAGCGTGCTCGGCACGTTCGTCGTGCTCCTGGGCGTGAACAGCGAGCTGGCGCTGTCGAGCTTCGCGCTCAACCTGGTGATCGGGATCGGGTTGGGCCTGGCCGTCGACTACAGCCTGCTCATCGTCTGGCGCTTCCGCGAGGAGCTGGCCGGCGGGGCCGGGGTCGAGGCGGCGCTGGAGCGAACCCTGCGGAGCGCCGGGCGCACCGTCTGCTTCAGCGCGCTGACGGTGGCGGCAGCGATGCTGACACTCACCCTGTTCCCCCAGCGCTTCCTCGTCTCGATGGGGATCGGCGGGGCCGTTGTGGCGCTGCTGGCTGCCGCCAGCGCGCTGCTGGTGCTGCCCGCGCTGCTGGTTCTGTTGGCCGGTCGCTTGGGCCGCGTGGTCCCGCGGGCGACGGGCGACGGGTTCTGGTACCGGCTGGCGCACCGCGTGATGCGCCGTCCGATGCCGGTGGCGCTCGTCACCGGCGGGCTGCTCGTCTTCGCGACGCTGGGGACGACCTCGGTGCGCTGGAGCGGAATCGACGCCCGCGTGCTGCCGACCTCCCAGACCGCCCGCGTGGTGGCGGACACCGTCGCGGCGGATTTCCCCGCCCAGGACTCCAACGGCGCGGTGATCGCCGTCCACGCCCCGGCGACCGGGCGCACGCAGCTGCGGACCTACGCCGCCGCGCTGACCCGGGTGCCGGGGACCAGCGCGGTGACCGCCCCCCGCTATCTCGGCACGGACACCTGGGAACTGTCGCTGGCGCTGCCGGGGGATCCGATCAGCCCGGCCTCTCAGGCGGCGCTGGCCCGGGTGTCCCGTGTGCCCACGCCGCGGGCGGTGGCCGTCGGCGGGCAGGCCGCGCAGTTCCGCGACCAGCACGCCTCCATCGCCCGGCATCTGCCGCTCGCCCTGATCGTGCTGGCCCTGGTCACCCTCGCGATCCTGTGGCTGATGACCGGATCGGTCGTGCTGCCGATCAAGGCCCTGATCATGAACCTGCTGACCACCGGCACCGCCGCCGGCGCGCTGGTCTTCGTGTTCCAGCACGGCCGGCTCAGCGGCCTGCTCGACTACACGAGCCAGGGCGGGATCGAGCAGACCAACTTCCTCGTGCTGGCCGCCGTGACCTTCGCGCTGTCAACCGACTACGGCGTGCTCGTGCTCTCCCGGATCAAGGAGGCCCACGACGCCGGGCTCGAGAACCGCGAGGCGATCGCGGTGGGGATCGGCCGGACCGGCCGCATCGTCTCCGCCTCCGCCGTGCTCATGGCGGTGGCGATCGGTGCCTTCGCCACCTCCCAGGTCATCTTCCTCAAGGAGATCGGGGTGGGAGCGGTGGTGGCGGTGCTCGTGGATGCCTTCATCGTGCGCTGTGCCCTGGTCCCGTCGCTGATGGTCCTGCTCGGCGAGGCGAACTGGTGGTCGCCGCGTCCGCTGGTGGCGCTGCACCGCCGCCTCGGGGTGGGCGAGGCGCCCGCGCTGCGGCCTCGCCCTCGCCTTGAGCCCGTAAACCGTGTATCTCTCCCAGTCGGTGAGTGACGAGCGGCTGCCCACGGGAGTCCGGCTGCCGGCGGTGGTGCTGCTGGCGGCCTTTCTCGTGGCGGGAGCGTTTACCCGACAGCCCCATGGTGTGCTGGCGAGCGTGGCCGGAAGTCTCGTGGCCGTCGGATTCGCGTTCGCCGGTGCGCGTCCAGGTGGCGACATTCGCCTGGGCGCGCTCTGCCTGTTGACCGCCGCGACGGGGGTCATCCTCGACGCCGGAGGGACGGGATCGTCGATCGGCCACTTCGGTCTCTGCATCCTCGCGTTCCTCGCCATCCCGACGCTGGGCCGGTCAGCCGGGGGCGCCGTCGACGCAGCGCTCGGGGGCTTCGTCGTCTACAAGCTGGTCCACCACGGCCTCCAGATCGGCTGGCTGCCCTGGCTGGGCGGACTGGCCATCTCGACCTTGGGTGGTCTGCTGCTGGCCCGGGAACGCTCGCTGCTCGCCCAGCTGCGCGCCGCTCAGGCCGACCTGGCCGAGCGCGCGACGCTCGCCGAGCGCTCCCGCATCGCGCGGGACCTGCACGACGTCATCGCCCACAGCCTGACGGTCTCGCTGCTGCACGTGACCGCGGCGCGCCTGGCCGTCGAGCATGACCCGGCCGATGCGGCCCGGGCCCTGGGCGAGGCCGAGCGGCTCGGACGCGCCAGCCTCGAGGAGGTGCGGTCGATCGTCGGGATGATGCGCACCGGCGCACGCGGCGGCGGGGACGATCCCGGGCTCGCCCCGACACCCGGCCTGGACGGCTTTCCCGAGCTGATCGAGCGCTTTCGCAGCGCCGGTGTGGCAATCAGCCTCGACCACGGCGTCGCGGGCGCCGCCGTTCCCCAGACCATCGGCACCACGGCCTACCGGATCGCCCAGGAGGCGCTGACCAACGCCGCCCGACACGCCCCGGGAGCTCCCGTCGCGGTGCGCATCCGCGCGGCCGAGCAGCAGCTTGAGCTGACCGTCGACTCCGCGGGCGCGCCCGGCAGCGGGGTGGGCAGTGGGCTGGCGAGCATGCGCGAGCGGGCCGAAGCAGTCGGTGGGACCCTGGCGGCGGCTCCGGTGCAGCTCGACGGAGGCATCCGCGGTTGGCGCGTGCTCGCACAACTCCCCACCCTGGGTGCCCGGTGGCCCTGATCCGCGTCCTGCTCGTCGACGACCAGGAGCTCATCCGCTCCGGTCTGCGCGCGATCCTGCGCGAGCCGTTCGGCTTCCAGGTGGTGGGCGAATGCAGCCACGGCGGCGAAGTGGCCGGGGCGGTTGGCGCGTTCGCGCCCGATGTGGTGGTGATGGACGTGCGGATGCCGGTACTCGATGGGATCGAGGCAACCCGGCGGTTGGCCCCGGACGGACCGCCGGTGCTGGCCCTCACCACCTTCGAGGACGACGAGGTGCTCGCGGGCATGCTGCGGGCCGGTGCGGCCGGTTTCGTGCTCAAGGGCGTCCCGGCCGAGGATCTCCAACGCGCGGTGCAGACGGTGGCCCAGGGCGGGGCGTGGCTCGATCCCAACGTGACCGGCCGCGTGCTGAGCGTGTTCCGTGACGCCGTCCCGGCGGCCTCCGATCCGAGGCTCGAGGCGCTGACCGCGCGCGAGCGGGAGGTGCTCGAGCTGATCGCCGCCGGACTGACCAACGACGAGATCGCGGCCCGGCTGTTCCTCGGGGCCGGAACGGTCAAGACCCATGTCAACCACATCTTCTTCAAACTCGATCTGCGCCACCGGGCCGAGGCGGTGATCTTCGCCTTCGACCACGGTCTGGTGCGGCCCGGGCAGGACGAGTCCCAGCGTTAGGATTCGGACGCGTGGACACCCAGATCGTCCTGCTGCGCGGTATCAACGTCGGCGCGGCCAACCGCATCGGCATGCCGGTGCTGCGCGAGGCGCTCAGCGCCGCCGGCTTCACCAACGTGCGCACCCATCTGCAGAGCGGCAACGTGCTCGCCGACGGTGACCCCGCCGCGCTTGTCGCCGCGATCCGCGCGGTGATCGATGTGCCCTGCGTCGTGCGCAGTGCGGCTGAGCTCGACGCGGCCGTCGCAGCGAACCCGTTTCCCGCCGAGGCGGCGGAGAACCCCAAGGCCCTCCAGGTGACCTTCTGGGCCGAGCCTCCGGAGCCCGGCACGCTCGAGGCGCTGTCGGCGCGCACCGCGGAGGGGGAGAGGGTCGCGGTGCACGGGCGCGAGGTCTACTCCTGGCATCCTCACGGGATGGCTCGCTCGAAGCTCGCCCTCGCGGTCACGCCGCCCAAGGTGGCGGCGACGGCGCGCAACTGGAACACCGTCCTGAAGTTGGCGGAGCTGGCCCATGGCTGAACATGACCACGCCGCTCATGGTGGCCACGACGGGCATCCCTATGAGATCTGGGACGTGTTCACCGACACGCCGCTGCAGGGCAACCCCCTCGGCGTCTTCCCCAATGCGGAGGAGATGCCGTCGCGGCTCTACCAGCGCGTCGCGCGCGAGCTGAATCTGTCGGAGACCGTGTTCATCGCCCCGGATGATCCCTCCGAGGCCGATGCGGCCATCCGCATCTTCACCCCCACGCACGAGTTGCCCTTCGCGGGTCATCCCACGCTGGGAGCGGCCTACTCCATCTCCGCGCGTGAGGGCTATGCCCGGGTCCGGTTGGCGACCGGCGCGGGGATCCTGGCGGTCACCCTGGACCGTGACGAGCACGGCGAGATCAGGTTCGGTCAGATGGAGCAGCCGGTGCCGACCGTGGCCCCCTACCACGACTCCGAGGCCCTCCTGGCCGCTCTCGGCGTGACCGAGTCGCGGTTGCCGGTGGAGATCTACACCAACGGCCCCAGCCACGTCGTGGTCACGCTGGGGGACCGGGCGACGCTGAGTGGCCTGGTGCCCGACATGAGCGCCCTGGCGCGCCTGGGGGAGCACGGCGTGGCGGTGATCGTGCCCGAGCATCCTGCGCTGGTCTGGAGCCGCAACTTCTGCCCCGGGCTGGGAGTGCCCGAGGATCCGGCCACCGGGTCGGCGGCCGGGCCGGTGGCGGTTCACCTCGTCCGCCATGAAGTGGTGGTCCCCGGTGCGCTCGTGGAGATCACCCAGGGGGTCGAGATGGGCCGCCCCTCGCGGCTGCTGGCCCGGGGCTCAGGCCGTCCGGAGGCGATTGACTCGGTCACCGTGGCCGGGGCGGCCGTCAAGGTCGCCAGCGGCCACTATCGCCTCAGCTAGTCGTCCTGATCCTCGTCGTCGTCCTTCTCGTCGTCCTCGTCGAGGTCGTCATCGTCCTCAACGGTGTCGGGATCGTCGAACTCAGCGTCGTGGAAACCGCTGTCGCCGGCGTTCTCGTCGTAATCGTCATCCTTGGGCATGACCGGAAACTTACCCCTTAGTGCTTGTCGAGGACCTTGTCGATGAGCCCGTACTCGACGGCCTGGTCGGCCTTGAAGAAGCGGTCGCGCTCCATGTCCTTGTGCACCTGCTCGATGCTCTGGCCGGTGTGCTTGGCGTAGATCTCATCGGTGCGCCGGCGGATGGCGAGGATCTCCCGCGCGTGGATCTCGATGTCGGTCGACTGCCCCTCGAACCCGGCCGAGGGCTGGTGGATGAGGATGCGGCTGTTGGGCAGGGCATAGCGCTTGCCCGGCGCGCCGGCCATCAGCAGCAGCGAGCCCATCGACATGGCGATGCCGATGCACATCGTCGCCACCTGGGGCTTGATGAACTGCATCGTGTCGTAGATCGCCAGGCCGGCGTAGATCGAGCCGCCGGGCGAGTTGATGTAGATCGAGATGTCCTTGTCCGGGTCCGAGGATTCCAGATGCAGGAGCTGGGCGACCACCAGGTTCGCGATGGTGTCGTCGATCGGCGAGCCGAGAAAGATGATTCGCTCGTTCAGCAGCCGGCTGTAGATGTCGAACTCGCGCTCGCCGCGTGCGGTGCGCTCGATGACCATGGGAACTAGGGGCATGGGTCCACAGTAGCTCAGGCTCAGGCTCGGACTGATGACGGGATCACCACGGCAGGAGCCCGCGAAGGCGCCGGCTCGCGGATCGGTCAGGGCCGGGTCGGTCTGCTCGAGTGCGTAGGTGATCACCGTGGTGGTGATCGGCGCCGGGGGGGCGAGGGCGAGAAACGCCTCTCCGTGACGGTCTCGACGGATTCTCCGGCCGTTTCCGGACGGCGACCCTCGCCCCTGACATGATCTTTGATGGTGGCGCGCCAGCTCCCGAACACCCTCACGGTCGTCCGGATCGCGATGGTCCCGATTCTGATCGTCGCCCTGCTGGTCAAGACGAGCACCGGTGACCTGCTGGCCGCTGCCGTGTTCTGTGCCGCCAGCTTCACCGACGGGCTCGACGGCTACCTGGCCCGGCGCAACAACGTCATCTCCAACTTCGGCAAGCTGGCGGACCCGATCGCCGACAAGCTGCTGATCGTCTCCTCGATGGTCGTGCTGGTGTCGCTGGACCGGCTGGCCGCCTGGGTGGCGGTGGTGGTGATCGCCCGCGAGTTCGCGGTCACCGTGCTGCGCGCCGCGGTCGGCTCGATGCAGGGGGTGGTCATCTCCGCCAGCCAGTTCGGCAAGCTCAAGACCTGCTTCCAGATCGCCATGGTGCTGGTGCTCATCCTTGACCACGGCTCCCACCCCGCCCAGGCCCAGCACTATCCGGTCTGGGTGCACCTGCTCGTCTACGTCACCGTGGCGGTGACCGTCGCCTCCGGGGCGGAGTACTTCTGGGCGGCCGCCCGCGGTCTGGACGCCGGGTCAGGCGGCGACGCGCCCGGAGGTGGCGACGGCTCGGCGACGGGCGACGCCTCAGAGCGCGGCGTCGAGCCAGGCTCGACGGCTGGCGTGGCCCACTGAGGTCTCACCCGAGGCCAGCTCGCCGCGAATCTCCCCGACCAGCCCGAACCGCTCGGCCACCACGTTGTGCTGATGGATCGTCTCCAGGTTCTCCTGGCGGGCCGAGACGAAGACGTTGTCGTCCAGCTCGCCGAACTCGTCCAGCACGCCCTTGATCATCTCGCGCACGCAGTCCTCGACGAACCGGGGCTTGCGATGGGCCTTCTCGACCACGTGAGCCTCGTCTGAGCGCTTCATCAGCTCGTAGATCTCCGAGGACATGGAGGACTCGACGATCGCTACCAGGACGCCCGCCTCGATATCCATCTCGACCCCCTCAGGTACGCCGATCATCAGGGTCCCGAGCCCCCGCTGGTTGTGGGTCGCCACCGGAACGGCCTCGAAGATCCGCAGGATCTCGTCCTCGGAGAAGCCGTCCTCCTCGAGGCGCTCACGGGCGCTCGCGGTGATGATCTCCTGTGCGCAGGGGCAGGCGGTCATGCCCTGGGCGGTGACGCCGACGAGGCGGCGTGTGCCGGACTCGCTGGCCACCGCCACGCCGTGGAGGGTGTAGAGCTCCTGGGTCTGGATGTCCGAGATCGGGGCTGGCTTGTGCTCGGGGAAGCGCGCGGTGACCGTGACCTCGGCTCGGCGGGCCTGCTGGCGCTCACGCACGAGCACGGCGATGCGCTCGGCCAGTGTCTCGGCCCGGAAACCGACCGCACCGAGGACGACCTCGCCGATCGCCTCGTTGACGACCTCCTCGAAGCGCGACATGTGGGCGCCCTTCTGGTTGGGGCCGAGTTCGACGACGCATTCAAAGCGCGCCGAGAACAGCTGCTCGGTGCCGTTCTGGTTGAGGCGGATGACCTTCTCCACCCCTGTGACGCCAACCTGCGACAGGCTGATGTGGACGTTGGGCGTCCGGGCCTGGACGTCGAGATACTGCGGAGTAGATGCCATGACGGGGAAGGTTAGACCTCCGCGTTCTGGGGGAAACCGCGCGCGGTTTGAAGATCTCATTAGGTCATGACGTGCGATTGTGGTATCACTCGCCCGGTCTTCTTGAGGGAGAGACGAGAGAGGAGAGGTCCGTGAACAACGTGGCTGGTTTGCTCGATGACCCAGAGGCCGTCGAACGTGATCCGTTGCAGGAACTGTCGGCCAAGGTGGTCGAGGATGAGGATGCCGGCCCCGGTGGCCCGCTCGATGCCGACGCGGAGCGCACGTTCCTGTCGAATCCGCGCGCCTTCCAGCGCAAGGCCGAGCTCGATCTCACGGTGGAGCCGTCCCTGGACTCGCTGCGGCTGTACCTGCGCTCGATCGGCCGCGTGGCGCTGCTGACCAAGGAGCAGGAGGTCGAGCTGGCCCGGCGCATCGAGCGGGGTGACATGGCGGCCAAGCAGCACATGATCGAGGCCAACCTGCGCCTCGTCGTATCGATCGCCAAGGCGTACCTGGGCCGCGGCCTGACCTTCCTCGACCTCATCCAGGAGGGCTCGATGGGCCTGATCCGCGCGGTGGAGAAGTTCGACTACCGCCGCGGGTTCAAGTTCTCCACCTACGCCACCTGGTGGATTCGCCAGGCCGTGACACGGGCCATTGCCGACAAGGGCCGCACCATCCGCATTCCGGTGCACATGATCGAGAAGCTCAACCGGGTCACCCGCGCCGAGCGCCAGCTCCTGCAGGGCCTGGGACGGGACCCGAGCCCGGAGGAGATCGCCGCCGAGGTCGACATGACCGTCGACGAGGTCCGCGACATCCTGCGCATCTCCCTGGCCCCGATCTCCCTCGAGCGCCCGGTGGGGGAGGAGGACGATTCCCAGCTCGGGGACTTCGTCGAGGACCTGTCCCAGGAATCGCCCTTTGAGCAGGCTGCCGAGCATCTGCGCAAGGAGAACCTGTGTCGGGCGCTGGCCACGCTGCCCCAGCGCGAGCGCGAGGTGATCGAGCTGCGCTACGGCCTGACCGGCAAGCGCCCCTACACGCTGGAGGAGGTCGGCCGGACCTTCAACGTGACACGCGAGCGCATCCGCCAGATCGAGAACCACACGCTGAAGAAGCTCGAGTCCCTGCCGGAGGCCCAGCGCCTCCGCGACGTCGGCTGACCACTGGGTCGCGCCGCAAGGCGTGGAGCGCGGCGGGCGACCACGACGCCGGGCAATCGTCGATGTCCCTGGGTGGGCTCAGAGGTGTCATCGCGGGACACTCACGTGTGATCGGCCCTGACGTCTCGCTCGAGGGCTACTTACTACACTCGCTGACCGATCACTGGCGGGATTCCAGAGCGGTCAAATGGGACGGACTGTAAATCCGTTGGGTCTCCCTTCGAAGGTTCGAATCCTTCTCCCGCCACTTTCACGCCATGCCGCTGATCTCGCGCCTCAGGGGAACGCTCAGCACCGTCAATCGCCAGCCCGGTCTGCTGGCGGCCGTGCGCCAGCTGCGCCGCCGGCTTCCCGGCGACCCCGAGTTCGGCGATCCGCTGTCCACGGCGGGCGAGCCGACGCTGGCCTACCTCGTCCAGGGCGTGGCGGTGATCTCACCCCAGCGCGACAGCGTCGTCTCCGAGGTCGGGCTCACGGGCCTGCAGCTGTGGCAGTCCCTGGCGGAGCGGAGCGGGCGGGGGCGGGGTGACGTCGAGCTGGCCCTGCTCTACGCCGACGTCGTCGACTCCTCGTCGCTGGCCCTGACTGCGGGGGACGCGGTCAGCGTCGAG
>CAZZVR010000145.1:7120-10463 GCA_964657595.1 Burkholderia sp. PAMC 26561 | reverse complement strand
CGGATCCAGCTCCGCCGGCACCTCGGGTGCCTCGGCGCTCAGCTCGCTGTTCAGCGGCTGAGACCCGGGCCCCGCCCTCACCCATGAAAGGACCAGTAGACACGATGTACACACGTGCACGCTCCAGGGCAGCCTTCGCGCTGCTCGTGCTCGTCGCGGGCTTTGCCATCGCCGCGTGCGGCAGTTCGGCAACCAAAGTGTCGGCGAGCGCCAGCTCGGCCGGCGCCAGCACCTCGACGACCAGCACGGGCGCATCAGCCACCGCGGGGCGGGGTGGCTTCGCCGGCCTGACCGCCACCCAGCGCTCCTGCCTCAAGGCCAAGGGCCTGACCCTGCCCACCGGGGGTGGCCGTGGCTTTGGCACGCCCGCCGGCACCGGCACCTTCACCCGGCCGACCGGAAGCTTCACGGCACCGACCGGGACCCCGCCGGGAGGCACCTCGACCACCGGCGGCGCGGGCACCCGGCCCGGCGGCGGCTTCCCCGGCGGCGGTGGTCGCGGCGCGGGTGGCGCCAACGCGACGAAGTTCGCTGCCGCCTTCAAGGCCTGCGGGGTGAGCTTCGGAGGCGGACAGCGCGGCAGCTTCGGCGCGAGTGCCGGAGCCGGGAGCAGCACCCAGGTCTCGAGCACCGCGATCAAGGCCTTCGTCGCCTGCGTGAAGCAGCACGGCTATGACCTGACCGACGTGAACACCTCGGGCAAGGGCTCGGTGCTGCCGGCCGCCCTGCAGAAGAACAAGAAGTTCCTGGCCGCGGCCACGCACTGCACCTCACTGCTGAGATCGACGGGCGCGGGAGGTCAGGGCACGACAGCCGCCGGATGATGAGATGACCCAGCTCTGGCGATGCGCCATAGAGCCTCGGGGCTGCGCGCTGAGCCCGGAACGCTCGCCGGGGTCAGGCCGGCTCGCGCCGGCTCACAGCTGCTCCAAGTGGATAACTCGCGGGCGGAGAATCCGCGCCCTGTGGCGCTTCTGTGCGACCCGGGGCGGATGGGACCATCCCCCTACATCGGGGGCAGCTGGACTTGGTGAGAGTCCGGTTGGGGTGGTCATGATGGTGGGGTAACCAGGGGGTTGGTCGCACTGAGGGCGGTGCGGCCAACCCCCTTCTCCATGTCATGGGGCCGGGCCGGCCCGCCTCGTCAGCGGGAATACTCCAGGCATGAGCGAGCGTCCCGAACGACCGTTGCAGCAGGCGGCGGGGAGAGCCGCCGGGCTGATCACGCGGTTCCTCACCGAGTTCGACCCCCAGCCGCTGCAGGAGGCACTCTCGCCGCTGACCCAGCGCCTCGGGTTGGCACCGGAGCTGGACGGGGTGGCGGTGGAGACGACGCTGCTGTTCTCCGACCTGGTCGGCTTCTCCTCCTGGGTGCTCGAGGCCGGTGACGACCGCGCCCTGGAGCTGCTGCGCGCCTTCGGGGTGGCGGCGGACCCGCTGATCGGGGTCTACCGCGGACGGCTGGTCAAGCGGCTCGGCTCGGGTCACATGGCGGCGTTCCGGCGCCCGCGCGACGGTCTCGGTGCGGCCCTGGCCATGCTCGAGCGGACGGCGGAGCTCGACATGGGCACTGGTCGCCCCGCCCTGTCGATCGGGCTGCATCTGGGCACCCCCCAGCGCGTGGGGCGCGACTATCTGGGTACCGACGTCAACATCGCCGCGCGGCTGGCCGAGGCGGCCGGGCCGGGCGAGATCCTCGCCTCCGGTGCGCTGATCGGCTCGGTCGGCTCCGACATGCTCGCCGGGCTGCTGGTCCAGCGCCGGCGGGACTTTCGGGCCAAGGGCACGCCGCCGGGGCTCGAGGTCTACGCGATCAGCAATCCGCTCATCTGATACGTCTTATGCAGCTCTATGAGTCCGCTGCTGAAGTGATCTAGCCACCGAGGTATTTGGGAGTCAACCTGTATGAGACGGACCATCATCATCCTGCCGATCGTGGCGGGCGCGATCGCAGGAGCCATCGTGGCTCTCATCATCGGCGCGGGCAGCTCGTCGAAGACGGTCACCGAGACGATCGTCTCGGCCAACCGCGGCTCGGCGACGACGGCATCGGCGCCGGCGGCCTCCACCGCCACCTCGACTTCGTCCACCGGCGGTGACGCGGTGCCCACCCCGACGTCCAGCGCCACGGGCGGTCTGAACGTCAACCAGATCTACAAGAAGGACTCATCGGGTGTCGTCGACATCACGGTGACCTCGTACACCAGCTCCTCCTCGAGCAGCTCGTCGAGCTCCGGTGGCCTGTTCGGCCTCGGGGGCAACAGCGGCCAGACCGAGCAGGAGGATGAGGGCGCCGGTGTCGTCTATGACAAGAAGGGCGACATTCTCACCGACGAGCACGTCGTGTCGGGATCCCAGGCCAAGGTCGAGGTGCACTTCCAGAACGGCGTCAACGCTCCGGCGACGATCGTCGGCACCGACGCCTCGACCGACGTGGCGGTCATCCACACCAACGTCTCGGCCTCGGAGCTGCATCCGATCGCCTTCGCCAACTCAACCACCGCCCAGGTGGGCGACCCGGTGGTCGCCATCGGCAGCCCCTTCTCACTGCCCGAGACCGTCACCTCGGGCATCGTCTCGGCCGTGGGCCGGACCATCACCGCCCCCAACAACTTCTCGATCAGCGGCGCGATCCAGACGGACGCCTCGATCAACCCGGGTAACTCGGGTGGTCCGCTGCTCGACGCCAGCGGGGAGGCGCTGGGCCTCAATGACCAGATCCAGACGAGTTCCGGCGACTCAGCCGGGGTGGGCTTCGCCACCCCGGGCAACACCGATGTGACGGTGGCCAACCAGATGATCGCGGGCAAGAAGGTCCAGCACGCCTACGTGGGCATCTGCATCGGTGACCCGACCACCGGCACCGGCGCGGAGGTGTCGGCGGGCCAGAGCTGCTCCTCGGCAGTCGTGCCCGGTTCCCCGGCCGCCAAGGCGGGTCTGGCCCAGGGCGACGTCATCACCGCCGTCAACGGGCAGAAGATCACCTCGGGCGACGGATTCGTAGCGGCGGTGGCCAACTACAAGCCGGGGCAGACCGTGACCCTAACCGTTACCACACCGGGAAGTGGTTCCAAGACGCGTACCATCAAGGTGACGCTGGGAAACCGGCCGGCAACCGCTCCGACGGCGGGGTAGCACGCCGGTCGGCGGGGCAGATCCCAGCACAGAGTTTTCCAAGTTTCCGCGCCCACGCCACCCCCTGCCCCGGGCGCGGAAGGCGGCCTTCACCGGCCGCCCGGGCCGGTCCGATTGCCCCATCGGGCCGGCCCATCCTTCTTTCTGGGGCCGGAATAGCGGTCCCCGCCCGCGGCTCTACCTGACCCCACCCCCACAGAGGCCGCGC
>CAZZVR010000145.1:0-7110 GCA_964657595.1 Burkholderia sp. PAMC 26561 | reverse complement strand
CGATTGCCCCATCGGGCCGGCCCTTTCTTTCTTTCCCGCGCTGAGAGCCGAAGGAGCTCTCAGCGCAGCGAGTTCTCCACCCGGGACTCCACGTCGTTGAGGACCTTCGCCCCCGGCCATACCTCCGCGGCCGCCTCCGCCAGGTCACTCTCGGGGCTGGCGCTGTAGATCAGCTCGACGGAGGCGACGCCACGGAGCGCCAGCTCCTCCAGCATCGGGGACCAGCGCAGGCTGACCGCGGTGTCCCCGGAGTCAGCCGAGCCGCTGCGGGGGCTGCGGGGCGACAGCCACAGGCCGAGCAGCTCCGCATCTCCATCGACGTCGAGGGCGACCGCCAGATCGAGTGAGCGCCGGCTCGCCCGGGCGCTGCGGCCGGGCAGGGTGAGACTGTCGATCAGCAGCACCGGAACCGACGCGTCGAAGCGGCGCCGGCGAAATGCGTGCACCTCGGGCTCGAGCTCGTCGAGGAAGACCTCGAGCAGGTCACGGTCGAGCCGCGAACCGGTGACGCTGTCGAGCTGGTTGCGCATCTCCGCGCGCGTCATGCCGCTGGCATAGACCGCGGCGACGCTGGCCGCCGGGGCGATGAGGCGACGGCCGTGCTTGGGCACGGTCACCGGCTCGAAGCTGCCGCGGCGGTCCCGGGGCATCTGGATCCGGATCGCCCCGAGGTCGGTGATGAGCCGTTTGGAGTAGGCGCCGTTGCGGATGTTGTCGGCTCCCCGCGCGTTGGTCGCCCAGCGATCGTGCCCGAGGTGGGCGGCGAGTTCGACCTCGAGGCCGCGCTCGAGCACCCCGCCCACCAGGGCGGAGACCAGCCCCGACTCACCGGTGAGGGCGACCGGCTGGTGGACGGCGCTGTCGGCGAGCTCCTGCGCCTGGCCGGTGGACGGCGTCAGCGTACGGCGCTCGCGGGTGGCGCGATCGTGCATGCGTCATCTCGGTTGGTGTACGGCGACTGCAACGGTCTTGCGCGCTGGCCCCGGTCGAAGTTTGGCTCGCAATGAATCGTCAGCGGCGGCGCCTCAGGGGCGCGCCGTCTGGGACGACCGCTACAGGGTAATTGATCGGGCAGCGACTGAGTACCCAGACCCCGGCGGGCCAGTGCCAGCGCCTGCGCTACAGGCTCTCGGTCGCCTCGATGCGGACCCGGGCCGCGGTGGCGGGCGGGCGGCGCCACGCGGCGCGCCCGGCCATGAGCAGCGCCACCCCGGCCACGACGGCGAGGATGAGCAGCGGCCCCAGCACCCCGGCGCCGAAGATGGCGGTCAACCCGTATGCGCCGGCGCCGAGCGCGGCCGCGAGCGGCAGGGTGGCCAGCCAGGCCAGCCCGATCGAGGAGGCGATGCCCCAGCGCACCGCCGAGGTGCTCTTCCCGGCCCCGGCCCCGATCACCGCGCCGGAGATGACCTGGGTGGAGGAGAGGGGATAGCCCAGTGCGGTGGAGACGAGGATGACCACCGCGCCGGCGCCCTGGGCGGAGAAGCCCTGGGCCGGATCCATCTTGATGATGCGGGTGCCGAGCGTGCGGATGATCCGCCAGCCCCCGGCCCAGGTGCCGAGGCCCATCGTGCCGGCGGACAGGAGGATCACCCAGACCGGGACGCTGAAATGATGGGAATGGGGGTTGAGGGACCCGTGGGCGATGAGCGCGACGCCGATCACCCCCATCGTCTTCTGAGCGTCGTTGGTGCCGTGGGCCAGGGCGAGAGCCGACCCGGACACCAGCTCACCGGCCCGGAAGCCGCGGTTCACCGGACCGGGGCGCAGCGCACCCACGAGGCGGTAGATCACCACGATCACGCAAGCGGAGAACCCGAACGCCACCGCGGGCGCGATCAGCGCGGGCAGGACCACCTTGTGCAGGAAGCCGAGCCAATGGATGCCGCCGGTGCCGACGGCCGCGAGCAGGGCGCCCATCAGCCCGCCGATGAGCGCGTGGGAGGAGCTCGAGGGCAGTCCGTTGGCCCAGGTGATCAGGTTCCACGCGATCGCCCCGGCCAGCCCTGCGAAGGCGACGGTCTCGGTGACCTGGCCGGTGGCCACGATGCCGGTGGCGACGGTGGCGGCGACCTTGAGCGACAACAGCGCGCCGACGAAGTTGAGCACCGCCGCCGCCGCTACGGCCTTGCGCGGCGTGGTCGCCCGCGTCGAGATGACCGAGGCGACGACGTTGGCCGTGTCATGGAAACCGTTGGTGAAGTCGAAGCACAGGGCCGTGCCGATGACGATGATCAGCAGCGCCAAAGTGCGTCAGGTCCTCAGCGGCCCGGAGGCCGGTTAGGCGACGGCGCCGGCGGCGGACGCCTGGGCGGTGGTGCGCTCCATCAGCTCCAGGTGCACCGAGCGGGTGGCGCCCTCGCGCCGGGTCCAGTGGCCGTCGGCGGCGAGCACCCAGGCGTTGGTGTCGTCGGCGAAGCAGCGGTCCAGGGTGTCCTCGAGCTCGGCCTGAGCCGCGGGCGCCTCAACCGGGGTGAGCAGCTCGACCCGGCTGTCGAGGTTGCGCGGCATCATGTCGGCCGACCCGATGTAGACGGTGCGGTCCTCACCGGCGGTGAAGGCGAAGATGCGGCTGTGCTCGAGGAATCGCCCGACGATGGAGATGACGCGGATGTTGTCCGAGACGCCCGGGACACCGGGTCGCAGGCAGCAGATGCCGCGGATGTTGAGGTCGACCTCGACGCCGGCCGCCGACGCCCGGTACAGCGCCTCGATGCAGGTCTGGTCGACCAGCGAGTTCATCTTCAGCCGGATGCGTGCAGGGGCGCCGTTGAGCTTGGCCGCGATCGTCGCCTCAATCGCCTCCAGCAGGGGCTCACGCATGTAGTCGGGGGCGACGAGCACCTTGCGCTGGCGGCTCGGGTGGGCATATCCGGTCAGCGCGTTGAACAGTCCGGCCACCTCGGAGCTGATCTCGGGATCGGTGGTGAACAGCCCGAAGTCCTCATACAGCTTGGCGTTCTTAGCGTGGAAGTTGCCGGTGCCGATCATCACGTAATTGCGCACACGGTCGCGTTCGCGGCGCACCACGAGGATCAGCTTGGCGTGCGTCTTGAGGCCGGGGATTCCGTGCACGACGTGGGCGCCGACCTCCTCGAGCTTGCGCGACCAGCGGATGTTGCGGCGCTCGTCGAAGCGCGCCTTGAGCTCGACCATGCACACCGCCTGCTTGCCCCGCTCGGCCGCCGAGATGAGCGCCGGCACCAGCGCGGAGTCATCTGAGGTGCGATACACGGTCATCTTGATCGCCAGCACGTCGGGGTCGTCCACCGCCTGGGTGACGAAACGCTCGACGCTGGTGGAGAAGGAGTGGTAGGGAAACTGCACGAGCACGTCCCCGTTGCGCATGGCCCCGAGCACGTCGGGCAGCTCGTCCTCATCGGCGTCGTCGGTGCGCGGATGGAAGGCGGGATGGGTCAACGGCGTCCACGAGCTCTGGCGCAGCTCGTCGTGGCCCTCGATCCCGACGATCTGCCACAGGTCGTCCTGGGCCAGCAGCCCGGTCTCCTCGTACACGTGGTTGGGGTGCAGGCCCAGCCACTCCACGAGCCGGTCGCGCATCTCGGGCTCGATCCCCGCGGCGACCTCGAGGCGGACGACCTCGCCGAGGCGCCGACGCCGCAGCTCGGTCTCGATCGCCGAGACAAGATCGTCGGCCTCGTCGGAGATCTCGAAGTCCGCGTCCCGGGTGACCCGGAACAGGCTCTGGGAGACGACCTGCATGCCGGGGAACAGCGCGCTGACGTGACGGGCGATGATCTGCTCGAGCGGGACGTAGGTGTCGGTGTCGATCTCCACGAAGCGGTCGACCACCTCACGGGGCACCTTCACGCGCGCATAGACCTCGGTGTCGACCGAGGGGTCGTGCAGGTGCACGATCAGGCTGAGGCTGAGGTTCGAGATATAGGGGAAGGGCCGGCCATGGCCGATGGCCAGCGGCGTCAGCACCGGGAAGATCTGGTCGCGGAAGGTCTCCTCGACCGCCCGGTCATCCACCGCGGGGTCATCGAGGTCGAGGATGCGCACGCCCGCCTCGGCCAGGGCGGGGCGGAGGTCCTCGGCATAGGCGCGGGCGTGGCGCAGGTCCTGATGGCGCACCTTCTCGGCGATCTGGCTCATCAGCTTGGTCGGCGCGATCCCGTCGGCGCCCGAGTGCATGGTGCGCGTCTCGATGTGCTGCTGGACCCCGGCGACCCGGATCATGAAGAACTCGTCCAGGTTCGAGGTGTAGATGGCGAGGAACTTGGCCCGCTCGAGCAGCGGCAGGGAGGGGTCCTCGGCCAGCTCGAGCACCCGCTCGTTGAAGTCGAGCCAGGACAGCTCGCGATTGATGTAGAGAGACGGGTCGGTGGTCTCCTGGGTCACCTGTTGGTCGGTGGTCGCCATGGTCCTAGAGGGTAGGGGCAGCCGCCCGGCCCGTGTGACGCCCTGGTGAAGAGTTCGGGCCGGGTGACGCGTCTGTGAGACGGGTCACCCGAGCTGGGCCGCCAGGTCCTCCGCCGCCGCCAGCGCCGACGCGGGACTCAGGCCGGCGACAGCGGCCAGCCAGGTGGAGATCGGGGCGGCCTGGCGCTCGGACGCGTGGGCGGCGACGCCGGCGAGCTTGAGTAGCGTGGCGATCTCAGCCTCGCTCGGAGCCTCCAGACCCAGCTTGAGCGCGTACTCGCGAATCCAGCCCTCGGCTGGCAGGAACTCCTCGGTGCTCATGGTCTGGCCCAGTCTAGGCCGAGCGCGTCGAGTGCCTCCGGAGTGTCGGCGTCGCTCAGTTTCCGCGGATCGATCGCGCCGGTCAGCGTGATGCCCGAGCGGGCCAGCAGCGCTCGGAGGGAGCGCTCACCGGCGGCCACCAGCCCGGGGACCGCGTCGAGGTCCGCGGCGGACCAGCGTGCGCACAGGGGCTGGGGCCGGCCGGCCAGCAGCGGGACGACCGAGCGGTCACCCGGCCAGTTGGCGAGCGCCATCAGCGTGGCCGTGTCGATCCGGGGCAGGTCGGTGGAGAGGACCAGGGCTGGGCCGAGGAAGCCCCGCGCCCGCAGGGCGTTCACCCCGTCGGCCAGGGCGGCGAGTGGACCTGCGCCCGGCGTGGACTCGGGCGCCAGCTCCAGGCCGGAGTGTCCGGGACCGACCTCCAGCGCCGGCGCGGCGACCGCTTTGGCGCGGCGCCCGATCCGCAGCGCCAGGGGAACGCCCCCGATGCGGACGAGCGCCTTGTCAAAGCCCATGCGCCGGCTGGCCCCTCCGGTGAGGAGCAGGGCGGCGACGGGCTTATCCTCGGGTGATGGCATGGGAGGAGAAGTATGCGCCCGGCTCGGTCGCGGCGATCGAGCGCGACGACGAGCGCGACTGGGTCGCGGTCGAGGAGCCGCTGGAGATCCGCGTGGACGGTGAGCCGGTGGCGGTGACCATGCGCACCCCCGGCCACGACGAGGAGCTGGCCCTCGGCTTCCTCTACGGCGAGGGGCTCATCCGCGAGCCCCACGCGGTCGGGCTGACCGACGACCTCGCGGTGAACACCGTGGTGGTCGCGGGCCCCATGGCCCGCGAAATGCCGGCCCGTCGCTTCTACACCACCTCCTCCTGCGGGGTCTGCGGCAAGGGCGCGATCGAGCAGATCGCCGTGGCCGCGGCGCCGCTCGCCCCGGGCTGGCCGGGTCCGGCGCTGTCGCGCGAGCTGCTGGCCGGATTGCCGGACAAGCTCATCCAGCCGGGGTTCGCCCGCACCGGCGGCCTGCACGCCACCGGGCTGTTCACGCCGGCCGGTGCGCTGCTGTGCGTGCGTGAGGACGTCGGGCGCCACAACGCGATGGACAAGGTCATCGGCTGGGCCCTCGGCGAGGGACGCCTGCCGCTGACCGACGGGGTGCTGTGCGTATCGGGGCGGCTGTCCTTCGAGCTGGTGCAGAAGGCCGTGGTGGCCGGGGCGCGCGTCCTCGTCGGGGTCGGGGCCCCCACGTCGCTGGCGGTGTCCCTCGCCCGTGAGTACGGCCTGACCCTGGGCGGCTTCGCCCGCCGGGGCAGCCTCAACGTCTACAGCGGCGCCGAGCGGGTCCAGGTGCTGAGCCCGACGGCCCGGGAGGGCGGGGGATCACCCCGCCAGGGCGGGCTCCATCGCCTCGGCCAGTAGCGCGACCGACTTCAGGCGCGCCTCGGTGTCGGGCGCCCCGTGGGCGAGGACGAGCTCGTCCGCCCCGGTCCGTGCGATGAACCCGTCGAGGTAGCTGCGCACCTCACCCGCTGTCCCGCGGGCGGTGTAGGTCATCATCTCATCCACGTGCGCGGCCATTCCGGCGGCCAGCAGGTAGTCGGCGTACTCGTCCGACACCTGGTCGGGGTCGCCGCCGCGGCGGCCGTAGAGGAGGACCGCGCGCTTGCGCCGGATCGCCTGGAACTGGGCCTCGGCTTCGGCGTCGGTGTCGGTGGCCAGCACGTTGACGGCGGCCATCACGTAGGGCGCGTCGAGCTGCTCGGAGGGCTGGAACTCCGCGCGGTAGATGGCGATCGCCTCGTCCAGGGCGCCCGGGGAGAAGTGGGAGGCAAAGGCGTAGGGGAGACCGAAGGCGGCCGCCAGTTGGGCGCCGAACAGCGAGGAGCCGAGGATGTAGAGCGGGACATGGCTGCCCTTGCCGGGGAACGCGTCGACTCCGGGGACGAGGCTGTGGCCGTTCAGGTAGCCCTGGAGCTCGCGGATGTCCTCGGGGAAGCTCTGGGCCCGGGCGCCGGTCAGGCGCAGCGCCCGCGCGGTGTTCTGGTCCGAGCCGGGGGCGCGGCCGAGGCCGAGGTCGATGCGGTCGGGGTACATCGCCGCCAGGGTGCCGAACTGCTCGGCGATGACCAGGGGGGAGTGGTTCGGCAGCATGATGCCGCCGGAGCCGAGCCGGATGGTCTCGGTCTGGGCGCCCACGTGGGCGATCACCACGCTCGTCGCCGAGGAGGCGATACTCGACATGTTGTGATGCTCGGCGTACCAGACGCGGGTGTAGCCGTGGCGCTCTGCCTGCTGGGCCAGCGCGACGCTGGCGCGGAAGCTCTCAGAGGTGGTCTGACCTGATCCGACCGGCGCCAGATCCAGTATGGATAGTTTGACGCTCATCAAACCATCGTAGCTCGCCG
>CAZZVR010000144.1:0-10470 GCA_964657595.1 Burkholderia sp. PAMC 26561 | reverse complement strand
CAATGGGGGCGGCGGCAGCGTCGGCGGGGGCACGACCTCAGGCACCACGACCACGACAACCGCCTCGACACCGTCACCGACCACCACCCCTCCCGTCACGGGCGGCCTGCCCCTTCCGCCGGCCGGCGGCACCCCCGCCGCCGCCACCGCCCGCGTGTCGGCGGGTCGCGTGCGCGTGAGCCGAACCAGCGCGACGGTCGCGTTGAAGTGCAGCGGTCCGGCAGGCTCGCGCTGCGTGGTCAAACTGTCGCTGGCGGTCAATGAGACCGTCCGGGGTACCCAGGTCATCGCACTCACCGCGGAGAGGAGCGCAAAGCCCAAGCCGGTCAAGCGCATGCTGGCACTCGGCGCCGCCACGCTCACCATCGCAGCAGGCCACAGTCACACGCTGGCGGTCGGGCTGTCGGCTCCGGGCAAGCGGCTGCTCAGCCAGCACCACACCCTGAAGGTCAGGCTGCTGATCAGCCAGGTGACAGGAAGGACGAGCCGGACCGTGGCGACCCGTACCATCACCTTCAGCGCGAGAGCTCAGACGAAGCGGTAGCGCCAACCCGAGGAGAGCTGGGCATGAGCGAACTGGCTGGCCGGCGCATGACCGCCGAGATCGACGGAGACTTCGTGGTCTTCCTGATCGGGGCGCGGTTCAACACCAAGCGCGACTTTGCGCGGAGTCTCCTGGATCTGGGGGGCCGGCGCGGGATGGGCCATATGCTCGCCCACCTGGTCGCCCACCCGGAGAAGGGGTTGCTGGCCTATGAGATGGGCCTGCCCACGATCGTCCAGTACTGGCGGTCCTTCGAGCACCTGGAGGCCTTCGCGCAGAACGCGGACGATCCGCACCTCGCGGTGTGGCGCAACTACTGGCGCCGGGTGGGTCGCAGCGGCCGCACCGGCATCTGGCATGAGACCTACCTGGTCAGAGCCGGGGAGTACGAGGCGGTCTACGGGAACATGCCCGCCCACGGACTGGGCAAGGCGGGCCGGCTGGTCCCGGCGGCAGAGTCCTCACGGGCGCGCTCGCGCCTCCGCGCGGACCGGTCCTCGGACTGACTCAGCCGACCTCGACGACGTCCTCGGCCGCGGCAGGCACCGCGTGCGTCCGCTCGACCACGGGCGGGCGGGGGCGCAGCAGCACGACGGCGACGATCAGCGCGGCGATGACCACCCCACAGCCGACCGCGAAGCCGAGGCGGTAGCCGCTGGTCAGCGCGACGTGGACCGAGGCGTGGGCGCCGAGCAGATGCTTGCTGCGCCCGGTGGCGATCGAGCTGAGCACCGCGACGCCGACGGCGGCCGCCAGCTGCAGCGAGACGTTGACGATGCCGGACCCCAGTCCGGCGTCCTCGCGAGGCAGATCAGACAGCGCGATCGACAGCAGGGGTGACATGGCCAACCCCGCCCCCAGGCCGAGCAGCAGATAGGAGGTGAGCAGCAGCGGCGCATACGGCGTGCTCGGGGTGACCTGGGAGAGGAGGCCGAGCGAGGTCGCCATCAGGGCCAGGCCGGCACATACCATGACCAGGTTGCCGAAGCGAGCGACCAGTCGGGTGGTGATCCCGCGCGACATGATCGCCACGATGATCGTCTGGGGCAGGAAGGCCAAGCCGGTGTCCAGGGCGGAGTAGCCCCGCACACCCTGGAGATAGAGCGCCCCGAGGAAGAAGGAGGCGTACATGCCGGCGACGAGCATCCCGCGCACGATGCTCGAGGCGATGAGGCTGCGGATCCGGAAGATCCGCAGCGGCATGATCGGGTTGGCCAGACGCGACTCGACCAGGACGAAGAGCCCGAGGATGACGATCGCCGCCCCGATGAACCCAAGTGTGTGCAGCGAGCCCCAGCCGTAGTCCGGCGCCTTGGCCACCCCGTAGACGCCGACCATCGCGCCGCCGGTGACCAGCAGCGACCCGAGCCAATCGATCCCGCCGGAGACGCCGAGTCCCGGGTTCTCGTCGATCAGGCGCCAACCCGCGATGAGGGCGAAGATCCCGATCGGGACGTTGATGAAGAAGTCCCAGCGCCAGTTGATGAACTCGGTGATTACGCCGCCAGCCAGGAGGCCGATGGAGCCGCCGGAGACGACGACGAAGATGTAGGAGCTCATCGCCTTGGCCCGGTCCGACGGCTCGGTGAACTCGGTCGAGATGATCGCCAGGATCACCGAGGAGCACAGGGCGCCCGACACGCCCTGAAGGAAGCGGGCGGTGATCAGCACGATCTGGGAGTCGGCGATCCCACAGATCGCCGAGAACAGCGTGAAGCAGGCGACCCCGGCGAGGAACACCTTCTTACGCCCGATGAGGTCACCCAGGCGCCCGGCCAGCAGGAGGAAGCTGCCGAAGGCGATCAAGTAGGCGTTAAGCACCCAGCTGAGGTTGGCCTGGCTGAAGCTGAGGTCATGCTGGATCTTCGGGAGCGCGACGTTGACGATCGTCCCGTCGAGGATGTTCATCAGCTGGGCGAGGCAGACGACGACGAGCGCGAGCCACTGGCGGCGGGTGGCGTGAACCGAGGTGGCTGACATGAACGTCACCGTAGCAGCGACCATCACTGCGGGAGTGATGATTCAGTGATCCCTCGGTCAGTGACGGTCCTTTTCCCCGGGCGAGCGTTGCTAGCGTCTGGACGACCATGGTCGACCTCGATCATCTCGACGCCGACGACGGCAGGGGCGCACTGACGCTCGTGACGATGCTGTCGAAGTCGGTGTACGCCAGCGTGGCCGAGCGCGACGGGTCGAGCTTCAGGCTGAAGCAGGTCATCGCGCTCTCTTATCTGCGTGAGCTCGGCTCGGTCGGACAGAAGTACCTCGGCAGCGTGCTCTGCCTCGACGCCAACAACACCGTGCTCTTGTTGAACGACTTCGAGCGCGACGGGCTGGTGGTGCGCCGGCGCGACCCCGAGGACCGCCGCCGCCACGTGGTCGAGCTCACCGACATGGGACTGGCGGTGCTGGCCGAGGCCGAACTGGGGATGGCCGAGATCGAGGCGTCCCTACTCGCGGCGCTCGATGATGACCAGCGCAGCACGCTCCGGGCGCTGCTGCACCAGGCGCTCTACGGCACCGACGGCGTGTTCCAGCGCCGGACCGCCGCGACGGCCTGAACGCCACCGGACGCTGGCGTGGCGGCGCCGCCCGCAGCCCCCCGGCCTGATCGGCGCGCCGAACTCGGCGCGTGGTGCCCAGAGGGAGGTTTCAGTCGCCGGTACGCGCGACCCAGCGGTCGATGAGCAACCGCGCGATGGAGACCGCCGGGGGCAGTTGGGTGGCGGCCTCACCGCGCTCCATGGCCATCACCTCACTGCGGGAGAACCAGCGCACGTCACTCAGCTCGCCGTCTCCCCCGGGCGCGGGGACGCCGCCGTCGGCCACGGCGTGAAAGCCGAGCATCAGCGAGGCGGGGAACGGCCAGGGCTGTGAGGTGACGTAGACGGCGTCCCGCGCCACGATGCCGGATTCCTCCGCCACCTCACGGACGACCGCCGCCTCCGGCGTCTCCCCCGGTGAGATGAAGCCGGCGAGCACCGAGTAGCGATCCGGATCCCAGCCGGTGCGGCTGCCCAGCAGCAGCTGGTCGTCGCACTCGACGGTCATGATCACCACCGGGTCGGTGCGGGGGAAGTGCGAGGCGCCGCAGTCCGGGCACTTGCGGGCCAGTCCGGCCTCAAAGACCCGGGTGGGGCTGCCGCACACCGAGCAGAACTGGTGCTTGACGTGCCAGCCCCGCAGCGCAACCAGGTACGCGGCCAGGCCACCCTCGGGCTGGGAGAGCGTGCCGGCGGCGTCGCGCAGCGACTGGGTCGGCGCGGACGGGTCCGCCAGGTCCGCGAGGCCGACGGCCACCAGCGCGTGGCCGTCCTCGATCCCGAGCATCACCGCGTCCGCCGGGTCACCCTGCCAGGGTCGGCGGGCCAGGCGGGTGCCGTCGGAATCCAGCGCCACGTCGGCGCCGTCACACGCCACCGCCAGGGGCGCGTCGGCGAGCAGTGCGGCGATCTGAGCGGGGTCCTGTCGGGGCTCGGCCGCCCGGTCGATCGTGGCGCCGGTGAACGGCGGCGTCTGGGGGGCGGGTCGCGGGTCCGACGTGGTGCTCATGGGTCAGATCCACTCTAGAGACACGGTGGCGTGGCCGGCGCCCAGCGGGGCCGCGGCGTCGGCGAGGAGGATGCGGGGTAGGTCGAGATCATGTTCCCGAAAGTCGTCTCCGTCCCGCTGAGGATCGGGCTGCGCGTCACTCGCGTCACGCTCGTTCTGTCCGCGAAGCTCGCCGTGCGTGTCGCCGGTGAGGTCGTCCACGTCACCCACGCCGCGTCCCCCGCCTCGCGGCCCGCGCCATCCGCCCCCGCTGCGGCGTCGAGGACATCCGCGCCCGCAGAGCCCGCCCCGGCTACGGATCCGGCCGCGGCCACCGATCCGAGTTCACCGCCCCCGGCGGCGCCGGAGGCTCCCGCGGCGTCGAGCAACGGCGCCACGGCGGACGCCTGGCTCGACAGCCTCCCCGACACGCCGATCACCCGGGAGGCGGCCGAGGCCAAGACGATCGACGACAGCGACGAGGTGGTGGCCGAGTTCGCCGAGACCGGTGCCGAGGACGGTGCGGGCGCCCAGATCGCCTTCGACGAGCCGTGGGAGGGCTACGACGCCGCCAACGTCGAGGCGGTGAGCGCCCGCCTCGCCAGCGCCGACGCCGCCGAGCTGGCGGTCGTCGAGCTGTACGAGCAGACCCACAAGGCGCGCAAGACGGTGCTGGACGCGGCCGCCCGACGGCTCAAGGAGCTCTCCCCGCCGAACTGAGGCCGAACGAGCCGGTCCCCACAGGACCGGCTCGCCAGCGGACGATGACCGCCCTCAGTGCATCACGAGGGCCGGCCGCCCGGACTCCTCCGCCTCGGCCGCGGCCTGGGCGAACTTCGCTTGCACGTCCTTGTGGCTCTCGTAGAGAACCCCGGTGATGATCGCCCCGGCCGCGAACAGGCCGCAGGACACCCAGAAGGCGATCGAGTAGCCGTGGATCGAGGCGTGGCTGGCCAGTGACGCCTGGCCCGCGGATTGGGCAAGCGCTCCGTGGGCCGCGGCGTAGGTCGCCGTGGCGCTCGCCGCGATCGTCGACAGCAGCGCGGTGCCCAGGGCGCCGCCGATCTGCTGACAGGCATTGATGACCGCCGAGGCGACCCCGGCATCACTCGCCTGCACGCCGACCGTCCCGGTATTCATCGCGGTGCCGAAGATGAAGCCGAGCCCGAGCCCCATCACCACCAGTCCGGGGAGCACCGGCCACAGGTAGCTGGTGCTGTAGCCGATCTGGCTGAAGATGCCCATGCCGACGGCGGCGAACAGCATGCCGGTGGACACGAGGAGCTTGGGACCCACCCGGTTCAGCAGCCCGGCCGACACGGTGACCGCGGTGATCATGATCACGCCGGTCATCGGCAGGAACGCCAGACCGGTCTTCACCGGGGAGTAGCCACGGTTGTCCTGCAGGTAGTAGGTGAGGAACAGGAACACGCCGAACATGGCGGCGGCCGAGATGAGCATGGCCAGGAACGACGCTCCGCGGTTGCGACTCGCGACGACGCGCGGAGGCAGCAGCGCGTGGCGCGAGCGGGTCTCGACAGCGGCGAAGCTCAGCAGCAGCACCACCCCGACGGCGAGGGTGATCAGGGTCATCGCGGCGGTCCAGCCGTCGACCTGGGCGCGGTTGAACCCGAACACGATCGCGAACAGGCCGAGGGTCACGGTCACCACGCCCGGCCAGTCGACCTTCGGCTTGTGCTCGGGGGCGACGTTGGTCAGCAGCGTGAGCGCGCCGATCACCGCGATGATCGCGAAGACGACATTGACGAACATCGTGTAGCGCCAGTTGAGCGCCTGGGTCAGCGCGCCGCCGAGCAGCAGCCCCACCGAGGCCCCGGAGCCGGCGATGGCCCCGTAGATCCCGAACGCCCGGTTGCGCTCTGAGGTCTCGGTGAACGTGGTGGTCAGCAGGGACAGGCCAGCCGGGGCGAGCAGCGCACCGAAGGCCCCCTGGAAGGCGCGCGAGATGGCGAGCATGAGGAACGACTGAGCCGCACCGCCGACCGCGGAGGCAGCGGCGAAGCCGACCAATCCGACGATGAAGGTCCATTTGCGGCCGAAGAGGTCCGAGATCTTGCCGCCGAGCAGCAGCAGTCCCCCGAACGCCAGCGAGTAGGCGGTGACGATCCACTGGCGGTTGTCGTTGGAGAAGTGCAGCGCGGTCTGGGCCGACGGCAGCGCGATGTTCACGATGGTGGCGTCGAGCACGACCATCAGCTGGGCGACGCCGAGGATGGCCAGGATGGCCCAACGGCGATCGTGATGCGGGTTCTGAGTCATGTGAAGGAGAGGGGAAGAGGGTGGTGAGAAGGAGTGGTGCGGAGCGGATTCCGCAAAATGGATACCGGTTATCCGTTTTGTACCCCGAAACCTAGCAGCTAAACGGATACTTGCAATCCGTTTCTGCGCTAACGTCCGCTTCGATGCCCGCCTCGGCCGCCGACCGCCCCCTCCGCGCCGACGCGGCGCGGAACCGTACCCGGATCCTCGCGGCCGCCGGGGCGTTGTTCGCCGAGCGTGGCCTGGGGGCCACGCTCAACGACGTCGCCCACCACGCCGGGGTCGGCGTCGGCACGGTCTACCGCCACTTTCCCGACAAGGACGAGCTGATCGAGACGCTCTTCCAGGCCCGGGTCGACGAGTTGGTGGCGATCGGCGAGGCCGGCCTGGCCGATCCCGACTCCTGGCACGGGCTGGTGACCACCCTGGAGCGCAACCTCGAGCTCCAGGCGGCCGACCGCGGCCTGCGCCAGCTCGTGCACGACTCGCCCCAGAGCCTCGAGCGCGCCATCCGGGTCCGTGAGCGGATGCTGCCCATCGCCGGCGAGCTCGTCCGCCAAGCCCAGGCGGCCGGCGCCGTGCGCGCCGACGTCGACACCGCGGACCTGGTCATCGCGCAGCTGATGATCGGCACGGCGATCGACGCCGGTCGCGAGGTCGCCCCCACCCTGTGGCGCCGTTACCTGGCGATCTTCCTGCGCGGCATCACCACCCGTCCCGACGACCTGCCCGAGCTGCCCGACCGCGCACCGTCACCGGAGCAGCTGGACCAGATCATGACCGCGGTGCCACCGCTGCATCGCTGAGCCGGCCCGGCGGGTCCGGTCGACTCGGCGCACAGGCGCGGCCGTGTTCTAACCTCGCAGTTCGCTCAGCTCCTGGGTGCCCGGAGAGGTGGCAGAGCGGTTGAATGCGCCGGTCTCGAAAACCGGTATGGACTTTCAGTCCATCGGGGGTTCGAATCCCCCCCTCTCCGCTCGCAAGCCCCGGTCCCCAGGCAGCTCGCACCGGGAGCCGTGCGGTGGAACCGCCCTAGTGTGCAGTGACTGACAGGTTCCTGACGACGGTCCGGTAGCCCGCGCCGGTGATGGTCACCCGGACGGTCTCGCGCCGCCCACGCGCGGATCGCGGCCAGACCCTCGTGTAGGAGAACGGCGCCGCCCTGACGGCCAGGCGCGACACGTGACCGTGAGACACCAGGCTGTAGGTGGCCCGCAGACTGGGATCGGTCAGGCGGCTGCCGTCGGGGTGATAGAGGGCCACGGCAAAACGCGTCTCGTGGCGGGCGGGCCTCGACCCGATCCGCGGATAGATGACGATCTGGTGAGTGACGGAGGCGGTGAAGCTGAAGCCTCCCGCCGCGTCACAGCCGCCGAGGGATTGGAACTGCAGCGGCAGGGTGCCGTCCTGGGTCGCGGTGTAGGACAGATGCGCGTTGGCGGTGCCCATGGTCTCCTTCTCGGCCACGTCGGGCGCGTCAGACAGGTTGGCGTCGGTGGTGCCCACCCCGAAGACCAGGAGGTTCAGGGCATCGAAGCCTCCGAAGGTGATGTCGAGCCGGTCCCCGGCCAATAGCCCGGCGGCGAGCCACCACGACGTCGGATCGCTGCCGCCCTGGTTGCAGAAGTTCATCGGGTCGTCGGTCACGGTATTGCCGAACTGCGGGGTTCCGTAGGCGATGGCCGGCGCCCCGGCGATCGACGGTCCGCCTGACGCGCTGGCAGAGCTCACCAGCCCCAGCCAGACACCTCCTGCCGCGAGCGCTCCGGTTGCGTATCGAGCCCAACGTGCCATTGACCCACCCCCTCGTCGTGACTGTCTGAAAAAGCTACCGGACGCCGTACCGGAAGGGATTTCCTCCGCCGAAGACGCCGCGCTGAGGTGGTCCGACCTCCCTCGAGATGAGAGCATTCTCATCCGGTGTCATGTCCGGAGTCTCGGGGTACTCCCATCGCCACGCGTCCTTCGCGTCGCAGCCCGGTCGATTCCCTTGCGAATCCGCAGACCCACCTATGCGCACCGTTGCAGCACTTGAAAGGGGAATCACAGTGGCGATACACCACACCGGCCATCCCGGCCGGGGCCGGGCCTCGGCCCAATCCGTGAACGTCTCAGCCGTCTGGCGACGTAACGAGCTCCCGGCGGTGGCGTGGGCCATCCTCGCCATCGCCGCCGCGGCGGTGGGCGTGGGCGGCTACCTCCATGGCCACCTCTACCACGAGGGCTACTCCCCGATCGACTGGGTGGGGATCCTGTTCCTGCTCAACGCGATCGGCTCCGGGGTCGTCATCGCGCTCCTCGCACTGGGGCGCGCCCTCGCCTTCACCCTGGGCGGGTTGGTCCTCAGCGTCGGTTCCCTGGTGTCGATCCTCATCTCGCACTCCACGAGCTTCTTCGGATTCGCCGAGCACCGCTACGACACCCGTGCGACCGCCATCGTGGCGGCCGAGATCGCCGCGACCGTCCTCCTGCTGGTGGCGGTGGCCATCGCCCGCGCCCAGCTGCTCAAGCCCGCTGATTCCGGGGTGACGGCATGACGCGCAACCGCATCCTGGCCGGCGTCGCCGGGCTGGTCCTGGTGATCACCGTGCTCGTCGCCGTGGGCGTCGGGCAGGGCTCACCGCCACCGAAGCTCGCGATCTCACAGGCGGCCATCCAGCGTGAGCTCGCCGCGGCGCGCACCGGGAGTGCTCAGGTGAAGGAGGGCGAGGCGCTGTTCAGCGCCCATGGCTGCAACGCCTGTCACTCCATGGCGGCCGGCAACTACGACGGCCAGCTGGGGCCGCGACTCGACGTGATGTCCCAGGGCGACAACACCCATGACATCGAGATGAACATCGTGCAGCCTCCCGACGACGACAAGGGATATGAGGCCGGCCTGATGCCCGAGAACTTCGGCAAGCGGCTGTCCCAGCACGATCTGACGGCCCTGGCGGTCTACATCCACGCGGTGTCGGCCGCGGCGAAGGGCTCCGGCTCGGGCTCCTAGGGATGGAGGCCGAGCCGGGCGACGGACCCCGGTGAGATCACCGCTGCTGCGGGGGCGAACCCAGCGCGGCGGAGATCTCATCGAGGGCCAGGTTCTCGGCGTCGCTGATCGGCTTGCCGCCGATCCCGAGGAACCCGCCCTCCTTGTGGGCGGTGGCGACGGCCTGGGCGACGGTCATGGTGAACCGCTTGTAGTCATCGACTTCGGCCGGGGTCGCCTTGGTGCTGAGCAGCTCGATGGCCTTGGCGAGCTCCTGGCGCGTCACCGTCGGGAGGTTCTGGCCGCCGGCTCCGAGCCGCGCGGGGTCGAGCGCGGGCGGTGAGGTGATGAGCTCGTCGAGCAGCTCGCTGGCACCGTGCTGGGCCCGGGCCTCCTGGTAGACGCGGCTCATCGCCAGGCTCTCACGCAGCGTTCCGCCGCGGTCGGCGGCGATGACGCGCATCCCGGCATACAGTGGTCCGTCGACGATCGTCGACCACTCCTCGGCGTTGAACTCGGCTTTCCGGGTCATGGCGGACCTTTCCGTTGCGGGGCATCTCGGGACGTATGCCCCAAGGCATTCTCCACGATGGCGCATCGGTCATCTGTCCAGATCGGTCCACCCGACTCAGCTTCGAGCCGCCGGGCACCGAGGCAGAGCCGTGATGCGTTCACTGAAGGCATGGGTGGCCGGCCTGGGCACCGCCGGCTGTCTGGTCACCGCCGTCGTCGGGCTGTTCACCGTGGCCAGTGCCGTGGTCAGCTTCCACGGGTGGCCTGAGGCGTCCCCGGGTGCCAAGCCCGTCCAGCTCACCGTGCCGGCGAGCCCCGCTCCACGGCGCCGCCCCAGCCCCGCACGCGTGGTGCCCTCCCACCAGGTCATGGCGGCCTTCGCCGCAGCCGGCGCCGCGGCGTCTGGCCCGGGTCCACGCCGGCCGGCACACGCCCGTCACGCCGCCGGGGCGTCGGTCAGTGCGGCGCCCGCCGCCCAGCCGGTCCGTGATCCTGAACCCGCCACGGGCGCGACCCCCGCCACTGCCGTCCCGGTGAGGACCACCCCCGTGAGCCCGCCCCCGGCCAGCACCACCGCGGCGAGCGTCACCCCGGTGCCGGGGAGCACGCTTGCCGGAACCGCCGGAACCGCCGG
>CAZZVR010000143.1:0-10471 GCA_964657595.1 Burkholderia sp. PAMC 26561 | reverse complement strand
TAGCCGTGCGCCTGCTCGGTGAGACCGAGCGTGTCAAGGGTGCGCGCGGCGTCACAGAGGAAGTACGCCCCGCGGTTCCGCCACCAGTCGGTCGCGTCGCGCTCGACCTCCCGGAACAGGCGCTCGGCCCGTACGGCGTCGGTCCGTCCGGCGGCGACGTGCGCGCGGGTCCAGGTGACGTAGGCCCGTCCGGTGGCGTCGTTGGCGGTCTCGGCCAGGCGGTAGGCTTCATCCAGCGCGCGGTCGGCGCGGTCGAACTCGCCGAGGTCGACGAGCACCTCGGCGTAGAACCCGAGGATCAGCGCGCGCCGTGGGCTGCTGTCGGGCAGCACTGCCAGCGCCTCGGCCTGGAGCGCCTCAGCCTCGCGCAGCCGCCCGTTCGCGAAACAGACGGCGTGCCCACGCCAGAACAGCGCACAGCCCTGCCACTCGAGGTGGTGCAGTGCCGCGAAGCGCTCGGCGGCCTCGACGAGCAGGCCCTCACCGGCGCGCGTGCTCTCCTCGGTGCCCTGCCAGGCGAGGGCTCGCCCGCGGGCCAGCGTCGCCCGCGCCGTGGCGATCGTGGCGGATCCGCGCGTCACGGCCAGTACGCGATCGGCCAGCTCGAGGGCCTCCTCCCGCGCTTCTGCCGCGGCAGCGTCCACCGCCCGCTCGGCCCAGAGCTCCAGCTGCCAGTCACGGCCCGCGGGAGCGGCGGGGAGGAGCGGGTCCTCGAGCACGTCCTGGAGGCGCTCCAGCGCGGCCGTGCGTTCAGCCAGGCGCAGCGACGGCTCCATCGCCCAGGCGAAGTCCAGGAGCGTCGCCGGGTCAGCCGCTGACGTCACGTCCTGCAGGGTCAGTGTCGTGGTCAGGGACACGGCACCATTATCAGCCCCCCGCCCGGGTCCGTGCACCTGAACGCCGCCGGTTTCCGGGCGCTCGGGGCCATCGGCCAGCGCCCCGGGCTAACCGGTGGCGCGGGAGATCACCTCGGTGAGTTCCGTGGTGATCTCTGTGGTCTCCTCCCGGGCCGCGTCGGCCCAGGAGACATACGGGTCCCCGGTCAGCAGGGGTCCGCGAGCGGCCAGTGCCATCGCGGCCCAGGCCAGCTCCAGACGCCGGGTGCCCCGGGCGTCACGGGCGCCGTAGGCCAGATCGCGGAACGCGCGGACGTCGACCCAGGCCGGTGCGAGCGTCAGCTGCTCACGCTCGCGTCGGACCAGGTCGCCGGCGGCGGCGCGGACCCGGGTGAGGATCTGGCGCAGGCGCTGCAGGCCGGTGGTCCGGTCGACGTCCGGGAAGAACGCCGCCAGGACGTGGGTCGTTCTCAGCCCCTGGGGCGTGACGGCCAGCCAGCGCACCAGTTCGCCGGGCTTGCCGGCGGGCAGGGCGATCTCCTGGCCCTCCGGCGAACGGATGCTGGTGGTGCCGAAGAGCCGCAGCGTGAAGCGGCCGTCGGCCATGAGCACGGCGCGCGCGTGGCCGGAGCCCGCCTCGTCCGCCAGCGGGAGCAGCGCGCGCGTCAGGAGCGGCTCCCCGGCCAGCGCCACGGGTACGCCGCCGTTCTCGGCCGCCTCGGCCAGGGCGCGCGCGGTGATCTGCCCCGCGCCCTCACGGCCTCCCGCCCGCAACGTGGCCCACGCGCTGAGCAGCGTGTTGCGCCAGGTGAGCCGCTTCTCCAGCCAGTTGCCGCGCACCAGCTCCTCGAGCCGGGCCAGCGCCTCGTGGGGATCGCCCGAGCGCGCCTGGAGGCTCGCCTCGGCCAGCCGCAAGGGCTCGTCGATCTGGGTCCCGTCCGCCGTCGTCGCGCCGCGCTCGGCGACGAACTGACGGGCCCGCTCGAGGTACTGGCGCGAGGGGGCGGTCAGGCCGACGCGGTCGAGCAGGACCGCGGAGTCCGCCAGGTAGTCGAGCCCGGCCATGGTGGATAGCCATTCGTCAGGCACGGCTTCCACCTCCGCCAGCAGTTCCAGCGTCGCTGCGGCGTCGTCGCGCGCGGTGCTCACGTGCGCCCGCGACCAGGCCGCGTAGGCGCGCGACCGGGCGGAGCCGTCGCGCTGGGCCGCGTGGGCAGCCTGATCGAGCGCTCGGTCGGCGGCGTCGAGATCGCCCAACTCCGAGAGGACGTCCGCATAGAAGGCGAGGACCGGGGCGCGACGAGGTGAATCAGGCCCGAGGACCTCAAGTGCCTCGTGCATCAACGCCGCCGCGCCGGTGAGGTCCCCGTTCTGGAAGCAGACGGCGTGCCCGCGCCAGAACAGGGTGAAGCCCAGCCAGTCCGGGTGGTCGAGCCGGCGGAAGAGCTCGATCGCCGCCTGCAGCTGAGCGTTCCCGCGACGCGTCGCCTCCTCCGTTCCCATCCAGGCCAGCGCGCGTCCGAGGGCGAGCGTGGCGCGGGCCCGGGCGATCTGCGCGTCGGGATCGGCCTCGGCGAGTACCCGGTTGGCGAGGTCCTGGCCCTCCTGCAGGCGCACGTAGGCGGCGGCATCAAAGGCGCGTTCGGCCGTCAGCTCCATCGCCCAGTCACGTCCCGGGGGTGCCGGAGCCAGCTCCCCGCTCTGCACCAGGGCCTCCAACCGGTCCAGGGCGGCCCAGCGCTCGGTGAGGCGCAGCGCGGGCTCCATCGCCCAGGCGAAATCGAGCAGCGCCGCAGGATCGGTGCTGGCGTTGACGTCCTCTGAGCTGAGCCTGTCCCCGGTGACCCGTCCCATCACCAGCACTTTAAGGGTCCGGGGCAGCCATATCGCCCCGGGCGGGCCTCACTGTCCGGCGCCCGTCCGGGGCGGTTTAGAATCGTCGGCCTGACCCAGACGTCTGACACCAAGGGCCTCATCGAGCTGGCCATCGGCCGGTTCCTCGACGAGGTGCCCGCGCTCAAGCAGCTCAAGCTGGTGGCCGGTCTGGAGCTTCGCGCCCACCACGACACCCAGCTCTACCGGGTCGAGCTGCCGGGCCCGGTCGTGACCAAGGCGATCGCCGAGGACGCCAAGGTCACCCTCGAGGTCCAGCGCGCCGCGTTCAACACGCTGGCCACCAAGGGCCATGTGGCCGACTGGCGCGCCGCCTTCGAGCACGGTGACGCCAAGGCGACCGGCATCGACCAGTACGTTCGGCTGATCCGCCAGGTGGTGGAGAAGCAGGAGGAGCGCGGACGTGCGCGACCTCCGGCGCGCAAGCACGCCCCCCAGAGCGACTACCGCTAGCCGGGCGGGTCGACCCGGCTCGGCTCGGCGAGGCTCGATTAGAGGTGGATGCCGCTTGTGGTGGTGGGGATGGCGTGGCCGAGTCCCGAGGCCTGTCCCTGGGTCGAGCTGATCGAGTTCTGCACGCTGGACACCGAGCTCGTGTCGCCGTGCTTGAGGTGGGACTCCAGCAGACTGAAGGCGGCGGCGAGGGCGGTGAAGGGCCCGACGAGCTTGGACAGCGTGGGATGGCCGTTCAGCTCCGCCCGCGCCTCCTTGATCTCGTGGTAGGCGAACAGCGCCCCGGCAACCGCCTCGGCCAGTTTCACCGGGTGGCGCAGATGGAGTTTGCCCGCCTTGTACGGGTTGTAGACGAACAGCTTGAACGCACCGAAGGCGAGGCCTGCATGGGCGGCGAAGCCGACCACCGCGTGCGTGGTCCCCACCGTCTTGGTGCTCGAGGAGCTGCCACACGCGCCGAGGGCCAGGGCGGCGCACACCGCCACGAGCACGCAGATCAGCGCCGGTCGCTTCAGTAGGGCCATCGAGAACTCCTTGTGCCGGGGGTGACGTCCATCTGACGCGGACCTTAGCTTCGCGGTGCGACGGACAGCGGTTCGCCGACCGCCTCCAGGGCCGTGGTCAGCTGCTCCAGCGCGCTCGCGAGCGCCGCGAGCTGGACAGAAGGCAGGCGCGCGAGGAGCTGGCGCTCGGTGTCGAGATGGACCCCGAGCAGCTCATCGACGAGGGCCACGCCGGCCGCGGTGAGGACGATGCGGCGGACGCGGGCGTCCTCGGAGCTCACGCTGCGGGTGACCAGGCCCTGGGCGGCGAGACGGTCGATGCGTTTGGTGATCGCGCCGGTGGTGACCATGAGCGCCCGGTGGAGCTCGCCGGCGGTACGGGCGTGTCCCGGGGCGCGTCGCAGGGCGGCGAGCACATCGAAGTCGCCGGGGGCGAGGCCCGCCCGGGCGAAGGTGGGTGACAGGGCCGCGTCGGTGATGGCCGCGAGGCGGTGGATGCGCCCGATGACCAGCATCGGGCTGGGGTCGAGGTCGGGGCGCAGCTGCTCCCAGCGTTCGACGATCTGTGCGATGTGATCCATGGCCGCCACGATGTTATCTTCCCTGGAAGATAATTGTCCTCCGAGCTGGAGCGTGCCCATGTCCCATCCCGGGAGTGTCCGAAGATGACCGAGTTCGTGCTGGTGCCGGGCGCCTGTCACGGCGGATGGTGGTACGAGCCGCTGGTGGCGGCGCTGACCCAGCGCGGTCACCGCGGGCTCGCGCTCACCCTGAGCGGCCTCGAGGTCGAGGGCGGCCACCCCCAGGGCGTCAACCTCGAGACCCACATCGCGGAAGTCTGCGAGGCAACGCGCGAGGCGTTCGCCCGATCGGGGCCGGTGGTGCTCGTCGGCCACAGCTACGGCGGCAGCGTGATCTCCGCCACCGCGGACCGGCTGGGCGAGGCGGTGTCCGCCCTGGTCTACCTCGACGCCTTCGTGCCCGAGGACGGTGACTCCTGTTACGCGATGACCGATGCCACCCAGCGTGAGTGGTACATCGGCGGCGCCGGGGCGACGGGGCTGGCGGTGGAGCCGCTGGCGTTCTTCGATCCGCGCGCCCGCCCCCATCCGCTGGGCACGCTGATCCAGCGGTGCCGGCTGAGCGGGGCCTGGCGGTCGGTCCCGGTCAAGCACTACGTCGCGGCCCTGCAGTGGCCCGGGGTGTCGCCCTTCGCCCCGACCACCGAGCGACTGGCGGGCGAGCCGGACTGGACCGTGCACCGGTGGGAGACCCGGCACAACGTCCTCCACGACGGGCCCGGCCGGGTCCTCGAGCTGCTGCTCAGCGTGGCCCAGCAGGTGAGCTGATGCTCGAGGTGGTGCTGTTCACCGACCCGGCGTGCCCCTTCGCCTTCTCCGCCGAACCGGTGCGCCAGCGCCTGCGCTGGCATTACGGCGACGGTCTCAGCTGGCGGCTGCGGATGATCGTGCTCACGCGTGAGCCAGGGGAGGCGGAGAAGCTCGCCCAGGGTGCGCCGGGGCTCCAGCGCAGCTACGGCATGCCGATCGACCCGGCCCCGCGCTCGCGTGCGGCGTCCTCGGAGCCGGCCTGCCGCGCGGTCGTCGCGGTGCGCCGTCACGCCCCGGGGTGCGAGGGGGCGCTGCTGCGGCGCCTGCAGGTGCGGGCGATGGCCGGGGCGCTGCTCGATGACCCCGCCGTCATCGCGGCCGCGGTCACCGACGTCGGCCTCGACCCCGACATCGTGGCTCGCTGGTCAGACTCCGCCGCGGTCGGCGCCGAGCTCGAGCGCGACGTTGCCGCGGCGCGCCGGCCCTCGGCGGCCGCACGGGCGCTCGACCATAAGCTCGGGGGTCCCGCGGCGCAGCGGCGCTACAGCGCGCCGAGCTACCTCATCGGTGACATCGCCATACCGGGCTTCAATCCGATCGAGACGTATGAGACCGCCATCGCCAACGCGGCGCCCGACATACCCCGCCGCCGGCCGCCACAGTCGGTCAGTCAGGTGCTCGAGTGGGCGACTGAACCGCTCAGCACTGCCGAGGTGGCCCTGATCATGGGCACGGACATCCCCCGGGCCCGGGCCGCGCTGGCTGAGGTCGGGCAGTTCAGCCCCGCGGGTCGCGACGGCTACTGGACCCCGGGCGCCTGACCCGAGCGGGTCAACCCACAGTGACCCGCTCGGCCGCTGCTCTAGAGGCCCAACCGGGCGACGACGGCTTCGGCGGCCTTGAGCTGGTCATCCACCAGCCCCAGACCGGCGTCCCAGAAGCCCGGGTCGGCCAGGTCGATCCCGACGATCTGACCGAGCTCCTCCGGGCTGCGGGATCCGCCCGAGGCGAGCAGCTCCAGGTACTGGGGCACGAAGTCCGCGCCGATCTGCTTGTAGCGGCCATAGGTCGACAGCGCGAGCAGCTGGCCGTAGGCGTAGGCGTAGACATAGCCGGGCGTATTGATGAAGTGGGGGATGTAGGACCACCAGCTGCGGTAGCCCTCGGTCAGCTCCAGCGCGTCGCCCATCAGGTCGGTCTGGGTCTCGATCCACGCGGCCGAGAAGTCGTCGGTCGACAGCTCGCCCGACGCGCGCCGGCGGGTGTGGACGAGGTTCTCGAAGCGGTTCATCGCCACCTGGCGGAACACCGTGGCGATGGCGTCGTCGATGCGGTCGGCCAGCAGGGACAGGCGCGCGCGGTCGTCGGGGGCAGCGGCCAGCAGCTTCTCGGCCACCAGCGACTCGCCGAAGGTCGAGGCGGTCTCGGCCAGGGTCAGCGGGGTCGACTGGTGGAAGATCCCGCGATCCTGGGCCAGGGCAGCGTGGAGACCGTGGCCGAGCTCGTGGGCCATGGTCAGCACGTCGCGGCGTTTGGCGGTGAAGTTGAGCAGCACGTAGGGGTGCACGCTCGGCACCGTGTAGGCACAGAAGGCGCCGCCGCGCTTGTGGTCGCGCACCGGCGCGTCGATCCAGCCCTCGTCGAAGAAGCGCCCGACCGTCTCTCCGGCGGACTCGGAGAAGTCGCTGTAGGCGCCGCGCACCAGGTTGACCGACTCCTCGTAGGAGTACACGGCGTCCTCGGACATGGCCGGGGCCGAGCGGTCGTAGTCGGCCAGCTTGGGGATGCCGAGCAGCCGGGCCTTGAGCGTGTACCAGCGCTGGGGGATGTCGTAGCGGCCGGTGACCGCGGTGATGAGCGCCTCGACCGACTCATCCGAGGCCTCGTTGGACAGGTTGCGGCTGGCGATCCAGTGCGGGTACTTGCGCAGGCGGTCGTCGACGGACTTGTCGAAGATCAGCGTGTTGAAGATGAAGGCGCGGGTGCGCAGACCGGGCGCCAGAGCCTCGGTGACCGCCTCGGCGGCCTGACGGCGCTGCTCGCGCTCAGGGCTCTGGAGACGCGAGAGCGCCAGCTCGAAGGACATCTCCTCACCGTCGATGTGCACGCGGATGCCGGAGACCAGCTCGCCGAACAGGCGGGTCCAGGCACTGGAGGACGTGAGGTTCTTCTCGGCCATCACCCGCTCCTCCGGCTCGGTCAGCAGGTGGGAGCGGTAGCGGCGGGCCGAGCGCAGGTGGTGGGCGGCGAACTCCAGGGCGTCGCCCGCCTCCTCAAGCACCCGGTCGGCCTGGGCGTCGTCGAGAGCCGCCCACTCGAGTTCGAAGAACAGCATTGACGTCTCGACCTGGGTGAGCTGCTCCTCCATCTTCTGCAGGAGGGCGCCGCGGGCCGCGTCGGCGGTGTCGGTGGAGAAGTTCAGGGACGCGTAGTTGCCGGCCTTGCCGGCCAGCTCGCTGATCGCCGCCACCTCCCGCATGGCGGCGGTGAGGCCGCCGCCGTCGAGCTCGGCGATGGTGCCCGTGTACTTGGCGGCAAAGGCGGTCGCGCGGGTGGCCGCCTCGGCCAACAGCTTGTCGAAGCCCCCGGCCGGGTCCCCGTCCACGAGCGGGCTGAGATCCCACGCGGTGTTGAGCAGGACCGGATCGGCGAGGACTTCAGCGGTTGTGGCCATGCTCGGAGACTATCTGTCGATGTCATGCAGCGAGAGACGGCGCCGGTCCGCCACCGCCAGGGCGGTGCGGCCGCCCAGCAGCCCCTCGAGGTCGCCGCCCACGAGCTCGCGGCGCCAGCCGGTGAGCGTGCGCACCTCCGGCTCGGGCTGGTTCTGGCGGGCGGCGGCGATGATCTGCTCGAGCTCGGCACGCGAGGCGATCAGCTCATAGGCCAGGCCGGCGTCCATGGCCCGGCTGCGCAGCAGCGCCTCGGCCAGGGCGATCAGCGGCGCGTCCGCGGAGTCGGTGCGGACGCCCCGGGCCTCGCGGGGGATCGGCGGATCGGCCAGGCCCTCACGCACCGCCGCGATGATCGCCTCACCGCGGCGCTTGATCGTCGAGGGGTGCATCCCGCGGATCTGGCCGAGGGCCCCGAAGTCCTGGGGGTGGCGCTTGGCCACCTCGCCCAGGGTCTGATCCGCCAGCAGCTGGTTGACCGGGCGATCCTCCGTCGCGGCGGTCCGCTCACGCCAGGCCGCCAGGCGCTTGGCCACCGCCCGGGACTTGGGATCCAGGGCGGAGACCCGCGGCAGGCGCTCCCAGGCCGACTCGGGGTCGCGCTCGTCCGAGACGCCCTCGAGGCGCCGGCACTCCTCCCGTGCCCACTGCTCACGTCCGCTGGAGGCCAGGCGCCCCTGCAGCTCGTCGGCCAGCTGGAGCAGGTGCTCGACGTCCTCGGCGGCGTAGGAGAGCTGCTCAGCGGTGAGTGGGCGCGCGTCCCAGCGCGTGTAGGAGGCCGACTTGGCGACCTTCAGCCCGAGGATCGAGGCGAGCAGGTTCCCGTACCCCGACTGGGCCGATTCACCGGCGAACCCGGCGGCGATCTGGGTGTCGAAGATGTTGGTGATGTCGGTCCGCCAGGCCCGGCGCAGGATCGCCACGTCCTGGCGGCCGGCGTGCAGCACGATCTCGATGCCCGGATCGGCCAGCAGCTGGGCGAGCGGGCTGACGTCGACCGTCATGTCGAGGCCGTCGATGAGGATCGTCCGGATCCCCGTCTCGGAGTCGGGATCCTCGACGGCGACCTGGCTCAGGCAGAGTAGGGCGCGGTAGCGGCCCTCGGACATGAACTCGGTGTCGATCCCCAGACGTCCCGCGCTGACGGCCAGCGCCGCGCACGCCTCGACGTCGGCGCTCGACGCGAGGATGTTGTTGTCGCTCCGAGCGTCTGCCATCAACCGGTATTCGACGGTATCGGACCGGTGGGTCACCGCGGCGCGGTTGCCCCCGGGGAACACCTACCTGGGTGGTAGGATTTAGACCGTGATCTTCTCGTCCAAAGCCGAGTACGGAGTGCGCCTGATGGTCGAGCTCGGCCGCCAGACGCCGGAGCAGCCGACCAGCCTCAAGGCGATCGCCGACGTCGACGGTCTTCCGCTGGCCTACCTCGAGCAGGTGGTCGCCCGGTTGAAGAAGGCCGGGCTGGTCATGAGCGCCCGGGGGGCCCACGGCGGTTACTGGCTGTCGCGGGACCCGGCCGACATCACGATGTTCGACGTGGTCGGCGCCCTCGAGGGGGCGATCGCCCCGATGGAGTGCTTCGTCCACGACGAGATGGAGCGCGTCGTCTGCTCCCACGTCGGCGCCGAGAACGCCCGCGGTTGTGCCACCAAGCTGCTGTGGACGCGGGTGCAGGGCGGGATCATCCGCTCCCTGCAGACCACCACGCTGGCTGAACTGGTCGAGTTCTCCCGTCGCAACGGTGAGCCTGCCGCGGCTGACGTCGTGGCACGGACCGCCGCTGAGCCGGTGGCCTCCAACGTGCGTCCCCTGCGCGTCACCTCGGTGACCCCGATACCTGATCCCAGCGACCATGACCCGGCTCCGGCCGCGGCCTGATCGCTCCATCCAGCTTCACGAAAGACCTCATGCCTGAACTCGAGATCCGCAACCTCCACGTCAACGCCGGCGACAAGGTGATCCTGCGCGGCGTCGACCTGACGGTGGGCAGTGGTGAGATCCACGCCCTGATGGGCCCCAACGGCTCCGGCAAGTCGACCCTGGCCAACGTGATCATGGGCCATCCGAACCTCGAGGTGACCGAGGGCCAGGTCATCTGGGACGGCCAGGACATCACCGAGGCCGACACGGACGAGCGCTCGCGCCTCGGCCTGTTCATGGCCTTCCAGTACCCGGTCGCCATCCCGGGGGTGACGGTGACCAAGTACCTGCGCACGGTGCTCAACGCCCACCGTGCCTCCCGCGACGAAGAGCCGATCCCGCTGCGTGAGTTCCGCACCACCGTCCAGGAGGCGATGGAGCTGACCAAGGTGCCCGAGGAGTTCTCGCGTCGCTACCTCAACGACGGTTTCTCCGGTGGCGAGAAGAAGAAGATGGAGATCATGCAGCTCGCGCTGCAGAAGCCCTCGCTGGCCATCCTCGACGAGACCGACTCGGGCCTCGACATCGACGCGCTGCGCACGGTCTCCGATGGCGTGAACGCCGTGGCCGCCGCCCAGGGCTCAGACCTCGGCCTGCTCATCATCACCCACTACCAGCGCATCCTCCACCTCATCAAGCCGAGCCACATCCACATCCTCTACCGCGGACGCATCGTCAAGCAGGGCGGGCCCGAGCTGGTCGGGGTGCTGGAGGAGAAGGGCTACGGCTGGATCACCGATCCGATCGACGCCGCCAAGGCCGAGTCCGCCGAACAGGCGCCGTCCGCTGCCCCGGTTGCCGTTGCGCAGGGCGATGCGCCGGGCCAGCAGGTTGGTGATGATGCCGATGACGAGCAGGAT
>CAZZVR010000142.1:0-10524 GCA_964657595.1 Burkholderia sp. PAMC 26561 | reverse complement strand
GCCCAAGCCAGCGAGCACCGCCAAACGCGCTCCGGCGCGGCCGCGCACCCGGCGACCGCGTACCACCGCCGCGGCAGCGGAGGCGGTCGAGGCGGCGATCGCCGCAGAGGTCAAGCCGGAGCCCGGCACCGACCCGCCCACGGCGGCCAACCGGGGCACCGCGCGCGAGCGCGAGACCGAACTCGATCGCGACGCCGCCTAGCTCTCAGACGGAGCTGGCGTCGAGGCGTTGGGAGTCGACGGCTCCGAGCCGCCCGAGTGCCGGGGTCGACGGCGCGCCCGGAACCGCAGCGGTGTCCCCTTTTGGTTCATCCCCGCACGGGGCAGGATGGTCGACATGACAACGACATTGATCACCGGAGCCAACAAGGGCCTCGGCTACGAAACCGCCCGCCGACTGCTGGCCGACGGCCATGACGTGTGGATCGGGGCCCGCGACGCCGAGCGCGGCCGGCGTGCGGCCCACGAGCTGGGGGCGCGCTTCGTCCAACTCGACGTGAGCAGCGATGAGAGCGTCGCCGCCGCCGCCGCCACGGTCGAGGCCGAGACCGGGCTCGACGTGCTCATCAACAACGCCGGGATCACCGGGAGCCAGATACCCGTGGCCGAGGTGACCGCCGCCGACATGGCCCACGTGTACGACACCAACGTGTTCGGGCCCGTGCGCGTGAGCCAGGCGTTTCTCCCGCTGCTGCAGCGCTCGGAGGCGCCGATCATCGTCAACGTCTCCAGCGGGCTGGGCTCTGAGGCCGTGGTCCGCGATCCGGAGCGCGTCGAGTTCAACGTCAACGCCCTCCCCTACTGCTCCTCCAAGGCGGCACTCATCATGGTCACCACCCAATACGCCAAGGCCTACCCCGACATCCGGATCAACGTCGTCGATCCGGGCTACACCGCGACCGACCTCAACGGCAACAGCGGCACGCAGACGGTGACCGAGGGCACCGACGCGATCGTGGCGATGGCGAGCATCGGCGCCGACGGCCCGAGCGGGACCTTCACCGACCGCCACGGCGAGGTGCCGTGGTGAACCGGGACCGGGCGGGGGCGTTCAGGAGGTGCCGGCCGCGGGCTTGTAGACCTGCACGCCCCCCACGTCGGCCTGGAGATGCCAGTGCAGCTTGAGCAGATAGCTGGGCCAGTAACCACCCTGGCCATCCTGGATCACCACCGCTCCGATCTGCCCCTCAGTCAGGATCTGGTGGAAGTCGGCCTTCTGGCGGGCCACCGATTCGGTCGGCGGTAGGTTGTAGAAGAGCTGGGGAAAGATCGGCGAGTCGAGGTAGCGCTTCGGTGTGTAGCCCAGGTAGCCGTCGAACAGCTTGAAGTACATGTGGGTATCGGCCTGCCAGATCATCGCCGGCCCGGCTTGACTGAACGGAAAAGTCAGCACCTCCTCGTTGCGGGTGAGGTAGTGCTTGTAGGTGGCGGTGGTGAAGAAGGTCGGCTGGGCGGGCGTGTTGATGCGATCCGGCCAGCTCAGGCTGGGCAGTAGGAACGCCACCGCGGCGAGCCCCACCAGCCATCGCCAGATCCGGCTTGCCCGGGTCGTGGCCCAGGAGATCCACAGGGCCGCGGCGAGGGCGGCTCCCAGTGACACGAACAGGCCGATCCGTGACGGGATCGACAGATCGATCAGCGGCAGCTTGTAGAGCCAGTAGAACGGCATCCGCAGCGTCATCTGGCCCGCCACGGTCAGGTTGAAGCCGAGCGTGAGAACGAAGGCGACGATCGTCGACAGGCCGATTATCTTGGTCGCGCGGCGACGCCAGTGGGCGAACAGGAAGGCCAGGACGATTCCACACAGGGGAAGGCCGAGATAGTTGTTCTGCTCAAACGAACTGGGGGTGTAGAACTTTCCCGAGATCCCGGCGAGTTCGTGGCCGCCGATGCCGAAGGCACCGGTGGGGATCGCGTAACTGATGAGATCGGCCGGGTAGAGCTGGGCGGTCGCCGCCGACTCGGACGGTCCGCGGAACTCCGTGTACAGGTAGTAGGAGCAGATAACACCCAGCGCGACGTAGGCCACGATGAGCATGACAGCGGACCCCAGCAGGCGTCGGCGGTAGTTAGGCGCCGCCACGAACGCGATGACCAAGGCGATGGCGCCCAGGTAGCTCATGTCGAGCAGGACCTCAGAATTCAGGGCGAACTGGATGAGCAGCAGGAGCGTGGCGAAGACCGTCGCCTTCAGCCGCGAGATCTCGCCGTCCAGGAAGCGCAGGACCACCAGCACCATCAGCGGCGGGACAAAGACAAAGATGAGGTCGAGGTGGCCGAGCAGGTGCCCGATCTCATACGCCGAGAAGCCATAGGTGTAGCCGGCCAGCACCGACGCCCACGGAGCGCCCGAGAGGTAGCGACAGAGACGGTAGGCGGCCCACCCGCTGAGGACGGGCGCCGTGAACATGACCACGTTGTAGGCGACCAGCGGCCCGAAGAGGGCCTCCAGCGGCACGCCCAGGATCGCGGTGAATGGCGCCGGCGTGGTGGCGGCGAGGTCATATCCGACGGGATTCCAGATCTCGTGGGTGACCAGCGGGTTCATCCCGTGCCCGATCGCGTACGGTATCCACCTCCAGATCCACATCCACTGAGTCGGATCGGTGTTCTGGCAGCTGCACATCGAGCCCAGGTGACCGACGACCTGGTGTTCGTACCAGAGGATCGCGAGCAGGTAGATCGCCATCGCGATCCAGCCGTGGTAGTCCGCGAACCAGGACGGCAGCCGCGCCGTGCCGGCCACGGGGACCTCCGGCTCATCCGCCACCGGTGCCTGAGTGATCGAGACGCCTGTCACGCGGGCGCCGATCCGGTGTCGGGGGTGTAGACCTCCATGCCCCCCGCAGTCGCCTCCAGGTGGAAGTGGTCGCCCTTCAGGACCGCCGGCCAGTTCTGCTCAGCACCAGGCTGGACCAGCACGGCTCCGACGTGCTTGTCGCTCAGCAGCGACCCGAGCTGGGGCACCGCGTCCTTGAGATCGGGCGCCGGTGCGCCGGTGAACAGCTGGATCTCGACAATCGGGTACCCGGCATACCACGGCGGCGGGTTTCCGAGATACCCGCCGGCCTGGCGGAAGTACATGCCGGTGTCGGCCTGCCAAAGCATGTCGTCACCCCGACCGGAATAGGGAATCGTCAACACGATCTCGTTGGGCTTGAGGTACTTCTTGTAGAGGCTTGTGGTGAAGAAGGGCGGGTTGTAGAGCCCGTTGATCCGGCCCGACAGGCCCGAGTTGGGGAGCAGGAACGCCACCGCAGCTAGCCCGACGATCCACCGCCAGATCCGGTTGCCCGGGCTCCTGGCCCAGGAGATCCACAGCGCGGTGGCGAGCGCCGCCGGCAGGGCGACGAACAGCCCGAGTCGGGATGGAGTGATCAGCTTGAACAGCGGCAGGCTCGCGAGCAGGTGGAAGGGCATAGTGATGGTGCCCTGTCCGTCGATGGTTAGGGTGACCCCGAGGGACCAGATGAAGGCGACGAGCGCCGTCAGCGCAATCACGCGGGTGACCCGGCGACGCCAGCAGGTGAAGGTGAAGGCGAGCAGGATCCCGCACAGCGGTGCGCCGAGGTAGTTGTTCTGCTCGAACTGGTTGTTGGTCATGAACTTACTCGAGACGGAGGCGAACTTCACCGCGCCCAGCTTGAAGGTCGAGCTCGGGACGAAGTAGCTGACCAGGTCCCCGGTGAACCCCTGCGCCGCTCCGACCGACTCGGTGGGCCCGCGCAGCGACTGGTAGATGTAGTAGGAGCAGATCACCCCCATCACGACGTAGGCGATGATCAGCATGGCAGCGGACTCGAGCAGCCGGGGCCGGCGGCCGGGAAGACAGACAAGCGCGAAGATGAACGCGGCGATCCCCATGCAGGTCATGTCGAACAGAACCTCCGTCGACAGCCCGAACTGGATGATCAGGAGGACCGACCCGGAGATCAGCATCCGGCGTGGGGACACCTCGCCGTTGGCGTAGCGCAGGATGAGGAGCACCAGCATCGGCGGCACGAACACGTAGATGAGGTTGAGATGGCCGAGCAGATGACCCAGCTCATAGGCGGAGAATCCGTAGGTGTAGCCGGCCAGGATCGACGCCCATGGCGCACCCGACAGATACCGGCAGAGCCGGTACGCGGCCCAACCGCTGATCACCGGTGCCGCCACCATCAGCAGGTTGTAGGCGGCCACGGTCCCGAACAGCGCCGTGAGCGGAATGCCGGCGATAGCTGCAGTGGGGGACAGCGTGATGCCGGCCAGACTGAAATTCTGACCCGACCAGATGCGGTCGGTGAAGAGCGGGTTGTGGCCGTGCCCGATGGCGTAGATGAACCACTTCCAGCTCCACATCCACTGCGTCGGGTCCGAGTTCAGACAGCTGCACACCGACTGGATGTGCTCGAGCGGATAGCGCTCGTAGGCGACGATGACGACCAGATAGATCGTCGCCGCGATCCACCCGTGCCAGTCCTCGAACCAGCGCGGCAACCTGCCGGCGAGGGCTGGCGCGGGCGGCTCGGTCGTCTGACTCCGCGGTGACATGTCGGCGACCGACAGCTCCATCAGGTGCCCGCCTTCAGGTCAGCCGGCGGTGTGTAGACAATGACGCCGCCCCCCGCCACTGCGCGATGGAAGCCAGCCGCGGCGAAGGATTCCGGCCAGTTCTGCGGGTTGTTGGCCTCGATGACCACCGCACCGACGTGATGGGCGCGGACGAAGTTCCTCAGCTCGGGCACGGCATCGGACAGCCCCGGCGCCGGGGCACCGGTATAGAGCTCGACGTGCACGAGCGGGATCACGGCAAAGTCCGGCGGTGGGTAGCCGAGATAGCCGCCCGCCAGCTTGAAGTACATGCCGGTGTCGGCCTGCCACAGCATCTCGTCACCGCTCTGGGAGAACGGGAGGGTCATGACGACCTCGTTGGGCTTAAGGTACTTCTTGTACATGTTCGTGGTGAAGAAGCTCGGGTTCTGCACCGCGTTGATGCGACCGGGCAGGCCCGAGTTGGGCAGCAGGAACGCCACCGCGACGAGACCGACCAACCAGCGCCAGACCGTGTTGGCCCGACCCTGGGCCCAGGAGATCCACATGGCTGCGCCCACGGCCGCGCCCAGGGCCACGAACAGTCCCAGGCGGGACGGAGTGGTCTCGTTGAAGAACGGCAGGTGCTCGTTCAACCAGTTGAACGGCAGGTGGTAGCTCTGGGTGCCGGAGATGGTCAGCAGGACGCCAAGGGACAGGATGAAGGCGACCAGGGTGCTCAGCGCAACGACGCGCGTCGCTACGCGACGCCAGCCGGTGAAGATGAACGCCAGCAGGATCCCCACCAACGGGAGGCCCAGGTAGTTGTTCTGCTCGAACTGATCGACGGTGATGAAGGAGCCCGACAGCCCGGTGAACCGGCTGCCGAAGGCCTTGAAGGTGGTAGTGGGAAAGAAGTAGCTGAGGAGATCGGCCGGGAATCCGGGGGCGGCCCCGCCGGATTCCGCTGGGGCCTGGAGGGACTCGTAGATGTAGTAGGAGCAGATCGCCGCCATGACGGCGTAGGCGATCGCCAGGACGATCGCGACTTCGATCAGCTTGCGCCGGTCGTGGGCGAACCCGAAGGCGACGACGAGCGCGACGAAGCCGATGCAGCTCATGTCGAAGAGGACCTCGGTGGAGAGCCCGAACTGGATGAGCAGCAGGATCGTGGCGCTGATCACCGTCCGCCGTCGCGAGAAGTCCCCGTTGATGAAGCGCACCACCAGAAGCACCAGCATCGGCGGCACGAACACGTAGATGAGGTTGAGATGGCCGAGCAGATGACCCAGCTCATAGGCGGAGAATCCGTAGGTGTAGCCGGCCAGGATCGACGCCCATGGCGCACCCGACAGATACCGGCAGAGCCGGTACGCGGCCCAACCGCTGATCACCGGTGCCGCCACCATCAGCAGGTTGTAGGCGGCCACGGTCCCGAACAGCGCCGTGAGCGGAATGCCGGCGATAGCTGCAGTGGGGGACAGCGTGATGCCGGCCAGACTGAAATTCTGACCCGACCAGATGCGGTCGGTGAAGAGCGGGTTGTGGCCGTGCCCGATGGCGTAGATGAACCACTTCCAGCTCCACATCCACTGCGTCGGGTCCGAGTTCAGACAGCTGCACACCGACTGGATGTGCTCGAGCGGATAGCGCTCGTAGGCGACGATGACGACCAGATAGATCGTCGCCGCGATCCACCCGTGCCAGTCCTCGAACCAGCGCGGCAGCCGGTTGATGCGCACAGCCGGAACACTCGTCGCCAGCGGCAGCGACGTTTCAGTGACCGACACCCCCATGAAGTGGTTTGATGGTACTCGCTGACAGGTCGGAAGTAGGCTACGGCTCATGCCCCTGATTCACACCTGTTATCGCATCACCGACATCGACCGCTCCGTCGCCTTCTACCAGCGGCTCGGCTTTGAGGAGACCCGCCGGGTGCCGATCCGGGACGAGGCGATCAATGTGTTCATGGGCCTGCCCGGCGACGGGGAGCGGCTGGAGCTCACCTTCAACCTCGGCCACACCGACCCCTACGAGATCGGCACGGGCTACGGGCACATCGCCATCACCACCGAGGACCTCGACGGGATGCTCGCCGGCCTGGCCGCCGAGGGGGTCGAGCCCGAACGGCCGCCCTACTCGATCCGTGAGGGCGGCTCGCGGATCTGCTTCGTCCGCGACCCGGACCAGTACCGGATCGAGATCATCGAGCGCAGCTGAGCCCGAGGCGCTCAGGCGGCGCGATCCGGTGCGTCAGCCCGGAGCGCTGTCCTGGGGCGTGATGAACGCCCCGCCGTCGATCAGCTCGATCCGGTAGCCGTCGGGGTCCTGGACGAAGGCGATCCGGTACTCGTCCCGGCCACCAGGGTGGAAGGCCGGCTTCTCCGGGTGGATGTCGTGGCGCGCCAGGTCGGCCAGCAGCGCGTCGAGGTCCGGCACGGTGAGGGCGATGTGGTTGTAGCCGTCGCCCAGGTCATAGGGCTCGGTGCGGTCATGGTTGACCGTCAGCTCCAGCGTGTCGCCGCCGCCGGGCAGGCCGAGGTAGATGTTGTAGGCGCTGTCGAACTGGAAGCGGCCGCGATACTCGAAGCCGAGGAGCGCGTAGAAGCGTGCGGAGCGCTCGGAGTCGAGCACGCGGATGCAGGTGTGAACGAGGGTGTGGGTCATGGTGGAACGAACTCTGGCGCGTTATGCACCCACAGGGGGCATTTCATGCCGAAGTTGGTCCTCAGCCGAGTCTCAGGTGGACCTCACCGGCGTCGAGGGTGACCGACCCCGCCGCCGTGTCGACCCTCAACCCCCCGGTCGCGTCGATGCCCGCGGCGATGCCGGAACCGTCCGCCCAGCTGATCTCCCGGCCGAGCAGCACATCCCGCGCCGCCAGGGCGTCGAGCACGGCGCCGGCATCAGCGCCCACCCACTCCCCCAGGTGTTCGAGCAGCCGCGCCAGCACCGCCTCGACGTCCTCGAGCCCCAGCGCGGTCGCACGGTCCGCGAGCTCGGGAGGAAAGCTGCCCGGCGCCACGTTCACCCCGATCCCCAGCACGGCCCAATCCTCCTGCGGGCGGCCCTCCACCAAGACCCCGGCCACCTTGCGCCCCGCGATCCACACGTCGTTGGGCCACTTGATCGACACGTCTGGTGCCCCGAACGCCTCTGCGGTCTCCGCCACCGCGACGCCGGCGGCCAGTGACAGCAGGCGTGAGGGCCGGCGGACCACCAGGCTCATCAGCACGCTGGAGCCCGCCGGCGCACTCCAGGCGCGGCCCTGGCGCCCGCGCCCGGCGGTCTGCTCCGCCGCGGTCACCAGCGTGCCGTCAGGCGCCCCACCAGCGGCCCAACGGCGGGCGCGCGCATTGGTCGAGTCGACTATCCGGAAGTGGATGCGTGGGTGACCGATGACCGGCGTCATGGGACGCCGGTCAGACCGCGCTCAACGGCCCAGCCACAGCCGCGCCCCCGCACCCACGCCGAGCCGCTGCGCCGCGCTGGCCCCGTTGACCGCCAGAGCCAGGCGCCCGGTCGAGTCGGGGTGCAGCAGCAGACGCCCGGCACCCACGTCGGCGAAGGTGCTGGCGTAGCGTGCGACGACCCGATGCTCTCCAACCAAGATCGCGACCGGATCACCGAGGGAGAACTCGGCGGCCGCGAGGTCGCCGGGCAGCGCGAACAGGGCCAGGTTCCCGAACGCGTCGACCCCGGTCACCGTCACAGCCATGCCGGCGACGTCGTGTTCGGCGACGGGCAGCGCCAGCTCGACCAGGTCGGCCGGCTCGTCGATCACCGCGCCGGCCTCGACGAGGGTCCGGCCCGCGGCCAGTCCCACGGCCACGGGCGCGAAGATGTCACGTCCGTGGAAGGTGGGTGACACCGGATCCAGGGCCAGCGGCGACTGGGAGATCTCCACGGCGGTGTCCAGGCCACCGGCCAGGGAGAGCGCCGGGAGGAGCAGGCCGTTGTCCGGACCGACGAGCACGCGGCCGTCGCGACAGCGCAGAGCCAGGGCACGCCGCGCGGTGCCGACGCCCGGGTCGACCACGGCGACGTGGATGCCCACCGGCAGGTAGGCCAGCGCATCAGCCAGGGCCAGCGCGCCGGCCAGCACGTCACCCGGCGGCACCTCGTGGGTCAGATCGATCCGCCCCGCCTCCGGGCAGATGCGCGCGATCACGCCGTGCAGCAATCCGACGTAGAGGCCGCCGCTGCCGTAATCGCTCAGCAGGCTGATGACCGGCGTCGGGGTCTCCCCACCGCGACGGGTCAGACGGGGCATGGTCAGACTCCGAGGCCGGCGCCGGACCGCCCCCGGGCGTCGCTGACCAGGGCCGCGATCAACCCGTCCAGGTCATGCTGGGTCGCCTCGACGTCGGCCGCGAGCCCGCGGGCGCTCAGCGCCTCGGAGGTGGCCGGCCCGATGCTGATGAGCCGGGCATGGGCGCTCCCGCCGGCATCGAGGTAGTTGCGCACCGAGGAGGCTGAGGTGAAGGTCACGTAGTCGACCGCCTCGAGCGCCGCGAGGGTCTCGGCGTCCAGGGGTTCGACGATCGTCTCATACACGGGGAGCAGCTCCACCTCGACACCGCGGTCACGCAGGGTCTCGATGAGGACGTCGCGGCCCTCCGCCGCCCGCACGATCAGCGCCCGGGCGATACTCACCCCGCTCAGCGCCTCGGCCATCCCCTCGGCGACGAAGCGCTCGGGGATGATGTCGGCCGCGATCCCGTGGGCGGCCAGGGCCCGCGCGGTGCCCGGACCCATCGCCGCAACGCGGGTGGTGGCGAACGCGCGCGCATCGAGCCCCGCCGCGCCGAGGCGCTCGAACAGAGCGTCGACGCCATTGGCGCTGGAGAACACGACCAGATCGCAATCGGCCAGTGCCGGAGCCGGACCATCGAGGTGCTGGACGCGGATGGTCGGGGCCTCGATCACGCGTGCGCCGAGGTCGCTCAGCCGGCGCGCCAACCCGGAGGCCTGGGCGCGCGCGCGGGTGACCGCCACCGAGCGTCCGTGCAGGGGCCGGCGCTCGAACCAGGCGATCTGCTCGCGCAGCGCGGCCACCGGGCCGAACAGGGCGATCGCCGGGGCGCCGAACTTCTGCTCCCGCGCGACCGCCGCCAGGGTTCCCAGCGTGGCCACGACGGCCCGCTGCCCGGGAAACGTGCCACGCTGGATGAGCGCGGCGGGCTCCTCGGATGGGCGACCGCCCTCGATCAGCTTCGCGGTGATGCCCCCGAGCTGGCGCACCCCCATGTAGACGCACAGGGTGCCGGGGAAGGCGGCCAGAGCCGCCCAGTCCAGCGCGCTCTCAGGCTTGGCGGGGTCCTCGTGTCCGGTGAGGAAGGCGACCGCGGAGGCGGCATCGCGGTGGGTCACGGGGATCCCGGCGTAGGCCGGGGCGGCGATGCCGGCGGTGACGGCCGGCACGACCTCGAAGTCGATCCCCGCCTCTGACAGGATCTCGGCCTCCTCACCGCCACGCCCGAACACAAAGGGGTCACCCCCCTTCAGGCGCACCACGACGTCGGCCACCCGGCCGTGCTCGACCAGCAGCTGGTCGGTCACCGCCTGGGGCACCTGTTCGCCGCCGCCCTCCTTGCCCGCGAAGATGAGTTGGGCATCCGCCCGTGCGCCGTCGAGCGCACCCTCGGGAATGAGCCGGTCATAGATCACCACGTCGGCGCGGGCGATCAGGTCGAGGGAGCGCTTGGTCATCAGCTCGGGATCCCCAGGCCCGGCGCCGACCAGGTACACGGTCACACCGACACCGCCTGCTCGGCCCGCTCCAGCAGCTCGCGGGCGCCGACGGCGATCATCCGCGCCGCCAGCTCCCCGGCGACCGACTCGGGCGCGCCGACCAGCTCGTCGCGGATCCATTCCGAGCCGTCGGGCAGACCGACCCAACCGACGAGCGCCAGCTCGTCGGACCCGACCCGCTGAGCCAGGGCGCCCATCGGCGTGCGGCACGAGGCGCCCAGGGCCGCGGCGAGCTCACGTTCGGCGCTCACGCAGGCG
>CAZZVR010000141.1:0-10604 GCA_964657595.1 Burkholderia sp. PAMC 26561 | reverse complement strand
ACAGCGGCCACAGCGGCCACGGCGGTTGCGACGGTTGCGACAGGCACGCCTTCAACCGCGACCCCGACCCAGACGTCGACCGAGCCGCCCGTGACCACCACGACGGTGAGCCAGCCTCCGGCTGCCAGCGGCGTGGGCGGCGTGGTCACCGGCGTGGGCAGCACCGTGGCGGCCACCGTGAGCGGCGCCGGCCAGGGCGTGGCCGCCACCGTCTCGAGCGTCACCGGCGGCGTCGCGAGCACCGCGTCAGCGCTCTCTCCGACCCTCGCCACCACGGTGTCGGGCGTCGCTGGCTCGCTCACCGGCGTCGTGACCACCGCAACCGGGGCCCTCGCCGGGACGGTCTCGACGGTCACCAACTCGCTCGGGCAGCTGCTCGGAGGCAGCGGCTCCTGACTCTCCGCCCTGGCGGGCCGCCGCGTGCGCGGCGTCCGCCTCCCCGGACGCCAGAACGTCGGCCTCGACCTCGGCCAGGTTGCACCCCGCCAGAAGCGCGAGTTCAACCTCCGTGACGAGCCGGCTGCTGTGGTGGCGAGAACGTTTCATCGTCTGAGGCATCGTGCCCTCGAGAAGACGGAGAGGACGTACAGAATCGCGGTGGCGTCATCAAGATTCTGTGAAGCCCCGCCCGCACGGGATGCCCCCGGGCCGACCGGCGGGTATCGGTAGGGTCACAGACAGTTTCTCAGCGAGTCCCCGAGCGAACGGAGCACCATGAACGTCGACGCCGAACACGACACCGCAACTGGCCACTTCCGTGCCACCTGGAACGGCACGGTCGTCGCCGAGAGCGACCGCACGATCGTGGTCGAGGGCAACCACTACTTCCCGCCCGAGGACGTGAGCCGCGACCTGCTGGCCCCCAGCGACACGCAGACCGTCTGTCCCTGGAAGGGCACCGCGAGCTACTACGACGTGGTGAGCGACGGAGCCCGCAACGCCGGGGCGGCATGGTTCTACCCCGACCCCAAGCCGGCCGCGGCGGCCATCCGCGACTACGTGGCGTTCTGGCGCGGGGTCGAGGTCGAGGGCGCGTGAGGCGCCCAGGCGCCCCACCCGCTCCGGCCGCCCCGGTGGAGAAGACCGAGGAGCAGTGGCGGCGTGAGCTCACCCCGGCCCAGTACCGGGTCCTGCGCCGCAAGGGCACCGAGGTCCCTTTCACCGGGCAGCTCTTACACGTCAAGGACGACGGGAGCTACACGTGCGCGGGATGTGGCGCTGCGTTGTTCTCCTCGGCCGCCAAGTTCGACTCCGGGACCGGTTGGCCGAGCTTCACCGACCCGGCCAGCGCTGCCAACGTCGAGCTCCATTCCGACCGCAAACTGCTCATCCGCCGCACCGAGGTCACCTGTGCGCGCTGTGGCGGGCACCTCGGACACGTGTTCAACGACGGCCCACGGGGCGCCAAGCGCTACTGCATCAACTCAGTCGCCCTCGACTTCGAGCCCGCCGCGGGCGCAGCCGTGACCGACGCGGGCGGGGCTACAGATCCCAGAAGTGGCCGACCCGGGCAGCCGCCCGCGGGGTGAAGATCGGGTCAGCCGCGAAGGACTCCGCGCTGCGCTCACCGCCCAGCGCCTCAAGCGTGGCCAGCACGGAGTCAGCGAGCGCCGTCAGGTCATAGCCGCCCTCGAGCACGGCTCCGATCGGCGCGCCGGTGCGCTCACCCAGCTCCCGGACGTGGGCGGCCATCTCACCGAAGGAGTCCGCCTCGAGCCGACAGTCGCCCAACGGGTCCATGCGGTGAGCGTCAAAGCCCGCGGAGACGAGAATGAGGTCGGGCGCGAAGTCGAGGCCGACGGGCACGATCAGGTGCTCGAGGAGCGAGATCCAGACCCCAGCACCGGTGCCGGCGGGCACCGGCAGATTGACGGTGAAACCGTGCCCCGGGCCGGCGCCGCAGTCTGCGCCGGCTCCCGTCCCCGGGTAGAGGTGGTCCTGGTGGATGCTGGCGTAGAGCACGTCGGCGCGGCGGCGGAAGATATCGGCGGTGCCGTTGCCGTGGTGGACGTCCCAGTCGATGATCATCACCCGCTCGGCACCCAGCGCTGAGATGGCCAGCTGCGCTGCGAGGGCCACGTTGTTGAAGAGACAGAACCCCATGGCCGCGGCGGCCTCGGCGTGGTGACCTGACGGGCGGGTCCCGCACCAGCCGGTGCGATCCTCGCCCGCCAACAACGCCCGCGTCATCGCGAGGGCCCCACCGGCGGCATGCCGGGCCGCCTCATAGGACCGGTGACTGACGAACGTGTCGTCGTCCAGCGCGCCGCCACCCTGGGCGCAGATCTCCTGAATCCGGGCGATGAGGGCCGGGCTGTGGACGAGCTCGAGCTCGGGCTCGGTGGCCGCTGGAGCCTCGCGCAGTTCGGCACCGGCCCAGTTGACGGCCTCCAGCCTGGCTTCGATGGCCCGAATGCGGTCGGGCGTGTCGGGATGCTCGGGGTGGAACACGTTGGGGTCATGCAGCGTCGAGCTGGCGTGGCGGTAATAGAGCATGGGGGATCCGCCTCAGGCCGGCTGGGTGCCGACGTCGCTCACCGCAACGCACCCGGGGCCGGGGTGGCCGGAGGCTCGGTCACGTAGATCCTCGCGGTCCCCACCCGTGCTGCGCCCGACCCGATCCACAGTGGGTCGAGGTCCAGCGCCGCGATCTCGGGGTGCGCATCGGCCATCGCGCCGAGCGCCAGCATCACCGCCCTCAGTGCCGCGGGGTGATGCAGCGGCCGCGCCAGCCCCGCGTTCGGCGTGGAACCCTCGAGGGTGCCCACCATGTCGGCGGCGTCCTGCTCCGACAGCGGCGTGATGCGCACCGCGATCTCGCCGCCGGGCCAGCCACACACCACGAGCGGACCGAAGTCCGCATCCTGGACGATCCCGGCCAGCAGGGACTGCGCGCCGTCCCGGTCCGCGTTCGCGTCCGCCGGGGAGCTGAGGCCGTAGCACTCGAGCAGCTCGGCCGTAGCGGCGGGGTTCAGCCAGCCCGGACCGGCCACGAGCGCCCGCGCGATGACGCTGCGGGCCGCCTCGGGGGAGGACACCACGGGCACCGAGACCCGGCCGGACTGCCGGCTGCGCCACCGGGACCAACCGGCGGCGTGCCCCAGGGCTCGTGCGGCCTCCTCGGGATACATGTAGCGGGCGGCCCGGACCGGGCTGGCCGACCCGGGGGACGGCAGGACCCGGTCCAGGAGCACCGAGGCAAAGCACAGGCTGGGGAACCCCCGGGCCACCGCGTCGACGGCGTCGGCCACCTCCTGGGCACTGGCCGCCGGGGAGGGCACGAAGACGGTGATCAGCGCATCGCATTCTCCGGATCGGGCCAGCCCGCGCAGCGCCTCGGCGTAATCGGCCGCCGTGGCCGCGGCGGTCAGGTTGATCGGGTTGGCACCCAGCCGCGCCCCGGCGCGACGGGCGAGCCGGTCAGCCAGCAGCGTCGGCGCCAGCTCGACGAGGGCCAGCCCCGCCGCACGGCAGGCGTCGGCGCACAGCAGCGCCGGACCGCGACTGTTCGACAGCACCCCCACGCGAGGGCCGGCGGGCGCGGGCTGGGCGGACAGCAGCGCCGCGGTCTCGAGCAACTCACCAGTCGTATCGGCCCGAATCACCCCCGCCTGGGCAAACAGGGCCGCGATGCCGATCTCAGACCCCGCCAGCCGACGCGCGGTGCTCGACGCCTCGATGCCGCGGTTGCCCACCGGCGTCGGACCGGCCTTGACCACGAGGATCGGCTTGTGGGCCGCCACGTGCCGGGCGAATCGGGCGAAGCGCCGCGGGTTCCCGAAGGACTCGAGGTAGAGCAGGATGACCTTGGTGGCCGGATCCTCGTCCCAATAGGCGAGCAGGTCGTTGCCGGAGATGTCGGCCTTGTTGCCGACCGAGACGAACGTGGAGAGCCCGAAGCCGAGTCGGCTCGCCGCCGCCACCAGCGCGACGCCCACACCGCCGCTCTGGGACATCAGTCCGACCGTCCCCCGGGCCGGCATCGTCCGGATCAAGCTGGCGTTGAGCGCGGCCGCCGGGTCGGTGTTGAGCAGACCCAGCGCACCGGGACCGATCAGGCGCATGCCGGTCAACCGGCAGATCCGCAGCAGCTCGTACTCGCGCCCGGCCCCCGGGGCATCGGTCTCGGCAAACCCGGCCGACACGACGACCACGGCACGGGTCCCGGCCGCGCCACACTGGCTCACCACGTCGAGCACCTGGGCGGCCGGGACGACCACCACCGCGAGATCGACCGGATGGGGAACCGCCGCGATGCTCGGTAGGGCCGGCAGTCCACGCACGGTGGCGCGGTGAAGGTTCACCGGATACAGGGCGCCGCTGTAGCCGCCCTCGACCAGGTTGGCGATCAGCTCCCCGCCCAGGGTGTCCGGGTGCCCGGACGCGCCGATCACCGCGACGCTGCGGGGCTCGAGGAACAGCTTGAGTGCGTTGCGGGCGGCGTGGCGCTCGCGCGCGTCGAAGCGGTCGATCGTGTCAGGCGACAGGGCGGTGTCGAAGACCACCTTCATCAGCCCGTCGTTGGTCTCACGACGGATGGGGAAGCCGCTGCTGCGAAACACCTCGAGCATCTTGCGGTTCGAGGGCATCACGTCGGCGGAGAACTGGCTGATGCCGTTGGACACCGCGGCGGCCGCCAGTTGGGCGAGCAGCAGCGTGCCGATCCCCTGGCCGTGCATCGCGTCGGCGACCTCGAAGGCCACCTCGGCTCGTACCGGGTTCACGCGGATGTAGGCCGCGTGCCCGACGATCCGCTCACCGGGCCCGGCGGTGGCCAGCACCCCGTAGCGATCGCGCTGATCCACATCGACGGCCCAGTCCGCGAGCTTGTCCGCGTTGATGATCCCGCAGCCGCGGAAGTAGGCGGAGTCCGCCGACATCGCCTTGAGGAACCCGCGGATCCCGTCACGATCCGCGGCGCCCACCGCGCGCACCTGCACGCTCGAGCCGTCGCGCAGCGCGACGTCGACGGGCGATGCCGGGCGTTGATGGGCACTGCCGTCGATCATCGACCGGGCAACGGTAGATCTGGCATCGCGGATCCTGCCTCCATCGGTGACCCCACCCTACGGCCTGGCGTCAGTCGAGCCCGAGGGTTGCGTCGTCGAGGATCGGAGCGACGGGGGCCGCCGGCCCCATCACCGGGGGCACATCATCGGCGGGGACGCCAAAGCGCTGCTGGACATCGGATAGGTCCGTGAGCGGAGCCGGCGTGGTGATGTGGTGGGGCTTGAGGAACACCATGCCGGTCACCACCATGGCGGCGACGAGACAGCCCACGACCGCCAGGAAGATGTTCAGGGCGGTCATGTCTGACGCATCTGGGCGATCATCCAGAAGCCGCCGGCCGCCAGGATCGATGGCACCCACAGCCCGACGAACACGCCGTAGAGGCGGTCACCGACAAACCACAGGGTGACCGACAGGACGAACGAGGCGACCGCCGCCACCAGGAACAGCGTCACGCCGATGCGCTCTCGCTCGCGCTCGGTTCGGTTCGGTCTCGACCGGGCCTTCAGCCGGCTTGAGGTGGATACGTTGGCCACGGAGGCCTCCTGATCTCTGGGGAAAGTCGCTGACGGTGCGGCGGCTTCCCGATCCAGAGGGCAGGCACACGCCATGTGCGCTGAAATGGGCGTTATTGCGGTTCCGTTGCCGTGATGCGTACCATCTGGAGTTCATCTGACGAAAGAATCGTCGGGAGATAGCCGCGAAGCTCAACAGTCGCGGATCGTTATCAGCGGGTCGCTCCCGTGCTGTCGTTGTTGCGTACGTCGGCGGGACTGGCTCCTCAGGCGGCACCGGCCGCCGTCCGCCGGGCTCGACGCACCAATACAGGAGACACCTTCTTGCGCATACTGATTCTGGGTGGAGACGGCTTTTGTGGCTGGCCGACCACGCTTCACCTCTCCGCCTGCGGGCATGATGTCGCGATCGTCGACAACCTCGCGCGGCGTAACGCTGACGTCGAGCTGGAGGTCGAGTCGCTGACCCCGATCTCCCCGATCGGCACCCGGCTCGCCGCCTGGCAGGAGCTGACCGGCAAGGAGATCCCCTTCTACCGCTTCGACGTGGCCGAGAACTACCGGGTGATGCTCGACCTCATCCGCGACTTCCAGCCCGACGCGGTCGTGCACTTCGCCGAGCAGCGCGCTGCGCCCTATTCGATGAAGAGCTCGTGGCACAAGCGCTACACGGTGTTCAACAACGTCAACGCCACCCACAACCTGCTGGCGGCTGCGGTGGAGTCGGGGGTCAACCCCCACATCGTCCACCTCGGCACGATGGGCGTCTACGGCTACGGGACCGCCGGGATCAAGATCCCCGAGGGCTACCTCGAGGTCAAGATCGACACCGACGACGGCGACGAGATCCGTCAGGAGATCCTCTACCCGGCCAATCCAGGGTCGATCTACCACATGACCAAGACCCAGGATCAGCTCCTGTTCGCGTTCTACAACAAGAACGACGGGACGCGGGTCACCGACCTGCACCAGGGCATCGTGTGGGGCACCCAGACTCCCGAGACGCGCCTCGACGAGCGGCTCATCAACCGCTTCGACTACGACGGTGACTACGGCACCGTCCTCAACCGCTTCCTCATGCAGGCCGCAGTCGGCTACCCCCTGACCGTCCACGGAACCGGCGGTCAGACACGTGCGTTCATCCACATCCGGGACACCGTCAAGTGCATCCAGTTGGCGGTGGAGAACCCCCCGGCTCCGGGCGAGCGGGTTCAGGTGTTCAATCAGATGACCGAAACCCACCGGGTCCGGGATCTGGCCAAGATGGTGGCCGACCTGACCGGCGCCGAGGTCGACCTGGTCGACAACCCGCGCAAGGAGGCGGCCGAGAACGACCTGTTCGTGGCCAACGACCACCTGCTCGAGCTCGGACTGCAGCCGACCACCCTGGCCGACGATCTGTTCACCGAGGTGACCGAGATCGCCAACCGCTACCACGAGCGCTGTGACCTGACCAAGATCCCCTGTGTCTCCAAGTGGGTTCAGCCCAGCGGGGAGCCGGCGGTCACCGCCTAGCTATTCCTCGGGGGAGAAATGTGTACGGACGACGCATTTCTCCCCAGAGTGCTCGCCAGCGGCCCCGGTGAGCCCCGGCTCACGCGCTGCGATGGTGGGTGACGGAAATTCAGCGATGCGGCAAATCAGGGAATATGACTGTTTTGGCGCATCGCTTCAGGTGAGTCTGTTTTGGCGCATCGCTTCAGGTGAGTCGGCGTACCTCGGCCCCGGTCAGCGACACGAGGTCCGTGGGGCTCAGCTCGATCTCCAGTCCCCGCCGTCCGGCGCTGACGAAGATCGCCGGGTGCACCAGCGCGCTCGCGTCGAGCAGGGTCGCCAGGGGCCGACGCTGACCCAGCGGGCTGATCCCGCCGACCACGTACCCGGTCGCCCTCTCCGCCCGCTCAGGCGGGGCCATGGCCACGTGCTTGCCCAGCGCCCTGAGCGCCAGACGCTCGGCCACCGGGATGACGCACACCACCAGCGCGCCGTCGCGCAGCACCATCAGGGTCTTGAACACCCGCGCGGGATCCACCCCGAGCGCCGTGGCGGCCTCGAGCCCGTAGGACTCCGCCGCCGGGTCATGCCCGTAGGCGTGGATCGTGAAATCGATCCCGGCCGCGCGGGCGGCGCGGGTCGCCGGGGTCTCGGTAGCCGCCATCGCCGAGCAATGGTAGGGCGACTCGCGCACCACCGGGCCGGGCCGGGCCGGCCGGGCTACAGCGTGATGTCGGCCTCACCGCCGGCGATGCGCGCCACGATCGGGTCCTCAACCTTGCCCAGCAGCATCCACGCCGCACACCGGGCGGCGAGACCGTCGAACGCCCGGCGGTGGCTGAGCATGGCGTGCTTGCCACCCCGCACGGTGACGTAGGCGACCGGGGTCTCGCGGCGCAGGCCCTCGGCCACCCGGCGCGAGCGGTCGGGCGCCGCCACGCGGTCCTGGTCGCCGTGGATGATCACGATCGGTGTGTCCGCCACGCCCGACCCGACGTCGCTGGCGTACACCCACGGAGCCAGCGCGACGACACCGTGGACCTGGGGCCGGTCCGCGCTGACCAGCGCGGCACGTCCGCCGAGGGAGTGGCCGACCAGACACACCGGCAGGTCCGCCCCGAACCGCTGCGCGATCTGCTCCAACGCCCAGGCCACGTCCTGGACCGGGGTGTGATCGGTGTCCCAGCCGCGGAAGGCATTGAGCAGCCGCAGCACCGCCAGTCGCCGGTGGCCGGCCCGCGCCACGGCGCGGGCGACCGGGATCATCCGCAGGACCGACAGCTGGGTTGGACTGACCGCCAGCGGGACGCCGCGGCTGCCGCCGCCGTGCAGCACGAGCACCACGCCGGCCGGGTCCGGGGGATCTGCCACGTCGATCAACCGGGCCTCGGGCACACCGTCACGCTACCTGCCGGGCGCGAGGGTGAAACTCTGCCCGGATGGAGCCCGAGGCCGTCTATGCCCTGATCCGACGCATCCCGCCGGGGTTCGTCGTGACCTACGGCGATCTCACCCCCGGCGCCCCGCGCCAGGCCGGCCGGCTGCTGTCACACGCCCCGGTCGGGGTTCCGTGGTGGCGGGTGGTGCGCGCCGACGGCAGCCTGGCCCAGGGACCGGAGCAGCGGCTGCGCCTGATGGACGAGGGCGTGCCGATGCGCGGCGCGCGGGTGGTCATGTCGCAGGCGCGCCTGCCCCCCGAGGCCCTGGCCGGGCTCTGAGGCTCGGCGACCGCGAGGCGCCCGCGACCTTGAGGCCTCAGCGCCCGCCGGGTCCCAGCGGCTCGCCGAGCCGCCGCCAGCGCTCAGGCTCCCACGGGTCGTCGTCGGGCAGCAGGAAGAAGGGCAGGGCGGCGATGGTGAGACTGCCGCCGGGGAAGCGGCGCCGCCCGCCGCCGTTGGTGACCACCGGGCCAGTGGGAGCTGTGCGCGGGAGCTGCACCCCGGGGGGCGGTGGCGGCTTCGGCGCCGCCGTCGTCTCGTGCGGGGTGTGCTGCGCGCCGCCCCAGCCCGGCCCGCTGTGGGGGTGCGATTGACCGGGCAGCGACACAGCCGGAGTCTCCCACCGCATCGAGTCGGGGTCAACGCGCCGGCGCCCCCGGCGTGATCGCGCGGGTTTGCCAGACTCGGGCGATGTCCGGCTGCGACGTCACCCTGCGTGCGTTCCGCGAGGCCGACCTTAACGTGCTGACCGGGGGCGCCAGTGAGTTCGACGACTGGGGCCCGCGCGCCGAGCCCACGACGCTGCCCTCGTCCCACCTCGACGAGAACGGTGGCGGGCTGGCGATCTGGGCCGACGGCGAGATCGCTGGCCACGTCACGTGGCATCACGTGCAGTGGGGTCCGGGAAGCGCATCGGTGAACCCCGAGCTCGGAATCTGGCTGCGCCCGTCTCACCGCGGACGCGGCATCGGAGCCGCCGCCCAGGTCCAGCTCGCCCGGTTGTTCTTCACCCACACAACGGTCAACCGCGTCCAGGCGAGCACCGACATCGAGAACGTCGCCGAGCAGCACGCCCTCGAGCGCGCCGGCTTCCGTCGAGAGGGTGTGGTTCGGGCGAGCCAATGGCGGGCAGGCGCTTACCACGACATGTGCCTGTACGCGATCGTGCGCGGCGACCCGTTGGGCGACGATGACCAGGCACCACGACCTGAAAGGACACCGTGACCCGCACAGACTTCGATCCCGATGAGCTCGGCCCCGGGGCCTTCTACCAGCTGATGACCGCGGTGATCGTCCCCCGCCCGATCGCCTGGGTCTCCTCGCGCTCGGACGCCGGAGTGGACAACCTCGCCCCCCACTCGTTCTTCACCGTCGCCTCCACGGCGCCGCCGATCATCCAGTTCACGTCGGTGGGGCGCAAGGACTCGCTGAAGAACATCGAGGCGACCGGAGAGTTCGTGGTCTGCTTCACCCCGGCGTCGCTGACCGCGGAGGTCAACGCGACGGGCACCAACTTTCCCCCGCAGACCAGCGAGTTCGACGCCGTCGGCCTGGCCCGCGAGCCGAGCCTGCGGGTCAAGCCGCCCCGGGTCGCCGCCTCACCCACCGCCTTCGAGTGCGTGCTGCACACCATCGTGTCCTTCGGTTCCAGCTCGGTGGTGATGGGACGGGTCGTGCATCTGGCGGTGTCCGACGACGTCCTGCGTGACGGCCAGCCGGCGATCGACCTGCTCGCCCCGACCTCACGCCTGGGTTACAACCAGTGGGGCGAGCTCGGCGAGATCCCCGACCTCACCCGTATCCCCTATGAGGAGTGGCCCGGGCACTACGCGCCCGCGGACAGTTAGCGGCGGCTCCGCGGCCGCCCGTGCAAGACTGCGCCGGTGGCCGACACAGGCGGGGACAGCAGCGAGGGCCGAACCGCCTGGGCGCGCAACCTAGCTGCGCCCATGCGCAGCTTCCTCTCCACCGAGGAGGGTGGTGCTGCGGTGGTGGTGGCGGCGGTGGTCGCCGCCCTGATCTGGGCCAACGCGGGCCCTCACGGGTACGTCAGCCTGTGGGACACGCACTTCAGCTTCCGCCTCGGGGCCCATGGCATCTCGGCCACGCTGCGCAACTGGGTCGACCAGGGGCTGATGACCCTGTT
>CAZZVR010000140.1:0-10709 GCA_964657595.1 Burkholderia sp. PAMC 26561 | reverse complement strand
CGCGTCGAGAACCTGCTGCTGATGGAGCGAGCCGAACTGGCGCTCGGGCCGGGCCTCAACGTGCTCACGGGGGAGACCGGTGCCGGCAAGTCGCTGCTCGCCTCCGCCCTGGATCTCCTGCTCGGGGGCAAGGCCCGTGCCGGCATCGTGCGCGAGGGCGCCGCCGAGGCCTACGTGGAGGGCATCTTCGCTCTGCCGGCCTGGCTGGCCGGGGATGAGCGCATCCCCGACGGGACCGAGGAACTCGTCCTGGCCCGGCGCGTCTGGCCCGACGGGCGCACCCGCGCCTATGTGTGCGGGCGCTCGGCCACCGTGGCCGATCTGCGCGAGCTGGGAGCGCGCATGCTGTCCTTCTACGGACAGCACGAGCATCGCCGGCTGATGGTGACCGCCGCCCAGCTCGACGTGCTCGACCGCTTCTGCGGTCCCGAGCAGGCGGGCCGGCGGGTCACGGCAGCTCAGGCCCACGAGGCGGTGCGGGCGCTGGAGGCCCGGCTCGAGACCCTGGCCGGAGCGGGCGGCGCACGCGAACGCGAGCTCGACCTGCTGGCCTTCGAGCTCACCGAGATCGACGAGATCGAGCCCACCGTGGCGGAGGAGCAGGAGCTGCTGGCCGAGCGCGAGCGCCTGCGCCACGCCGAGGGCCTGATCGGCGCCGCGGCGCTCGGGGCCGAGTCCCTCGCCCCGAGCGAAGAGGGGGTCGGCGCGGTGGCGCTGCTGGCCCGCGCCGCCGACGAGCTGGCGGGCGCCGCGGGCATCGACGCCGGCCTGGCGCCGCTGGCCGAGCGCCTGGCCTCACTGCGCTACGAAGCCGAGGACGTGGCGGCGGAGCTGCGGGCCTACGTCGACGGTGTCGAGGCCGAACCGGGGCGGCTGGAGCAGGTGGAGGAGCGCCTGGCCGCCTTCGCGCGTCTGGCGCGCAAGCATGGCGGCAGCATCGCGGCGGTGCTCGAGCACAGCGAACGCTGCCGGGCCCGTGCGGCGGAGCTGGCCGACCTCGACGTGAGCGTCGCCGAGGTGGAGGCCCAGCTCGAGCGGGCGCGGTCACAGCGCGCCAGTGCGGGGTCGGCGCTGAGCGCCGCGCGCGCCAGCGCCGCCCCGCAGCTGGCCCAGGCGGTGCTCGAGCGCCTGTCCGAGCTGGCCATGGGTGAGGCGCGCTTCGAGGTCTCGGTGTCTGAGCGGCCCGACGGCTTCGGGCGCTCGGGGCAGGATGCCGTGGAGTTCCTCATCGCCCCCAACCCGGGACTGCCGATCGGCCCGCTGCGCGAAGTCGCCTCCGGCGGAGAGATGTCGCGCGTGATGCTGGCGCTCCTGTCGGTCGCCCACGGCTCGGGCTCCGGCGCGGAGGCGGCGGGCGATTCGCTGCTGGTGTTCGACGAGATCGACGCGGGCATCGGGGGCCACACCGCCCGGGCGGTGGGTGCGCACCTGCGTGAGCTGGCCCACGGCCGCCAGATCCTCTGCATCACCCACCTGCCCCAGGTGGCGGCGCTGGCCGAGCGCCACTTCACCATCGTCAAGGACAGTGACCGCCCGGCGGCGGTGACCACCGTCGCCCCGCTCGACGGTGACGGCGTGGTGGCCGAGTTGGTCCGGATGCTCGGCGCGGACGAGGACGACCGCGCCGCCCGGGGCCACGCCCGGGAGCTGCTCAAGGCCGCGTGAGCGGCCGGGCCGCGGGGCGCGGTGTCACAGAAAGCCGCTCGATGCGGGGACGCCGACCTCGCCATCCGTGGGGCCGGGTAATCTCGTAGAGCGGTATGGCGCAGACCGAGACCAGGTTCATCTTCATCACCGGCGGGGTCGTCTCCTCGCTGGGCAAGGGCATCGCCGCCGCCTCGATCGGCCGACTCCTGCGCTCGCGTGGCTTCACCGTGCAGCTGCAGAAGTTCGATCCCTACATCAACGTGGATCCGGGCACGATGTCGCCCTATCAGCACGGTGAGGTGTTCGTCACCGAGGACGGTGCGGAGACCGACCTCGACCTCGGTCACTACGAGCGTTTCACCGACGCGAACTCCTCCCGTGCCTCCAACGTCACCGCGGGTGGCATCTACAACACGGTGATCCGGCGCGAGCGCCGCGGGGACTACCTCGGCGGCACGGTCCAGGTGGTCCCCCACATCACGGACGAGATCAAGTCGCGCATCCAGGTGATGGCCGACTCCACAGACGTCGACTTCGTCATCACCGAGGTCGGCGGGACCGTGGGCGACATCGAGTCCCTGCCGTTCCTCGAGGCACTGCGCCAGTTCCCCGCCGATGTGGGGCGGCGACGCTGCATGTTCATCCACCTCACCCTGGTGCCCTACATCGGACACGCCGGTGAGCTGAAGACCAAGCCGACCCAGCACTCGGTGAACGAGTTGCGACGCATCGGCATCAACGCCGACATGCTCATCTGCCGCTCTGAGCAGACCCTGTCGACCGAGATCCGCAAGAAGATCGCGCTGTTCGCCAGCCTGCCCGTCGAGGCGGTGGTCTCGGGCTATGACGTCAAGGACGTCTACAGCATCCCCGTCGCCTACGCCTCCCAGGGCGTGGACGACTTCATCCTCTCCGAGCACTTCGGCATCGACGCTCCACCCCCCGATCTCAACAGCTGGAAGCACTACCTCGACCGCGCCGCCAGCGTCGAGGGGGAGGTGCGGATCGCCCTGGTCGGCAAATACGTCCAGCTCGAGGACGCCTACCTGTCGGTCGTCGAGGCGCTGCGCCACAGCGGCGTCCATCACGGCACCCGGGTCAAAATCGAATGGGTCGACTCAGAGAGCGTGGGCAGCGATGAGGTCGACAGCCTGCTGCGCGGCGTCGATGGGATCATCGTGCCCGGCGGTTTCGGCGGCCGCGGGTTCGAGGGCAAGATCGCCGCTGCCCGGATCGCCCGTGAGCAGGACATTCCCTACCTCGGCGTGTGTCTGGGAATGCATGTGCTCGTGTCGGAGTTCGCCCGCCACGTGGCGGACATGCCGGGCGCCAACTCGACCGAGATGGACCCCGAGACCCCCTTCCCGGTGATCGACCTGCTGCCTGAGCAGAAGGAGATCGTCGACATGGGCGGCACGATGCGGCTGGGGGCGGACCCGGTCAAGCTGCACGACGGCACCTGGGCTCGTGACGCCTACGGCGAGTCGGTCGTCTATGAGCGCCATCGCCACCGCTATGAGGTCAACAACCACCTCAAGCGTCGGCTCCAGGCAGCTGGCCTGATCTTCTCGGGCACCACCGCGGATGAGCGCCTGGTCGAGATCTGTGAGCTGTCGCAGGAGGAGCATCCGTTCTTCGTCGCCTCACAGTTCCACCCCGAGTTCAAGTCGCGTCCGGACCGTCCGGCGCCCCTGTTCCGCGAGTTCGTCGGCGCCGCGCACCGGCGGGCCGGAGCGGCTGACCCAAAAGGTGATGTGAACGTGACCGACGCGCGTCACGCCGCCACCCCCTGAAGAGCGGCTGAGGTTCCCGGGTTGCCCGTTCCCGCGCCGGCGGTCCTCAGCGAGGCAGCGCGCCAACAGCTGGGGACCACGTTCGCGTCGCTGTGTGAGATCCCCAGCCCCACCGGGTCTGAACGCGCCGTGGCCGACTGGATCACGGCGGAGCTCGGTGCGCTCGGGCTGTCGGTCACCGAGGACGGCGCCGGGGCGCTGGTCGGCTCTGACGCGGGCAACCTGCTGGCGCGCATCCCCGGCCGCTCGGACGCCTGGCTGCTGCTGTGTGCCCACATGGACACGGTGCCGTTGGTCTCGCCGGTCGAGCCGGTGCTCGTCGACGGGGGGTATGAGAACGCCAACCCCGGGATCGTCGGGGCCGACAACAAGGCGGCCGTCGCCGCCCTGATCGAGGTTGCCCGCCGTTGGGCGGGGGAGGCGCCACCGGTCGGGATCGAGCTGCTGTTCACCGTCTCGGAGGAGACTGGGCTCCACGGCGCCCGGGAGTTCGACACCTCCCAGCTGCGTTCGGGCTTCGGCTACGTGTTCGACCACGCGACGCCGATCGGGGAGATCGTCGTCGCCTCACCCACCTACATGCGCATCGACGCCGCGATCCACGGCCGCGCCGCCCATGCTGGCCTCCACCCCGAGCAGGGGGTCAACGCCATCGTCGCCGCCGCGGCCGCCATCACCGCGATGCCCCAGGGACGCCTCGACCCCGAGACCACCGCCAACGTCGGCCTGATATCCGGGGGGAGTGCCACCAACGTCGTGCCCGACCTGTGCCGGGTCCAGGCCGAGGTCCGCGGGATCGACCCGGGGCGGGTGGACGCGGTCACCACCCAGTGCGTCGACGCGCTCCAGGACGCCGCCGACAGCGCCGGATGTGACCTGGACATCGGCCTCCAGCGCATGTTCACGGGCTACCGCGTCCGCTCCGGTGAGCTCTCGCTGGCCCTCGCCGAATCGGCTCTGGAAGCGATCGGCTACGTGCCGCGTCGCATCTCCAGCGGCGGTGGCTCAGACGCCAACGCGTTCCGTCTCAACGGTCTGGAGGTGACCAACCTGGCCAACGGCACCGAGCGGGCGCACGAGCGCACCGAGCGGGTGTCGCTCACCGCACTGGAGGACGGGCTGGCACTCGCGCTCACCCTCGTCCAGAATGCTGGGCTATGACCGGTTCTGATCCTCTCGGGGTCCTCGGCGACGCTCAGGCCCGCACCAAGGAGACGCTGTCGCTGGCCAGCCGCTACCTCGACCCCTCGCTGGTCGACATGCTGTCGATCCTCGGCTTCGACAAACGCTTCGTGTCCGCCCGCGGCTCGTACCTCTATGACGAGTCCGGCACCGCCTACCTCGACATGCACAGCGGTGAGGGGTTCGCCTCCCTTGGCCACAACCACCCCGATATCCGCGCCTGTCTCGAGGCGGTGCTGGCCGCCGACCTGGCCGACGGCGTGCAGATCCACTACTCGGTGCTGGCCGGTCTGCTCGGCGAGGCGCTGGCGGGGGCACTGCCCGGGCCCCTGGAGGCGACGTTCTTCTGCTCCAGCGGCGCCGAGGCGGTCGACTCGGCGATGAAGTTCGCGCGGGCGGCCACCGGACGCAGTCGCTTCGTCTCCTGTCACAGCGGCTACCACGGCGTCACCCTGGGTCCCTTGTCCCTGGTGGGCGACGACTTCTTCCGCGAGGGGTTCGGACCGCTCATCCCGGGCTGTGCCCAGGTGCCCTACGGCGATCTGGACGCGCTCGAGGCACAACTGGTCGAGGGGGACGTCGCCGCCTTCTTCGTCGAGCCGGTGCAGGGCCGTGAGGTTCAGGTCGCCCCGCCGGGCTATCTCGCCGGCGTGCGCGAGCTGTGTGACCGCTACGGAACCCTGTTCGTGCTGGACGAGGTCCAGACCGGTCTGGGGCGTACGGGCAAGCTCTTCGCGCTCGAGCACTGGAACGTGATCCCCGACTTCGTGCTGATCGGCAAGACGCTGTCGGGCGGGTTCATGCCCGTCGCCGCCATGGTCACCACGCGGAGGATCTTCCAGGCGGCGGTGGGCACGCTGGAGCGCTCCTACGTGCACCAGTCGACCTACGGCCGCAACCGCCTGTCCATGGCCGCGGGCCTGGCCTCGCTGCGGGTCATCGCGCGTGACGGCCTGGTGGAGAACGCCCAGGTGATCGGGGCTCGGCTGACCGCCGGGCTGGAGGAGATGAGCCGGCGCTATGAGATGTTGTCGCAGGTGCGGGCCCTGGGTCTCATGATCGGCTTCGAGCTGGGCGAGCCCAGCGGCCGCGCCGCCAAGCTCTCCTGGCAGCTCATCCACCGCGCCTCCGAGGGGCTCTACCCCCAGCTCGTGGTCATCCCGCTGCATCGCGACCACCATGTGGTCACCATGGCGGCGGGCAAGAACGACGTGATCAAACTGCTGCCGCCCCTCACCCTGTCGGCGGGCGAGGCCGACGACTTTCTCACCGCCCTGGACGATGTGCTCTCCGGGGGCGTGGCGGGCGCGGCGCGCAACTGGGCGGAGGTGCAGCGGATCGCCGTGAGCACCCTGGGGCGCCAGGCGCGCAGCAGCGGGGCCGGGCTGGCGGCCCGGGCGCGCGCACGCCGTTGAGCCAGATCCTCCTGACCGGCGCGACCGGGTTCATCGGCGGTCGGCTCGTCCCGGCACTGCTCGGGGCCGGTCATCGGGTGCGCTGCCTGGTTCGGTCGAGCTCCGACACCCGGGCGCTGGAGGCGCTTGCCGGGTCCGGGTCGGGGTCGGGGTCTGGGGTCGAGCTGCACGTCGGCGACCTCACCGATCCCGGTGCCCTGACGGGTGCGGTGGCGGGCTGTGAGCTGGTCATCCACAGCGCGGCGATGGTGTCGGACTGGGGGACGGTGGCGGAGATCCGGGCGGCCAACGCAACCGCCAGCGCCGCGCTGGGCCGCGCCGCCGCCCGGGCCGGGGTGCGGCGGTTTCTGCATCTCTCGACCACCGACGTCTACGGCAACCCCGGCGTCCGCGGGGTGAGCGAGGAGTACGTGGGTTCGGGGTTCGCCAACTGGTACTCGCAGACCAAGCGTGAGGCTGAGGCGGCGCTGTGGCAGGTCGGGGCCGACAGCGCGATGGAGCTGGTGATGCTGCGCCCGGCCACCGTCTACGGGCCCGGGTCCGTCGATGTGGTGGGGGAGATGGCCACCGCGCTGCGGGGCGGGTATCTGCCGTTGATCGGCGGCGGCCGGGCGGTGGCCGGGCTGGTGTATGTCGACAACGTGGTGGACGCCGTCCTGATCGCGCTGGCCGCGCCCGCGGCCGGGGCGACGGGAGAGGTGTTCAACGTCAGCGACGAGCTCGACGTCACCTGGCGCGAGTTCCTCGGCGACCTGGCGTCGGGCCTGGGCTGTCACCCACCGCGGATCCGTCTGGCCCCCCGGCTCGCGCTGGGGCTGGGGGTTGGACTGGAGGAGGGCTACCGCGGGCTGCGGCGGCTTACCGGCGTGACGCTCGCGCCGCTGCTGTCGCGCCAGGCGGTGCAGGTCCTCGCCGTCGACCAGGACTTCTCCAGCGCGAAGCTGCGCTCGGTGCTGGGTTGGTCACCGCGAGTCGGCTACGCGGCGGGACTGGCGGCCACGCTGGACTGGCTGCGCGACGACTTCTTCGCGGCGGCGAGCTGACCGCGCGCACGCGCACTCCGGGGGAGAAACTCCGCGTGGGGCGGCATAAGTCCCCCGGAGTCAGGTGCGTGGCGTCCTCCGGGGGACAAACCGACCGCCAGAGTCGCTTTGTCCCCGGAGTCGCCCTGTGCCGATCCGTCCGGCGCCAGGCGCGTTGCACGGGAAGGTGCGCCGCCGGCCCACCCCGAATGAGCTGAGCACATGGCCGTTGCCGAATCCCCTGCCACCCCCGTGGTCGCCGCGGTCAGCGCCGCGGCCGCCCCGACACACGCAGCGGCCGCCCCGACGCCCGCGGCGGCCCTGCGCGAGCTCACCCTCGACTTCCTCGCCTACCTCGAGCTCGAGCGGGGCCTGTCACGCAACACATTGGAGGCCTACGCCTCGGACCTGGCCCAGTACGGGGCGTTCCTCGACCGGCGGGGGGTCGATCCCCTCGCGGTGAGCCACCGTGAGCTCGCCGACTTCGTGACGCTGCTGGCCGCCGGCTCCCCCGCGGACTCCGAGACGCGCGAGCGCAAACCGGCGGCACCGGCGACGCTGCAGCGCAAGATCGCCTGCCTGCGCTCCTTCTACCGTCACCTCCGCCGTGAGGGCATCCTCGAGGCCGATCCGACCGGCGAGCTGCGTGCCCCGCGCAGCCGCGAGCGTCTGCCCAAGGTGCTCAGCCGCGACGAGGTCAACCGCCTGCTCGCCCAGCCCCGGGGTACCGGTGCCGCGGCCCTGCGTGACCGGGCGCTGCTGGAAACGATGTACGCCTGCGGTCTGCGCGCCTCGGAGGCGATCGGGCTCGAGCTCGCCCACCTCGACGCCGAGGCGGGCATCCTGCTCGCCCGGGGCAAGGGGGCCAAGGAGCGGATCGTCCCAGTGGGGTCGGCCGCGCTGGGCGCGCTGGAGGCCTACCTCGAACGGGCGCGCCCCAAGCTGGTGGGCGACACCGAGGAGAACCACATCTTCGTCAACCTGCGCGGCGGGGCACTCAGCCGCCAGGGGCTCTACAAGATCGTCCAGGGTCACGCCCGCAGCGCCGGCCTGGATGCGCGCATGAGTCCCCACACCCTGCGCCACACCTTCGCCACCCACCTGCTCGCCGGTGGCTGTGACCTGCGTTCGCTCCAGGAGATGCTCGGACACGCCGACATCGGGACCACCCAGGTCTACACCCACCTGTCCTCCGAACGCCTGCGCGACGTCTACTTCGACGCCCACCCGCGCGCTCAGATCACCGTCGAGCCCGGCTGAGCCTCAGCCCGACCACGCCGCAGCGCCGGCGTAGTCGTCGCTGAAGTCCGTGCTGAGCGCCGTGACCAGCGCTGAGCCGGTGAGCACGATCCCCAGCTCGCGGTTGTCCTTCAGCGAGGTGGTCGACAGGTTCTGGGAGCTGACCAGCGCCTGGCGCCCGTCAACCTCGAGCAGCTTGGCGTGGATGTAGTAGGACTGCCCGTGATACAGGCGGATGTGGACTCCGCAGGCGGAGAGTCGATCAAAGGCGCTGCGCCACTCGCCCGCGTAGGTCATCACGATCCTCACCCGCACGCCGCGGCGGGCCGCCGCGCACAGGGCATCGGTCGCCGGGGCGTAGGCCATCTCCTCGTTCTCGAGGTCGATCGACCTCCGCGCGGCGCTGATGAGCGCGAGCGTGCGCGGAGCGCCACCCGGTGACCAGAGCAGGTCGCCGGTGCCGCCCGACGGGGTGATCGCCCGCGCGTCCCAGTCGGCGTCGAACACCGCCGTGATGGCCTGCACGTCAGCCGGCTGGCGGTCGAGGATGGCGTAGTCGCGTGTGCTGGCGTACCACCCGTCGAAGTTGAGCGTCATCACCGCCGACTCTCGGCCATCGACGGTGAGGGTCTTCTGGTGCGTCAGTGCGAAGGTCGTGGGGGTGGAACGGACGTGCACGCCGTGGGCGGCCAGGTAGGTCGAGGCGCCGCGATTGTCGGACTCGGGCTCGCGGTAGTAGCCGCCGTTGAGCAGCACGCGCACGTCGACTCCGCGCCCGGCGGCGCGCGCCAGCGCCGCCTCCACCTCGCGGTCGGTGAGCTCGTACATGGTCAGGTCGATCGTGGTGTGCGCCGCGGCGATCATCGCCAAGAACGGCGTGGCGCCGGCCTGGGGCTCGGAGACCAGACTCAGCCCCGCCGGAGGTGCGGCGGCGGAGGACAGGCGGGCCGCGATGAGCAGGAGCGCGGTGGCGGCGGCCAGCAGGATGGGGCCGTAGCGACGGTGCGTCATGGGCCTCGGATTAAAGAGCCGAGTCAGGTCGGCATGTCAGAATCGCCAGCTCATGAGCAGTTCGGTGCGCCATCTCAGTCCGCGCGCGGCACTGCCCGCACTGTCGGTCCCCGCCCTGCTCTGCACGGCGCTGCTCATCAGCGGCTGTGGCAGCGGCCGCGCCAGCGCCCCCAACCTCGCGGCAACCGTCAGGCCCACCGGCTTTGAGAGCATCCGCTACCGGGCTGACGGGGTCGCGGTGACGGTGCCGGGAGACTGGACCGTCACCGCGGAACGCTCGCCGCTGGTGGCCGTGGTCTCCTCGGGGCCCGCCACCATCTCGCTCTGGCGCTTTGCCCGCACCGGGCGAGTACTCACCTCGGCCGCCCAGCTGCGCGGTGCGCTGAGCGCGCTGGTCCGGGCGGCCCGCGCCAAGGACCCGACGCTCAAGGTCCAGCGCACCGGGCTGAGCCAGGTGTCGGGGGCCGGTGCGGTGATCATCGACGCGTTGGAGCACGTGGCGGGCAAGCTGCGGCGCGTCCGCACCGAGCACGTGTACGTCGACGGCGCCGAGCTGGTGCTCGACGCCTACGCCCCGCCGGCGCAGTTCGCCACCGTCGACCACTACGTGTTCTCGCCGGTCCGGCGATCGCTGACGCTGCTCAACGGGGGCCAGCCCACGGGAGGCGGCGTGTCGACGACCCCGACCGCCGCGACCACCGCTGCGACGGCGACCGCCGCCACCCCGACCGCCGCCGCCACCCCGACCGCTGCTGCGCCATGAGCCGGGGTCGGCGGGCCTTCGTCGTGGTGATCGACGCCTGCGGGGCCGGTGCGCTCCCGGACGCCGCGGACTACGGCGACGCCGGCACCAACACCCTGGCCCATCTGTCCGAGCAGGTGGGTGGGCTCAGCCTGCCGTGCCTGGCGAGCCTCGGCCTGGGCAACATCACCGCCATCGCAGGCGTGGCGCCGGTCCCCGCGCCGGTCGTGCACGGACGGCTGGGCGCGATCGGACCCGGCAAGGACTCGACGGCCGGCCACTGGGGCCTGATGGGTGTGGCCAGCGCCGAGCCGCTGGCGACCTACCCCGACGGGTTCCCGCCTGAGGTGCTGGCTCTCATCCGCGCGGCCTCCGGCCGCGGGGTGCTGGGCAACCGCCCCTTCGACGGGGTGGCGGTGATCGACCGCTTCGGCGCCGAGCACCTGGCCAGCGGTGACCTCATCGTCTACACGAGCGCCGACTCGGTGCTCCAGATCGCTGCCCACGATCGAATGCTCGACCCGGCCGAGCTCTACCGGATCTGCGCCCAGGTCCGGGCCCAGCTCCCACCCGAGCACGCGGTCGGGCGGGTGATCGCCCGCCCGTTCACCGGCGAGCCCGGGGCCTTCACCCGCACCACCGGGCGCCAGGACTTCGC
>CAZZVR010000139.1:0-10715 GCA_964657595.1 Burkholderia sp. PAMC 26561 | reverse complement strand
GAGGGGTCCGAGGGGTCCCGGCGCGGTGGTGAGCGAGCTCATCGCCGAGCCCTACCTGGGTCCGAATAGGGACAAACCCCGGCTCGGCCCAGGGGGTGGGTTTTCAACTGTGGGCTCTGTTAGGTCCTGCACATGCAGCGCTCGGCGCCGCTTGTGCCGCGCTGGGGCGGGTACAGCCTCGGCTATGAGCAACGACGCAGAGAACCACGAACACGATCCCGCCTCGGAGCGGATCATCGAGCGCCTTGACGGTCCGGTGCGGCTGGGCACGCCGCCGCTGCATGGCGACGATCTCCCCGAGGGCGTCGCCCCCGAGGACATCGAGGGTGAGATTGGGGCCGAGGGCGGGTCGGGCGGATCCGCCACCACCCCGACGCCGTTCCACCCCTCCAAGGAGGACAAGTCCCCTCTGGGCAGCACCGATCAGCACTCCAACGCCTGACTTCAGCCACCGGGGTCCGGAGCCGCCGCCGCGGCTCGACCTCCGTCAGGCTGAGATCGGTGATCACTGGGGATCGGTGACCACTGGGGGCGACTACTGGGCGGCGCGGCGGGCGTTGACGAGTTCTTCCGGAGTCGCCGGCTCGCGACCGGCTCCCGCCTCGTTGTCGCCACCCACGCGGGTCACCGTCTCGGTGGCACCCGCGTCGCGTTGCAACAGCCGGCTGCGCCGTAACCCGGCAAATCCACCGATCCCGGCGAGCGCCGCGATGATCGCGATGATGAGCAGCACCACCGCGAAGGCGCCGGCGGTGAGGACCGAGATGACCACCGCGATCACGGCGAGCAGGATGAGAAAGAATGCGTACCACATGACTGTCGGCTTACCCGGCCACCGGCCGAGCTAACCTACGCCTCAGCGGGTCAGCTCAGCGGACTCGAAGTGCGGCAGGATGTGTTCGCGGTAGGCGCTGAGGAACGCATCCTGGTCGGAGCCGATCTGCTGGATGAACAGCTCGTCGAAGCCCGCCTTCTCGTACTCCCGGATCGCCTCGAGGTGCAGATCGATGTCCGGTCCACACGGCACCGCGGAGGTCAGCGTGTCGATGTCAACGAGGGTGGATGCCTGCTCGAAGTGAGCCGGCGTGGGGAGGATCTGAGCGAGCTCGCCGGGCAGGCCGTCGTTGGGCCACAGCTCATAGGCAAGCTTGCGAGCGGCCTCGGCGTCAGCGCCGTAACACACCTTCAGGCCGCCCTGGACCAGCTGGTCTCCGGTGGCCGCGGTGCGGTAGCGCTCGACCGACTCGGCATCGGGCTCCACCGTGCAGAAGCCGTCACCGACCTTGGCGGCGAGGTCCACCGCGGCGGGGCCGAAGCCCGACACGATGACCTTGGGCGGGGTGGCCGGGGCGTCGTAGATCCGGGCATGTTCGACGCGGTAGTGCCTGCCGCGGTGGCTGATGGTCTCGCCGCTCCACAGGGCCCGGATGACCTCGATCGCCTCCTCGAGCTGCTCGCGTCGCACCGCGGCCTCGGGCCAGGCGTCGCCGAAGATGTGCTCGTTCAGCGCCTCACCGGTGCCGACGCCGAAGCGGAAGCGGCCGTCCAGCAGCAGGGAGGCGGTGGCGGTCGCCTGGGCGATCACCGCGGGATGGATGCGCATGGTGGGGCAGGTCACCGCGGTGGTGACGGTGAGCTCGGGCGCGACCTGGGAGATGGCGCCGAGGACGCCCCAGACGAAGGGGCTGTGGCCCTGGGCGTCGATCCAGGGGTGGTAGTGATCAGAGATCCACAGATCTCGGAAGCCGGCGGCCTGGCCCTTGGCGGCGTTGGCGACGAGCTCCTTGGGACCGGTCTCCTCGCTGGACAGGAAGTAGCCGATCTTCATGGGTTCTCCTTCGGGTGCGCCGGGGACCCGGGGTCCCCGGCGGTGGACGGTCGGACGCCCTGGCGCTGCCCGAGGCGGCGCTCAGGTAAACCGCCTACTTGCCGTCGAGGTAGCGCTCGCCGAGGTCGGGTGGCATCGCCTCATCGGCCTCGCCGCCCTCCTCGTTGGCCATGACTCGGCTGTCCTCGTCCTCGCCGAAGGCATCCTCGAGGATGCGCCCGGCCGAGTGCTGGTCGCCGTGGCTGGCGTTCTCGATCAGCGCGTCCTCGGCGAGCTCGAAGCCCTCCGATTCACCTTCGCCGGACTCCCGCAGGGCCTGCCATGCCGGATCGTTCTGTTTGTCTTCATCGAAGCTCATACCGTCCAACGTACCCCGCCACGACGGGACCGAAAAACGAGCGCCCCGCTTCAGCGCAACAGGTCGAGCACGGCCAGCTCGGCGCGCCGGCGCACCCGGGGCCCGACCCGGCGAGTCCCCGGACGGGGTGTGACCGTCGGGAGCCGGGCCACGGTGCCGGCCTGGTACAGGTCGAACACGCGCGGGTCAATGTAGGCGCGCCGGGCCACCGCGGGGGTGTTGCCCAGCGCCTCGGACACCTCCTTGACCACGGCGTTGAACACGCGCTTGGTGTTCGGCGGACGTCGGGCGGTCGCAGCGCCCGGGGTCGACGTGGCGGCCGCCGCGCCAGCCCGTGCCGCCAGCGACGTGGCCGCCAGCACGGTGGCGTTCCAGGTGCGGAAGTCCTTGGCGCTGAAGTGCTCGTCGGCGAGGCCCGCCTTGATGTAGTCGTTGACGTCCTCAGCATGCAGGTGGACCCAGCGGCGCCCGTCGCGGTAGGCCAGCAGCTCCGCCGGCAGGCCCCGTCGGCGGCGTAGGGCGCTGACCACCACCAGGCTGTCGGGGTCGTCGATCGCGATCTGGCGCCGCACCCCGGACTTGGCCGGGTAGTCGAAGCTGGCGGTTCCGCCGACGATGCGCACGTGCTCGCGCCGCACCGTGGCCAACCCGAGCCCGGTGTCCTCCTCACCGTTCTCATGGCTGCCGATCCGGAACAGCCCCACGTCGAGCAGGCGCACCGCGGCGCCGAGGACCCGCTCGCGGGACAGCTCCTCGCCGGAGGCCAGATCGGCGATCACGCGCCGGCGCAGCCGGGGCAGTACGGCGCCGAACTCGAGCATGCGGTCGAACTTCTGACGGTCACGCAGTTCCCGCCAGCGATCGTGGTAGCGGTACTGGCGCCGCCCGGCGGCGTCGACGCCGGTGGCCTGGAGGTGACCGCGCGGGTCGGGGGAGATCCACACGTCCTGCCAGGCCGGAGGGATGACCAGCCCGGAGATCCGCTCGAGCGTCTCGGGGTCGGTGATCCGGTCGCCTGAGGCGTCGCGGTAGACGAAGCCGCGGCCCGCGCGACGACGGGTCAGTCCGGGCTGGGACTGGTCAGAGCGGCGCAACCGGACGGGAGGGGGCATTCTGGGGGCCTCTACCCACCGCCGCGGATCGGCCCACCTACGCGGGCGGCCCGGCTCAGCGCACCGCGGCGGCGCTCAGCTCGCGCTCCCACCAGGCGATGGTGTCGGCGACCGTCTGGCGCAGGGGGATCTCAGGCTCCCAGCCCACGGCGGCTGCGAGCTTGGCCGCCGAGCCGCGGTTCTCCATCACCTCGTGCGCCCGGACCCGGGCGGGGTCGACCTCGTGGGTGACGGTGATCGGGGCGATCAGCTCCCCCACCAGGGCGACCAGTTCACGGGCGGACACCGACCGCCCCGAGGCGACGTTGTAGATCCCCGGGGGTGCTGGCGCGACCACCAGCTCGCGGTAGGCGCGGCACACATCGCGCACGTCGGTGTAGTCCCGGCGGGTGTCCGGGTTGCCGGTGACGATCGTCAGCTCACGCGTCCCGTCGACCCGGGCCTGAGCGGCCTGCTGGGCCAGGGAGGACACGATGAAGATCGGCAGCTGGCCCGGGCCGACGTGGTTGAAGGGCCGGGTGCGCAGGATCGACAGCCCATGGGCCTCGGCGTAGACGCCGGCCAGCATGTCGCCGGAGGCCTTGGAGACGGCGTAGGGGTTGGCGGGGTGCAGCGGCGCGTCCTCGGGCACCGGCAGCGCGGCCGGCGGGCCGTACACCTCACAGGTCGAGGCCCACAGCACCTGTGCGTGGGGCACCTGGGACCGGACCGCCTCCAGCAGCGCGACGGCTCCGCCCACGTTCGCGGCCATGGTCAGCCCCGGCTGCGCCCAGGAGCGGCCGACGTGGCTGAGCGCCGCGAGGTGGTAGATCACCTCGGGTTGGACGTCGCCCAACGTCTGGGCCACGGCCGCGGCGTCGGTCAGGTCGAGGGCCAGACCCGTCCCGGCCGGGGTCTCGCCACTGCGCGAAACGCCGATCACCTCATCACCGGCTTGGACGCACAGCTGCGCCAGCCACCCGCCGACGAAGCCGGAGGCGCCTGTGATGAGGACCCGCATCAGTTCGGGCTGTGGCCGGGAGGGAGGTCGCTGGGGGTCATGGGCACCGAGGCGTGCTCGATATTGCCGTGACCGTTGGAGGAGTAGACCGTCTCGATCACCGCGGTGCCGTCACCGGCGACCGGCGGACCGGCCAGGCGCCGCTCCAGCTCGCCGAGCACGCAGCCGAACAGCAGGTGGCGCCAGGTGGCCTGGTAGAGGGCACGGCGGCTGCCCGCCAGGTTGGGGATCTTGTCGTGGGCGGGGTGGTGGCGATCAAGGAGCCCGACCGTCGACCACAGCGCGGTGTTCTCGGCCAGGGCCATCGCCGGACCCTTGAGCCAGGCCGGGCCGCGCAGCGACGGGGCGATGAGCGAATAGGTGGCGCCGAAGAGCCCGCCGGCGAGCAGGTGCAGCGACAGCCCGGGCGCGTACCAGTCCTCGCCGTCCCCGACGACGACGCGGCCGAGCATCTCCACGTCGTCGTACCGAAAGCCGAACACGATCTTGTCCAGCGGCTGCTGGGCAGCCCATACAGCCGCCGCGATCACGCCACTGGCGGCCCCGCGCAGGATCCGCAAATCAGTCAAGGCGCTCAACTGTAACGGGGCTCACGACGGCGGGTAGAAGACTTCAGATGAAGCGCCAGCCCGCATCCGCGCCAGATCTCGCCGCTCTGCACGCCCGGGCCCGGGAGCAGGGCGTGAACCCGGTCGTCTACCGCATCGTCCGCTCGCTCCTCGTCCCCTTCTTCAGGCTGTACTTCCGGATGCAGGCGATCAGCTGTGACCACATCCCGGCCGAGGGCGGGGCGATCATCGCCGCCAACCATCGTTCCTTCCTCGACCCGTTCATCATCGGAGCCTGCGCCCCCCGGCCCCTGTACTTCGTGGCCAAGAAGGAGCTGTTCACCCGGCCCTGGCAGGCCTGGGTGCTCAACGCGCTCGGGGCCTTCCCGGTCGACCGCGGCAACGCCGATGACGCGACGATCACCACCGCCAAGGCGATCCTTGCCCGGGGTGAGATCGTGTTGATCTTCCCCGAGGGCACGCGCATCCGTCCCGGCACCCTCGGCAAGCCCAAGCGTGGCGTGGGACGCCTGGTGCTCGAGACCGGCGTGCCGGTGATCCCGATCGCGGTGACCGGGACCGAGGCGGTGCGCCGGGGCTGGCGCATCCGTCCCCACAAGGTGCGCGTGCGCGCCGGCGCACCCCTGCGCTTCCCCCAGGTCGAGCCCGCCGCGCCGGCGTCCGCCGCCGCGGTCACCAGCCGCATCTGGTCCTGCGTGGCGTTGCAGTGGGAATGGCTGGGCGGGCTCGCGCCGATCCGCCGCGCCTGCGTCATCGGCGCCGGCAGCTGGGGCACCTCGCTGGCCGTGTCGCTCGCGCGAGCCGGTTACGACGTCGACCTGGGCTGTCGCACCGTCGAGCAGGCCCGCACGCTCACCGAGACCCGGGAGAACGCCCGGTACCTGCCTGGGGTGGTTCTGCCGCCCCAGGTCAACGTCGTCCCCGCCGACACGCTCGATCTCTACGGCCACGACCTGATCTGCCTGGCGGTGCCCGCCGAGTCGCTGCCGATGGTGATGGACGCCCACGGTGATCAGATCCCCCACAGCGCCGGCGTGCTGGTCCTCTCCCACGGCAGCGTCCCGGGCCGGACGAGCCTGCCCAGCGCCTACGTCGCCGAGCGGTCCCGCGCCCGCGCCCACGCTGTGCTGGCCGTGGAGGGCGAGCCCAGCGAGACCGGGGCCGGCGCTCGGATCGCCTCGACCGACCGGGGCTTCGCGCGCCAGATCTCCGATGTGCTCGAGGACATCGGCATGTCGGTCACCGTGAGCCGGGATGTCAGCGGCCTGGAACATCAGCTGGCCGGGGGCGTCCTCGACGCCCGAGCCGCGTAGCTCCGCCCCCACTGCACCTAGACTGCGTCATGTCGTGGCGACCCCTCTTCCGACGAGCAAAGCCGAGCTCGATGCCGCCTTCAGTGACCTGTACCGAGCCCATGTCCGTGACGTGTACTCCTACAGCTACTACCGGGTCGGCAACCACCACGACGCCGAGGACCTCACCGAGCAGACCTTCCTGCAGGCCTACCGCCATCTCGAGCGCGCGCTGCGCGAGTCGCGGGGACGCCCGCTGCGCCCCTGGCTCATCCGCATCGCCCACAACCTGGCGGCCAACTTCTACCGCGACCGCTCGCGCAAGCCGGAGGCGGCGATCGAGGACGCGAGCATGATCGCCGCCACCCATACGACCGAATCTCTCGTGGAGGGCCGCGAGCAGCTCAAGATGATCCTCGACGGCGTTCAGCAGCTGCCCGACGACCGCCGCGAGGCGCTGATCATGCGCTTCGCCCTGGGGATGGACAACCGTGAGATCGCCCAGGCGCTGGGCCGCACCGACGGCGCCACCAAGGTGCTCCTGCACCGCGCGATCCGGCAGCTCGAGGGCATCGTGGCGGAGAAGCAGCCGGCATGAACGTCGAGGCCCTGCTGCGCGAGGCGATGGCGCCGGTCGAGCCCTCCTCCCCCGAGGAGCTGCTGGGCGAGCTGCAGCTGCGTCTGGTCGACTGGACCGACGCGGCCCAGACCGAACTGGAGAGCTGGGAGATGTCGGCGATGCGCAACCCGCGCAACTGGCTCGCACCTGCTGCCGCGCTCGCGGTGACCGCGACGGCGGGCTCGGCGCTGGTGGCCCTGCGTGTGCGCCAGCACCACGGCGACCGCGTCGAGCGCTCCGCCAACCTGCGGGAACTGGCCACCCAGACCTTGGCCGACGTGGTCGAGGAGACGAAGCGGATCCTCTAGCCGGGTGGCGTCATCACCGGTCTGTGGGACCGGTGATGACGAGACGCGTCCTTACGGACTTCGTCACCTGCGTTGCTAGCGTCCTGCCCGGTCATGGCTACCTGCTACCGCCATCCCAACCGTGAGACCGGTGTCTCCTGCTCCAGCTGCGGGCGCCCGATCTGTCCGGAGTGCATGACGCCGACCGCGGTCGGCATGCGCTGTCCCGAATGTGCGCGTCAGAAGACCCAGGTGCGGCGAGTGCCCAGCACCCCGGGGCTCGTGGGCTATCAGCGCTGGAGCGCCACCAACATCCTCATCGCCGTCAACGTGGTGTTCTTCGTCGCCGAGCTGCTCACCGGCGTGACGCTGGGCGGCGGCGCCTCGGACTACAACAGCTGGGTGTTCCAGCACGGCTCACTGTTCGGGCTGGCGCTGACCGGGCACAACCCCTACTCGGCGCCGTTCAACGGCAATCACGAGTACTGGCGCCTGCTCACCTCCGGCTTCCTGCACGAGGGCCTCGTGCACATCGCTCTCAACATGCTGTCGCTGTGGTTCGTCGGCCGCGTGCTCGAGCCCGCCGTCGGCAAGGTCAACTTCCTGGCGATCTACTTCACCGCTCTGCTGGCCGGTTCCTTCGGCGCGCTGCTGTTCGAGCCCCGCACTCCGACGCTGGGCGCCTCGACGGCGATCTTCGGCATCTTCGGCGCGCTGATCGTGGTGGCCTACCGCCGCGGCATCCCGCTGTGGCAGAGCGGCCTGGGACCCATGCTGCTGTTGAACCTGGTGTTCACCCTGACCATCTCGGACATCTCCATCGGCGGTCACATCGGCGGCCTGGCCGCCGGGCTGCTCGCCGGCCTGGCGGTGACCGACCTGGCCGAGCGTCGCAACCGTCAGGCCTGGGCGCTGCTCGCCTGCCTGGCCATCGCCGCGGTGTCGGTGATCGGGGCCATCGCCGTGGCCGGCGGTACTGGGCTGACGCCCAACGGCTTCACGATCTAGCGGCTCGCCAGCAGTTCGGCGTACAGGCGCTGCACCGCGCTGAGTAGTCGCTCGCGCGCAAAGCGCCGGCGCACGTCCTGGGAGGCGGTGCCGCCGAGCGTCGCACGCAGACGCGGCTGATCGATCAGGTGGATCAGCGCGGCGGTGAAGGCCGCCTGGTCACCGGGCGGGAACAGCCGGCCGGTGGCACCGTCGCGGATGATCTCCGGCAGGCCCCCGTGGGCGGCCGCGAGCACCGTACAGCCGGCGGCGGCGGCCTCGATGGCCGAGCCGGGCAGCGGGTCGGGCCGCGTCGAGGGGACGGCGATCACGTCGGCGGCGCCGTAGACGTCGTTGACTGGATCGATGAAGCCGCCGAGGATCAGGCGGTCGGCGACGCCGAGCTCGTCCGCCAGGGTCTGCACCGCGTCGCGGCGGTGCTCGGCGCCGGGCCAGACGTCACCGGCCAGGAGCCCGAGGGCGCCGCGCTGGCTCAGCCCCGGCGCGGCCAGTGCGCGCACCAGCAGATCCTGACCCTTCCAGTCGGTGATCCGGCCGGCGACGGCGACGATCGGACGATCCTGGGCCAGGCCTAGCCGGGCCCGGGCGAAGGCGCGCTGGCTGCGGGTGGGGGCGATCGCCAGGCCGTCGTGGATCACCCGCACCGGCTCGGCGCCACCGAACTGCAGCGAGGCGGCCACCGAGACGCAGGGCAGGGCAGCGGCGGAGCTGAGCAGCCGCCGGTGCCAGGGCCAGAGCCGGCCCCAGCCGGCGTAGATCTCGCGTACGTGCCACACGTGGGGGACGCCGGCGGCGGCCGCGGCGACCGCGCCGCCGAGCACCACCGAGGTGTTGGAGTGCACCAGGGCGACCTTGCGGGAGCGGATCAGGCTGCGCAGCCCGGTGCCGTCGGCGGCCAGCTGGGCCGACAGGCGGCTCAGGCCTGCCGGGGACATTGCCTCGCGCCGCACCACGGCGAGGGGACGAGCGATGACCTCGACACCGAGGCGCGTCAGGTCAGACGCCAGCGGACCGTCGGTGTCGGGCAGCACGACCAGGGGGGTGAAGCGCTCGCGGTCGAGTCCGCCGGCGATCAGGGCGAGCTGGCGGTCGGCACCGTAGCGACCCCCGGAGGAGTGCAGCAGCAGGACGGTCCGGGGGGTCAGTGCAGTTCCAGCGCGCGCGCGTTCGGGTCCATCGGCTCGGTGATCCGGTCCGGATGGATGATGTGGGCCAGCAGCTCCAGCCCGTCGATCAGGCGCGGCCCGGGCCGGGAGAAGTAGGCGTTGGCGTCGACGGCGACGATCCTCGCCGCCCCCAGCGTCGCCAGCGCCTCGCGGTGCATCTCCGCCTCACGGTGGGCGATCTCGGCGCTGTAGCCACACGGCATGACGATGACGATGTCGGGCTCCAGTGCGGCCAGGGTCTCCCACGGCACCTGCTCGGAGTGCTCCCCCGCCAGCCCGAGCATGTCCACACCCCCGGCGAACTCGATCATCTGCGGGGTCCAGTGGCCGGCCGTGTAGGGCGGGTCGAGCCACTCCAGCGCGACCACCTTGGGACGCGACGCCCCCCGCACGGCGAGGCGGACGCGGTCGATGCGCTCGGACGCCTCGCGGATGAGATCGACGGCCTCATCCTTGGTGTCGGTGGCCGCGGCCAGGGTGCGGTAGTCGCCGAGCACCTCCCCGAGCGTGCCCGGGTCGAGTGAGATGACCATCGGCTGGGTCTCGAGGCCCTCGGCGATCGCACGCACGTCGTCATAGGAGACCGCGCACACCTCACACAGCGCCTGGGTGACGATGAGGTCGGGCGCGAGCTGCTCTAGCGCGGCCGCGTCGAGGTCGTAGATCGCCTCACCCGCCAGGGCCCGCTCCTTGACGGCCGCGTCGATCTGGGCCGAGGTCAGGCCAGGCCCGAACCGGTCAGCGGTGATCCGCGGCAGCGCCCGGGCGGCGTCGGGGTAGTCACACTCATGGGTGACGCCGACGACGGCGTCGCCGAGACCGAGCGCGAACAGCATCTCCGTCGCGGCGGGAACCAGACTCACAATGCGCATCGAGGACACCTTATGACAGACCAACCACTCACCGAGGCAGAGATCACCTCACGGCTGCGCGGCTCGCGCTGGCGTCACGAAGGAGACGCGATCGTCCTGGAGATCGAGCTGGAGAACTTCGACGCGGCCATCGCCGCGGTCAACCGCGTCGCGGCGGCGGCGCAGGAGCACGACCATCATCCCGACATCCTGGTGCACGGTTGGAACAAGCTCACCCTGACGCTCAGCACGCACTCGGCCGGGGGGATCACCGCCGCCGACTTCGCGCTGGCCACCGCCTGCGACGGGCTGCTGTAGCGATGGGCCTGACGCGGCCGCGCCAGGCCACACCCCAACGGGGAGTCCGCCCCACCGCGCGCAGCCTGCGCGAGGATCTGCGCTTCATGGCGGCGCTGCGCCGGCTGCCGTGGCGGGTGGCGGTCTTCTACCTGCGGGCGCGCCTGCGGGCACGCCGTGAGGGCGACGCCTTCAGCCTCGTCTCGGCCACCCGCCCGGAGGACCTGGCCACCGTCCTGGGCCTGGCCGCGGGCGCCCGGCACCTGGTCGAGCTGGGGACCGGCACGGGCTGGACGACGATCGCCCTGGCGATCGCCGACTCAGCGTG
>CAZZVR010000138.1:1349-10754 GCA_964657595.1 Burkholderia sp. PAMC 26561 | reverse complement strand
GGATCAGACCCGCCCGGCCGCCTCACTGAGGGCGCGCAGCCGCGCCGCGTGGTCGGATTTCAGGGCGCCGGGCGCCATCCGCCAGCCCCAGTTGCCGCCCTCGCTGCCGGGCGTGTTCATGCGGGCTGGGGACCCGAGGCCGAGGACGTCCTGGGCCTGGATCATGGCGACCCGCGCCGGTGACGCCTGGGCGAGGCCGATCACCCGCCACCACGGGTCGGTCTGGGGTTCCCAGCCCCGGCGGGCGAAGGTCTCAGCCGCCACGGCGTCGACCCGGGCGACCGTGTCGGCGTCGAGGGAGTCGTACCAGCCCCGGGCGGTGTCGTGATCGTGGGTGCCCGTGTAGACCCAGCGGTTCTCCCGATGGTTGGCCAGGGCATGGGGACTGCCCGGGTCGCCCGCGTCGAAGCCGAACTGGAGGACGAGCATTCCGGGCAGGGCGAGGTCGTCGCGCAGCTTCTCCACCGCCGGGGTGATGACGCCGAGGTCCTCGGCCACCAGCGGCAGGTCGGCTCCAAGCGCATCGGCGAAGGCGTCGAATAGCCGGCGCCCGGGCCCTCGCCGCCAGGTCCCGCCCCGGGCATCGCTGGCCGAGGCCTGGACGGCCCAGTACGAGACGAAGCCCCGGAAGTGATCGAGCCGGGCCGCGTCGAACCAGCCCAGGGTGTGTCGGAGCCGCTGGACCCACCACTCGTACCGCTGGGCGCGCAGCAGGCTCCAGTCATACAGGGGGTTGCCCCACAGCTGGCCGAGTTCGGTGAAGGCGTCCGGCGGCACCCCGGCGACCTCGCCGGTCTGGAAGATCTCGGGGTGGGCCCGGTGATCGGCGCTCCCCGGCGCGACGTAGATGGCCACGTCGCCGAACAGCGCCACCCCCCGCTGCGCCGCATAGGCGCGCAGGGCCTGCCACTCGCGCTCAAAGCGCACCTGATCGGCGATGACGTCGTCGCGCCGGCCCCGCTCGAACCGCGCCCAGTCCCCGATCCAGTAGGCGTGGCGGTCGGTGAACTCAAGCCGTTGCGCCGTAGTCACCCGGGCCCGGGGTGCGCCGAGCAGACCGGACCAGCCGGCGAAGGCCGAGCGCGCCTTGTAGGGCGAGCCGTAACGGTCGGGTGGGGCGAGCGGCAGCACCTGCCACCAGGTCTGGCCGGCCGCGGCCAGCCAGTCCACGAACCTGAGGGCTTCGCGCCCGAGCGTCCCGCCGGCCAGTGAGGTGATGTGCAGCTGCACGCCGGCGCTGCGCGAGGTCGGAGTCATTCGCAGCGGTGTTTAGCGCAAGGGAGCCGGGGCATCGTAGGAGCATGCTTCCCAGCGCCGACGCCGGTCAGACGGATCTGCTTACTTCCGGGTCCGTGAACCCGCCCGACCGGATCATCATCCAGCACGCCGAGCCCACCATCGACGGGGGCCGCTACGCGGTCAAGCGCTGTGTGGGGGACATCGTCGCCGTCTCCGCGGACATCTTCCGCGACGGCCACGATCTCCTCGCCGCGGCGGTCCGGTACCGCCCGGTGGGCGCCGAGGACTGGCGCGAGAGCCCGCTGGAGCCGACCGACGCCCACCACGACGGCGTGCGCTGGGCCGGCACCTTCAGCGTCGACGCGGTGGGGGACTGGGAATACGAGATCCAGGCGTGGGTCGATGCCGTGGCGACCTGGAAGACCGAGATCTCGCGCAAGCTCGCCGCCGGTCAGCAGGACCTGACCGGCGAGCTGTCCGAGGGCGAGCTGCTGCTCGGCGTCAGCATCGACCCCGCCGCGCCCGACTACGAGACGCTGCTCGCCTACGCGCCCGAGACCCCGGAGCGTCACGGGGCAGCCACGCTGGGACCGATTCCGGTGCGGGTCGACCGGCTGCGCGCCCGCTACGGCAGCTGGTATGAGCTGTTTCCCCGCTCCTGGGGGGGTCTGCGTGGCGTCGAGAACCGGGTTCCCGAGTTCGCCCAGCTCGGGTTCGATGTGCTGTACCTACCGCCGATCCACCCGATCGGCCTGACCAACCGCAAGGGTCGCGACAATGCGCTGATCGCCGGTCCCGACGATCCCGGTTCACCCTGGGCGATCGGTGACGGGAGCGGCGGCCATGACGCAGTGCACGCGGACCTCGGGACCAAGGACGACGTGCGCTCGCTGTGCGCCACCGCAGCCGCCCACGGCATCGATATCGCGCTCGACTTCGCCATCCAGTGCTCAGCCGACCATCCCTGGCTGACCGAGCACCCGGAGTGGTTCCACCGCCGGCCCGACGGCAGCCTCAAGTTCGCCGAGAACCCACCCAAGAAGTACCAGGACATCTACAACGTCAACTGGGACACGCCCGAGTGGCGGGAGCTGTGGCAGGCGCTGCTCGACATCGTGCTCGGCTGGGTCGACTGCGGGGTCAAGGTGTTCCGCGTCGACAACCCACACACCAAACCCTCGGTGTTCTGGGAATGGCTGATCGCGGAGGTGCACAAGCGCGACGACGACGTGGTGTTCCTCGCCGAGGCGTTCACCCGCCGACGCGTCATGCAGCAGCTCGCCAAGGTCGGCTTCAGCCAGTCCTACACCTACTTCACCTGGAAGAACTCCAGCTGGGACCTGAGCCAGTACGTCAACGAGCTGACCCGGAGTGAGGAGCGCGAGTACTTCCGCCCCAACTTCTTCCCCAACACGCCGGACATCCTGCACGAGTACCTTCAGCACGGTGGCCGCCCGGCCTTCGAGGCTCGGCTCGTGCTGGCCGCCACGCTCAGCCCGAGCTACGGCATCTACAGCGGGTATGAGAACTGCGAGAACGTGGCGGTCCGGGAGGGCTCGGAGGAGTACCTGCACTCGGAGAAGTACGAGATCAAGCACCGCCGGCTCGAGGGGCGCCTGCTCGGGCTCATCGCCATGCTCAACCGGACGCGGCGCGAGAACCCGGCGCTGCAGAGCTTCGACAATGTGACCTTCCTCGACACCGAGAACGAGGCGCTCATCGCCTACTGCAAGCAGACCGCCGACAACACCGTGATCACCATCGTCAATGTCAACACCGAGTGGGCCCAGGAGGGCGCTGTCGTGCTACCTGCACACCTCAATCTGGCGCCGGTCATGCCGGTGCACGACGTCATCACCGACCAGGACTTCACCTGGCGGCTCGGCCACAACTACGTGGCGCTCGCCCCGGGCGGCGCTCACGTCGCTGTGGTGACCCGTTGACCGACACGCTCGAACCCATCCCGGCGCCGGTCGGGCAGACCGCAGCTCCCGGCTTCGCCCAGACCAGCCAGTGGTTCGAGGGCGAGCCGCTGTGGTTCAAGCGCGCCGTCTTCTACGAGATCCACATCCGCGGCTTCTACGACGCCAACGGTGACGGATCCGGCGACTTCCGCGGGCTGACCGAGAAGCTCGACTACCTCCAGTGGCTCGGCATCGACTGCATCTGGCTGCTGCCCTTCTATGAGTCCCCGCTGCGTGACGGCGGCTATGACATCTCCGACTTCTACAAGGTCCATCCGGACTACGGCACGGTCGAGGACGTCAAGCAGCTCATCGACGCCGCCCACGCTCGTGAGATGCGCGTGATCGCCGACCTGGTGATGAACCACACCTCCAGTGACCACGCCTGGTTCCAGGAATCGCGCTCGGGCGGTCCCGACGGCCCCAAGCGTGACTGGTACGTGTGGTCCGACACGCCTCAGAAGTACGAGGAGGCGCGGATCATCTTCGTCGACACCGAGCAGTCCAACTGGACCTATGACCCGGTGGCCGGTGCCTACTACTGGCACCGCTTCTTCTCCCATCAGCCGGACCTCAACTACGACAACCCCGAGGTCCGCCAGGCGATGCTCGAGGTGCTGAAGTTCTGGATGGACCTCGGGCTCGACGGCTTCCGCCTCGACGCCGTGCCCTACCTGTTCGAACGCGAGGGCACCAACTGCGAGAACCTGCCCGAGACCCACGCCTACCTCAAGCAGGTCCGCCAGTACATCGAGGACAACTACACCGACAAGGTGCTCCTGGCCGAGGCCAACCAGTGGCCCGCCGATGTGGTCGAGTACTTCGGACCCGACGGCGAGGAGTGCCAGATGGCCTTCCACTTCCCGGTCATGCCGCGCATGTTCATGGCGCTGCGCCGGGAGGAGGCGACGCCGATCTATGAGATCCTCGATCAGACGCCGGCCATCCCCGACAACTGCCAGTGGGGACTGTTCCTGCGCAACCACGATGAGCTCACGCTCGAGATGGTGACCGACGAGGAGCGCGACTACATGTACTCCGAGTACGCCCGGGACCCGCGGATGAAGATCAATGTGGGCATCCGCCGGCGCCTGGCGCCCCTGCTCGACAACGGCCGGGACGAGATCGAGCTGCTGACCGCGATCCTGTTTTCGCTGCCCGGTTCCCCGGTGCTCTACTACGGTGACGAGATCGCCATGGGTGACAACGTCTTCCTGGGTGACCGTGACGGGGTCCGGACCCCGATGCAGTGGACCCCCGACCGTAACGGCGGCTTCTCCCGCGCGGACTTCGCCCAGCTGTATGCGCCTCCGCTGATGGACCCGGTCTACGGCTACCAGGCGGTCAACGTCGAGGCGGAGCTGCGGACGCCCACCTCACTGCTGCGCTGGATGCATCGCTTCATCGAGCTGCGCAAGGAGCACCCGGTGTTCGGACTGGGCAGCTATGAGCCGATCCGCGCCTCCAACAACCAGATCTTTGCGCTGATCCGCCGCTACCAGGACGACCTGGTCCTGTGTGTGCACAACATGGCCCGCACCGCCCAGTTCGCCGAGCTCGACCTGTCCGAGCTCGAGGGCTATCACCCGGTCGAGATGTTCGGCCGCAATCGCTTTCCGCGCATCGGGCAGCTCCCCTACCTGCTGACCCTGGCCCCGCGCGGCTTCTACTGGTTCGCACTGGAGGCACCGACTGATGGCTGACTTGATCGAGTGGCTGCCCCAGCAGCGCTGGTATGCGTCCAAGAGCCAGGACATCGCCGAGGTGGTGGTGCTCGACTCCGCCGGCGACAACGGCAACGGCGAGATCCAGCTGCTCGGCCTCACCTTCAGCACCGGTCAGCACGCCATCTACCAGATGGTCCCGGAGCTCGGAGCCGGGCTGGCGGAGGCGATGGCGGCCGGGGGCGAGATCCCCACCGAGCACGGCTGTTTCGCGTTCCGCCGGGCCGACGACGGCTTCAGCGTCTCGGACGGAGCGACCCTGCGACCGATGGGCGCCGAGCAGTCGAACACCACCATCGTGGTCGATGAACGACTGGCCATGAAGGTGTTCCGCCGGCTCGAGGCGGGCATCAACCCGGAGCTGGAGATGCTGCGCTTCCTGTCGGCGCGTGACTTCCCCAACATCGCCCCGCTACGGGGCTGGTACGAGTACGAGGGTCCGGCGATCTCAGCCACCCTCGGCGTGCTCCAGGACTACGTGGCGGACGCCCGGGACGGCTGGGACCTCGCCCTGGCGGAGATCCCCGCCGACCCCGAGGGGTTCCTCGAGCGCGTCCGCAGCCTCGGCGTGGCCACCGCCAAGCTGCACTCGACGCTGGCCACCGATCACGAGGATCCGGCGTTCCAGCCGATCGAGCCCTCAGCGGAGTCGATGGCCCTGATCCGCGCCAAGATCGACGAGGACATCGAGCAGATGTTCCTCGGCCTGCCCCATGACCACAGCTTGCTGGGGACGCTCGTCTCCCGGGCCGCGGACGTGCGCGAGCGGCTGGCGGAACGCCCCCTGCTCACCTCCAGCGGCCGCTTCATCCGCATCCACGGCGACTATCACCTGGGCCAGACCCTGGCCCGCCCCGACGGCAGCTGGGTGATCCTCGACTTCGAGGGCGAGCCGGCGCGCTCGGTCTCCCAGCGGCGCATGAAGCGCTCGGCGCTGCGTGACGTCGCCTCGATCCTGCGGTCCTTCGCCTACGCGGTGGCCACGGTGTCGGTGATCAACGGACAGCCGGTGCCTGAGGGATATGAGGCGCAGCTGCGCGCGGCGTTCCTCGAGACCTACCTCGCCGAGGTCGACGGCAGCCTGCTGCCACCCGGCCAGCAGGGGATCGACAACCTGCTGGGCATCTTCGAACTCGAGAAGGCGATCTACGAGCTGCGCTATGAGCTCGACAACCGTCCGGAATGGGTATCCATCCCCGTGGCCGGCATCGAGCGACTCCTGGAGGTGGCATGACCGACGTTCAGCCCGATTTCTCCCCGCTGCTCGGCGAGCTTGACCTGCATCTGCTCAACGAGGGCCGGCACGAGCACGCCCACGACCTGATGGGCGCCCACATCCGCGAGCACGACGGCGTCGAGGGCACCGCCTTCGTCGTCTGGGCGCCGGACGCCCAGGCGGTCAGCGTGGTCGGCGACTTCAACGGCTGGAATGGCGGCGCGGACCCGATGCGCAAGACCGGCGTGGGCCTGTGGGAGCTGTTTCACCCCCACGTGCTCGAGCACAGCACCTACAAGTACGAGATCGTCGGGCCGGGTGGCGACACGGTGATGAAGGCCGATCCCTGGGCCCAGGAGACCGAGATGCCGCCCAAGACCGCGAGCGTCGTCACGCGCTCGCGTCACACCTGGGGCGAGCACGAGACCGACTGGCGGATGCGGCGAGCCGGCGGTGTGCCCCACGCCGAGCCGATGTCGGTCTATGAGGTCCACCTCGCCTCCTGGCGTCGCAATCCGCTGGAGGACAACCGCTCGCTCACCTACCTCGAGCTGGCCGACGAGCTGGCGGACTACGTGCTGGACATGGGGTTCACCCACGTGGAGCTGCTGCCGGTGATGGCCCATCCCTTCGAGGGTTCCTGGGGCTATCAGGTGACCTCCTACTTCGCCCCCACCCCGCGCTTCGGCTCGCCCGATGACCTGCGGGTGATGATCGAGCGCTTCCACGAGCGCGGCCTCGGCGTGATCCTCGACTGGGTTCCCGCCCACTTCCCGCGTGACGCCTTCGCCCTGGCCGAGTTCGAGGGCCGGCCGCTGTATGAGTACGCCGATCCGCGGCGCGGGGCCCACCCCGACTGGGGCACCCTGGTGTTCGACTTCGGCCGCAACGAGGTCCGCCACTTCCTCATCAACAACGCGCTCTACTGGCTCTCGGAGTTTCACGTCGACGGCATCCGCGTGGACGCGGTCGCCTCGATGCTCTACCTCGACTACTCGCGCAAGGACGGCGAGTGGGTGCCCAACATCTACGGCGGGCGCGAGAACCTCGAGGCGGTCTCCTTCCTCAAGGAGCTGAATGAGGCGATGTTCGCCCAGCAGCCGGGGGTCATCTCCGCCGCGGAGGAGTCCACCGCCTGGCCGGGAGTTTCCAAGCCCACCTACGTCGGTGGCCTCGGCTTCGGCTTCAAGTGGAACATGGGCTGGATGCACGACACGCTCGAGTACTTCCAGGAGGATCCGGTCTACCGCCGCTATCACCACGGGCAGCTGACCTTCAGCCTGATGTACGCGTTCTCGGAGAACTACGTGCTGCCGCTGTCCCACGACGAGGTGGTCCACGGCAAGGGATCGCTCTACACCAAGATGGCCGGCGATCACTGGCAGAAGCTGGCCAACCTGCGCGCGCTGTACGCCTACATGTGGGCCCATCCCGGCAAGAAACTGCTGTTCATGGGCTGTGAGATGGCCCAGCCGACGGAGTGGAACCACGAGGGGTCGCTGCCCTGGCATCTGCTCGAGTCGACCGATCACGCCGGCGTGCAGTCCCTGGTCCGCGACCTCAACGCCCTGTACAAGGATGAGCCGGCGCTGTGGGAGCTCGACGCCGACCCCTCCGGCTTCTACTGGCTCGAGGGCAACGACGCCGAGAACAACGTCATCGCCTTTGCCCGTCAGAACGCCGACGGTGAGCGCACCCTCGTCTGCGTGCTCAACCTCAGCCCGACGCCGCGCGAGGGCTACCGGGTCGGGCTGCCCGGTGCGCCCGGCTGGCGCGAGGCCCTCAACACCGACGACGCCAAGTACGGCGGCTCCGGGGTGGGCAACGCCGGCGGCATCGCAGTCGAGGACATCCCGTGGCACAACCAGCAGCAGTCCGCCGCGCTGAACCTCCCGCCTCTCGGGGCGCTGTGGCTGGTCCCGGATGGCAGCTGACCCAGCCGGCGCGCCAGCCCCGGTGCCGTTCCCGTGGCAGCGCACCCTGGGCGCCCGCCCGCTCGACGACACCCTGACTCAGTTCCGGGTCTGGGCACCGCGGGCCAAGCCGGGCGTGCAGCTGGCGATCTACCGCGGGCGCAAGGCGGAACTGCACCCGATGGAGGACGTGGGTTACGGCGTCTATGAGCTGAGCGGCCCGGCCCCGGCGGGCACCGACTACCGCTACGTGATCGGCTCACGGCGCCTGCCCGATCCCGCCAGCCGCTTCCAGCCCGCGGGATTGCGTGGTCCCAGCCGGGTGGTCGGGACCCCCGGCTTTGGGCTCGGGGGTCCTGCTCCGGCGTTCCGCGCTGCGCCGATGAGCCGCCAGGTCATCTATGAGCTGCACATCGGCACCTTCTCGCCCGAGGGCACCTTCGACGGGGCGATCCCCTTCCTGGCCGGGCTGGCCGAGCTGGGTGTCACCGCGGTCGAGGTGATGCCGATCGGCGAGTTCCCCGGGACGCGCGGGTGGGGCTATGACGGCGTGTACATCTCCGCCGCCCAGTCCTCCTACGGGGGTCCGGCGGGTTTCGAGGCGTTCGTCGCTGCCGCCCATGCCTGCGGGCTGGCGGTCATCCTCGACGTCGTCTACAACCACGTCGGCCCGGGTTCGGATGCGCTGGAGCGCTTTGGCCCGTATTTCACCGACAAGTACTCCACCCCGTGGGGCAGCGCGGTCAACTACGACGACGCCGACAGCGACCCGGTGCGCGAGTGGGCCTGTCAGTCGGCGGAGGGCTGGGTGCGCGACTTCGGCGTCGACGGCCTGCGCCTCGACGCCGTGCACGCCATCTTCGACGCCGGGCCCGAGCATCTGGTGGCCGAACTGATCCGCCGGGTGCGGGCGATCAACCCGCGCGCGATCGTCGTGGCCGAATCCGAGCTCAATGACGCCAAGGTGATGCGCAAGCCCCGGGTGGGCGGCTGGGGCGCCGACGCCGCCTGGGCCGACGACTTCCATCACAGCCTGCGCACCCTGCTCACCGGCGAGGACGAGGGCTACTACGCCGACTACGGGTCGGTGGCCGGCCTGGCCAAGGCCCTGCGCCGGCCCTACGTCTACGACGGGACCTACTCCGCGGGGCGCCGTCGCCGCGTGGGGGCTCCGGCGTCCGATCTCCCGCCCTCGGCCTTCGTCGTCCACAGCCAGAACCACGATCAGGTGGGCAACCGTGCCTTCGGGGACCGCATGCCGGTGTCAGCCCGTCCGCTGGCGGCGATGCTGACGCTGCTGTCGGGCTTCACCCCCATGCTGTGGATGGGCGAGGAGTACTCCGAGCCCG
>CAZZVR010000138.1:0-1339 GCA_964657595.1 Burkholderia sp. PAMC 26561 | reverse complement strand
CCCCCCCCCCGCGCCGTTCCAGTACTTCGTCGACCATATCGACCCTGAGATCGCCGAGGCCACGCGCCGGGGGCGCCGGGCCGAGTTCGCCGCCTTCGCGTCCTTCGGGCACGCCATCCCCGATCCGATGGCCCGGGAGACCTTCGCGGCGTCGAAGCTGAGCCGTCAAGCCGATCCGGCCATCGTCGAGCTCTACCGGCGGCTGCTGGCCCTGCGCCGGGAGCTGCCGGGGGGCGATCCCGACGCGATCAGCTTCGACGAGGACGCGCGCTGGCTCGAGGTCACCCGGGGGCCCTACCGGATCGTGGCCAACTTCGCCGACCGGGCCCAGTCCCTGCCCGCCCGGGGGTATACGCTCACGCTCGCCAGCTCACCCGAGGTGAAGCTGGTCCGCGGCAAGCTGGAGCTGGCGCCGCGGAGCGGCGCCGTGATCAGGACCAAGGAGAGCGAGTGACGGAGGTGTGGCCGGGACGGCCCTTCCCGCTGGGGGCCACGTGGGACGGGCAGGGCACCAACTTCAGCGTGTTCTCGGAGAACGCCTCCGGTGCCGAGGTGTGCCTGTTCGACGACACGGGCATCGAGGAGCGCATCCCGATGACCCAGCGTCAGGCGATGAGCTGGCACTGCTACCTCCCCGGGGTCGGCCCCGGACAGCGCTATGGCTTCCGGGTCCACGGCGCCTATGACCCCCAGAACGGCCACCGCTTCAACCCGGCCAAGCTGCTCATCGACCCGAACGCGAAGGCGATCGATGGGGTCGTCGACCACACCCGAGGCGCCAACCTACTGCCCTATGTGCCCCGGACCACCGCGGACGGGGAGCCCGATGACGAGGCCGACCTCACCCCGGACGCCGAGGACGACGCGAGTGCGGTCCCCAAGTCGGTGGTGGTCGACGATGCCTTCAACTGGGAGGGTGACCGCCCGCCGCGCATCCCGTTGGCCGACACGGTCATCTACGAGGTCCACGTGCGGGGCTTCACTCAGACCAACCCGGGGGTCCGGCCCGACCTGCGCGGCACCTACGCCGGCCTGGCCTCCCACAGCGCGATCAACTACCTCAAGGACCTCGGGGTCACCGCCGTCGAGCTGCTGCCCATCCATCACATCTCGGATGAGTCCTTCCTCTACGACAGGGGACTGACCAACTACTGGGGCTATTCGACCATCGGCTACCTCGCGCCCCATTCCGAGTATGCGGCCACCGGACGCCGGGGTGAGCAGGTGCGCGAGTTCAAGGGCATGGTCAAGGCCCTGCACCGCGCCGGCATCGAGGTGATCCTCGACGTGGTCTACAACCACACCGCCGAGGGCAACCACCTCGGGCCGATGCTGTCCT
>CAZZVR010000137.1:0-10769 GCA_964657595.1 Burkholderia sp. PAMC 26561 | reverse complement strand
CGATCGTCCCGCGGCCGGAGTCGGGCACCCTCGATGCCTGGGTGGGCGTTGGCGGTAGCCCGCAATCGGTCATGCGCGCCGCCCGTTACGGATTACCTCTGATGATCGCCATCATCGGAGGGGCCCCAGCCCGGTTCGCTCCGTTCACCGAACTTCACCAACACGAGCTCGAGCGCCTTGGGCACCCAGCTCAACCGATCGGGATTCACGCACCCGGACACGTGGCCCCGACCGACGAGCAGGCAGCCGAGGAGTTCTGGCCCCACTATCAGGACCTGTTGACCCGAATTGGACGCGAGCGCGGCTTCCGGGCGCCGACTCGCGCATCCTTCGTCCGTGAAATTGAGACGGGAGCCCTGTTCGTGGGTTCTCCGACGACCGTCGCGACCAAGATCGTGGCGACATTGAACTCGCTCGGCGCGACCCGCTTTGACCTGAAATACGGCATGGGGGATCTGCCACGCGAGTGCTTGCTGCGCGCCATCGAGCTGTTCGGCACGAGCGTCGCGCCGCTGGTGCGCGAGTTGATGGCTGCCGGGGCGCCACTGACGAGCCGGTCGAGCTGACGCGTGCGATTCCAGGTTCTCGACATCCTGCCGTACGTTCGCAATCCGGTGACCGGCCGGTTGCCAAGCCCCTCAGACCGGCTCAGCCAGTCAGTGCAGATGGCCGCGCACGGCGAGCGTCTGGGACTGGACGCCTACGCCTTTGGCGAACGACATGCCGGCCACGTGCTGTCACCGTCCAACGCCGTGATGCTGGGAGCGGTCGCCGCGACGACCAGCCGGATCCGCCTCCAGACCGGGGTGTGTGTTCTGCCGATACTCGATCCGGTGCGGGTGGCAGAGGACTTCGCCACCGTCGACCAGCTGTCCCGTGGCCGGCTTGAGCTGGTGATCGGCAAAGGCAATGAGGAGACTCAGTTTCCGTTGTTCGGCCTGCGCAAGCAGGACCAGGATGAACTGATGGTCGAGAAGTACGAACTGCTGCACCGCCTGGGGCGAGAGGAGCCCGTCACCTGGTCCGGTCCGTCGCGTCCGGCGTTGGTGGAGGCGACGACGCTGCCGCGGCCGTTCGCCGGCGCGCCTCGGGTGTGGCACGGATCGGCGACCAAGCTGAGCTCAGCCGACCTGGCGGCACAGTGGGGCGATCCGCTCTTCAGCGCGAACGCGATCCAGCCGCGAGCGAACTACAAGCGGCTGATTGATCACTACCGCGAGCGGTATGTCGCCTACGGCCATGACCCGAGATATGCCTACGTCGGGGCCGGCGCGGCGTTCCTGTTCGTTGCCGACTCTCACGAGCAGGCGGTTCGGGAGTTCGAGCCCATCTACGCAGACATGCTCCGCCTGTTCGGGAACCGCCCGGGTAACCAGATGCCCTACCGAGAGATCGAGCAGGCCGTAGCCGAGGGACCCATCCTCGTCGGCACCCCCCAGGAGGTGATCGACAAGATCATGTACTTCCACGAGGCGTTCCACCATGACCTCCAGTCCTTCGGACTGCCGATCATGCTCCCATTCGAGCAGCAGATGGACATGCTCGAGCGATTCTCCTCAGAGGTCATACCCGTCGTTCGTCGCGCTGCGCCGACGACGCTGTGGACCGAGCACGATCCGTATGGCGGACGGGCAGCTTGCGACGGCCGCCAGGTCAAGGACGCGGCGGCCATGGTGATGGACGGCGCAGCCCGATCACAGACCTCAGCCTGAGAACCCCGGGGAGAGATCTGCGGCGGGGCATGCAGCTCTCAGCACCGACGGAGTCAGCTCAGCGGCTTGCCAAGGTCGTAGATCGTCTCGCCGCCGACGGTCTCGGAGTGGTAGTGGGCTTTGACCCAGGTGAGGATTCGGGAGCCGCTACCGAAGAAACCGCCCGGTCCGCCGCGGAGTGGTCCCTCGGGCACTTCAGCGGTGCCGCGTGAGCCGAACAGGCTGCTCAGGCCGGAGCCGGACCCGCGCGTCGTCGGACGGCCACCGGGGATCGCGCCGCCGAAGCCGCCGGCGCCCCCGCCGATCCCCGACAGGTAGTAGTGGATGTCGTCGGCGTCGACGTAGCTCTCGAACTGCGCGAGGGTGAGATTCCCGCCCTGGCCGGTGAACCCGCCGATGGCCATGACCGGGGAGCCGTTGGACGCCAGCTCGAGGGAGGCGGCGGTCTGGGAGCCGTCGGTCGCGGCCGCCCAGTGATAGCTGGAGCTGCCTTCGAGCAGCTTCACCAGGGCGCTGCTGACCGCGGTCGAGCCACCGGCGCCGGGGCCGCCGGGGCCGCCGGTTGGGAGCGTCCCGCCAGCGCCGCCGGTCGGGAGCTTGCCGCCGGCCGCGCCGGGCAGCCGGGTACCTGATCCGAGGAAGCCCGCACCGCGCCGGCCGAATCCGCCGAAACCACCGAACCCACCGGTTCCGATGCTCGGTCCGGCGCTCGGAATCGAACCGGTGTGGCGGGTCGAGATGGTCTGGGCGGTGTAGGCGAGCGGGGCTGCGAGGCACGCGATGGCGGCACACACGGCGGCGGCGGCCGTGACGCGCGGCCACACCCGCACCGGGGCGAGCAGGACGGCGATGGCGATGCTCGCGGCGACGATCACCAGCGGGGTCAACCACCCCTCCCAACCGGAGTCCCGGCTGAGCAGCAGCACGGACACGCCGGCGGTCGTCGCCACCAGCGCGGCGAGCATCACCCGGGCGGCGAGCTGGTCTCGGCGCTGCCACAGCGACGCAGCGCCGACACCGGCGAGCGCGGCGAACGCGGGGGCCAGGGCCACTGTGTAATACGTGTGGATCGTGCCCTTGGAGAAGCTGAAGACCGCCGCGGTGACGAGCAGCCAGCTGCCCCAGATGATCAGCCCGGCCCGGATCCGGTCGGTGCGCGGTGCGCGACGGCGCCAGACCAGACCGCCGACGAACACGACCAGAGCCGCGGGTATGAACCAGGCGGCCTGGCCGCCCATCAGGTCGTTGAACAGACGGAACACCCCGGCGCTGCCGCTGAAGTTGGCACCAGGCCCGCCACCGGCACCGCCGCCGGGCCCACCGCCGCTGCCGGTGAGCCGACCGATTCCGTTGTACTCCCAGATCAGGTTGAGGATGCTGTTGTCGCTCGAGCCGTCGATCATCGGCCGTGAGGAGGCGGGCCAGAGCGCGACGATCGCGACCCACCAGCCGGCGCTGGCGATCATCACCGCACCACCGGCCAGCAGCTGCGCCGTGCGGCGGCGGACGCTCGTCGGTGCCGCGATCATGTAGACGAGCGCGAAGCCGGGGAGGACCAGGAACGCCTGCATCATCTTCGCCAGGAAGGCGAAGCCGATCAGTGCCCCGACGCCGATCAGCCAGCGGGTCGAGGCACCCTCGAGGGCCCGCACCAGGCAGTACGCGGAGGCCACGAGCAGGCAGACGAGCAGGGCGTCTGGGTTGTTGAAGCGGAACATCAGCGCCGTCACCGGGGTGCCCGCCAGCAGTGCACCGGCGATCAGGCCCGCGCTTGTGCCGAACCAGCGTTTCACCGCCGCGGCGAGCAGGCCGACGGAGACGACGCCCTCCAGCACCTGGGGGATGAGCATGCTGGCGCTGGAGAAGCCGAAGATCCGTCCCGACAGCTCCATCACCCACAGTGACGCCGGCGGCTTGTCGACGGTGATGAAGTTCGAGGAGTCGAGGGAGCCGAAGAACAGCGCCTTCCAGCTCCTGGTGCCCGCCTGAACCGCGGCCGCGTAGAAGCTGTTGGCATCGCCTGAGGCGGTCAGGTTGACGATGTAGGCGATGGCCGTCGCGGTGAGCAGCGCAATGAGCAGGGGACGGAAGCAGGCAGAATCCTGGTCTCCTCCGCTCAGCAGGGCACGGAGTCGGCTGGGCTCGCCATCCGTCGGATGCCCCGCAGCGAACGGCTCGAACGTGGTGGTTGACATTCAGCTACCTCTGGATTCGCAACGGCCCACAGGGTGAACCGGCGCAGGGCGACGCTGGACCATGCGATGCGTGCAGGCAGCTTCCTGACCGAGCATGGACACAACAGTGCGGGAAACGTGTGAGAGCGCCCGCAGGACTTTCTAAGACCTGGCCCCTGAGACGAAACTCAGTAGCTCGGCGGGCTGCTCGCGAAGATCAGCACGGTCGGTTCGTCCGAGCCGTTGTGGAAACGATGGGATTGGTGGGGGTCATAGGCGAGGCAGTCGCCGGGACCGAGTTGCATCTCCTCCTGCTCGAGCCAGACGGTGAGCGTGCCCGACTCGACGAGCATGCAGGTCTCGGCAGCGTCGTAGCTGAGGGGCTCGGGACCGGTTGAACCGCCCGGGGCGACGGTCGAACGGATGAACTGCAGGCGGCTGAAATCGCGGGGGGAGAGCAGCTCCTCTGACCACTGGCGCTCGGGGTGCACGAGCGTCGGGCGCTCGTTGGCGCGGACCAGACGGGCGGCGTTGCGGGGCTCGAACAAGGATGAGACGGTCTCATCCAGCGCCCGGGCCATGCGGATCAGGGTGCCGATGGAGGGCGACGCGGTGCCGCGCTCGACCTGAGACAGGAACGAGACCGAGACGCCGGCGATCTCGGCCATCTCCCGCAGCGGCATGCCCTTCTCGTGACGGAGGCTGCGCAGACGCTGACTGAGCTGCGTCTCCTCACTCGCGGGCTCCGGGGGGTCGGGTTTGGACGGGTTCTCAGCTGACATCACGACCGAGGGTATTGCGTTGCTAGCGAGTATCGATCCCTCGCGCGGGGACCGGCTGGTCAGGACTCCAGCAGCGGGTGGATCCCGGTCAGCGGACGCAGCGAGCGGGTGACCTGGGTGATCTGGGACCGGAGTTCCCGCTCGTCGAGGCCGAGGATCTCCCCGCCCTGGACGACCGTCTTTCCTCCGATGATCACGCGGGCGATCGCGTCGGGCTGCATCGAGTACACGAGGTTGTGCGTCACCGTCGCCCTCGGCTGCAGTGACAGGGCTTGGAGGTCGATCACGACGAAGTCGGCCTGCAGGCCGGGGGCGATCGATCCGACCGGCAGCCGCAGCGCCCGACCGCCCGCCGAGGTCCCGAGCGCAAGCACCTGCTCGGCGGTCATCGCGGCACCGGAACGGGCCACGGCCTTGGCCAGGAGCGACGCCATGCGCATCTCCTCGAAGATGGACTGGCGGCTGTTGGCGCCGGCCGCGTCGGTGCCGAGACAGACCGGGATGCTGCGCTCGAGCATCGCGACCAGCGGGGCGATCCCGCCGCCGAGGAAGGCGTTGGTTGACGGGTTGTGCACGACGGAGGCTCCCGACTCGCCCAGCAGCTCGAGGTCGTGTGCGTCGACCGCGACGGCGTGGACGGCCAGCAGCTGAGGATCGAGCACGCCGATCGAGTCGAGGTAGGCGACCGGGGTCAGGCCCCAACGCGCCTGGGAGACCTCCACCTCGCCCCAGTTGTCGGCGACGTGGACGTGCAGCGGGGTGTCGTACTCGGCCGCCAGCGCGCTGCCGAGCCGGAGCATTTCGCTGCTGGTGCCGAGCACCGAGTGCGGAGCCGGCTGCACGTGGGCAGAGGGATCGTCGGCGAGCTCGAGCGCCAGCTCACGGAAGTTGCGCTCGAAGACCTCTGGAGTCTCCTGATAGCGGGGCGGGCCGGGGTTCGCGTCGAACATGCAGCGAGCCAGGACCACGCGAATGCCGAGCGACCGGGCGGCCTCGATGACCGCCATCGCGTTGTCGTTCGCGCCGTCGTGGACGTAGAAGAACTCGACCGCGGTGGTGATCCCCATCCGCAGCATCTCGGCGAAGTCAAAGCGAGCGCCGACACCGATGGCGTGGCGGTCCAGGCCGGCGGCGGTGGGGTGGACCAGCTCGCTCATCCAGCGCCCGAACGGCAGATCGTCGCCGAACCCGCGCACGAGCGCCTGAAAGGTGTGGCCGTGACCGTTCACGCAGCCGGGCAGGACGGCGACATCCCCCCAGTCCTCGTGGCTCAGCTCCTCTGCGTCGATACCGGCTATCGCGCCGTTCGCCGCCAGGGATCCGGCCGGTCCGGCGCCGAGGATCTGGTCCCCGTCGATGAGGATCTCCGCGTCGGTGACCCACTCGCCGTCGATGAGCGCCAGCGCCGCCGAGATGAGCCGCCGGCTCATGCCGAGCGGCTCAGCAGAGCGTCGACCGCTGCCTGGTCGGACTCAAAAAAGCGCAGGCGTACGAGTGCGCCATCCCGCACCTCAGACACGATCACGCGGTCCCATTCCAGGGTCTGTCCGCCGACCTCGGCCTGGGCGCGGGCCACCGTGACGACGTGGTCGTCGCTGGCGAGCAGGTCGACCGGCGTCAGCTTGAAGGTGCCGCCCGACGCAGCGCGCATCCGCGAACCGAACTCGCCCACGCCTTCACGGCCCTCGTAGCGGCCGGAGGCCGGGTGGGAACCGGGCACCTCGAGCACGACCTCGGCGTGGTAGAAGGGCATCGTGGCCGCGGGCCCACCGGCCGCCATGGCGTCGAAGTATCCGGCCAGCACCGCCAGGTTCTGTTCACGCTTGGTCTCGGTCGTCATGCGGGAACCTCCAGAGGTCGGGTAATCAGATCACCGTGGCCGGGGGCGCCCACCAGCTCGCCATCACGGATCACCGGCACACCGCGCACGAGGGTGTGCTGGGACCAGCCCGACAGCGGGATGTCCTGATAGACGGAGTAGTCGGCGAAGGTGCCCAGCCACGTCGGGTCAGACCGCCGCTCGGTCGTCAGGTCGACGATGGCCAGATCGGCGTCCAGGCCGACGCGCAGGTCGCCCTTGCGGTCGGCACAGCGCATCAGCCGCGCCGGGTTCAGCGCCGAGAGCTCCGCGACGCGGGAGAGCGGGAGTCCCCGCCGCAGGTGCCCCTCGGTCAACAGCACCGGCAGCAGCTGGGGCCCGGAGGGGAAGCCGGCCGACGCCTGCCAGATGGTGCCGGCCTTGGTGGAGACGCTGCGGCCGACATGATCGGAACCGAGGGTGTCGACGGTGCCGTCGAAGATCGCCTCCCACAGCGGCTGGATGTGCTCGCGCCGGCGCAGCGGGGGGTTGACCTTGCCGACCGAGCCGAGCGGGTCCTCGCTGGAGTGGGTCAGATAGTGCGGGCAGGTCTCGACGCCGAGGGCCAGGTTGGGAAACTCGTGGCGGAGACCGCGGATCTGCTCGAGTGAATCGCGGTTGGTCATGTGCACCAGGTAGAGGTCGCACTCCAGGTGCTGGGCGAAGTACCCGACGCGGCGGACCGCCTCGGCCTCGACGAAGGGCGGGCGCGAGTCATCCCAGGCGGCGAGGTCGGTACGGCCCTCGGCCCTGAGCCGGTCGGCCAGGGCCCAGACGACCTCGGGGTTCTCCGCGTGGACCATCAGCAGCCCGCCGTTGGCGGCAACGGCCTGGACGGTCTCATAGAGCTGTCCGTCGTCCGTACCGGTGACGCCGAGGTAGGCGCCCTCATCCCCGCGGAAGTGCATGTAGTACTTGAACGTGCGGGTGCCGAAGCGCTCGCGCAGGGTGTCGAGCTCACCGCGATGCTCCTCGCTCATCAACACCGGGTGGAAGCCGTAGTCGACGTGGGCGCGGGTCGAGGCGGCCTCATCCTGAGTGGCGAGCACATCGGCGTAGAGCGCGTTGGGCGCCATCGTCATGTAGAAGGCGCTGGTCACGCCACCGCGCGCACAGGCGCCCGTGTCGGTGCGGTAGTCCTCCACCCCGTTGCCGACCCCGGTGTGCTGGTGGGGGTCGACAACGCCCGGGAACACGTGCAGACCGGTCGCGTCGATGACGTCGGCGGCGGACAGATCCGCCCCCGGGGCGGTGATCGTGGCGATGCGCCCGTCGTGGATACCGATATCTCCGAGGCGCGGGGCGGCTCCGGGGGCGACGAGCGTGCCGCCGCGGATGATCAGATCAAGCTTGGACATCAGCGCGCTCCGGGTTCGTGGCCATGGACGGCGCGTCGGGCAGGCTGAGCCCGAGCCGTTCCAGCGGCCGGTTCTCGATGATGTCCTCGATGATCTGGGAGTCCAGCGGCGGCAGGCCCTGGGTGGGGACCTGACCGAGGGCGCGGAACTGCTCCAGGCAGATCTCGGGCCGGTAGATCGGGAAGTCCGAGCCGAACAGGATCCGGTCCGTCACTCCGTAGTCGGTGATGTTCATCATGATCTGATACAGCTGCCAGGGCCGGCCGTAGCGGGCCGACAGGTCAGCGAACACGTTCGGGTTCTTGAACATCACCGCGACCGTCTCGGGGACCCAGGGCTGTCCCATGTGGGCGATGATGATCTTCATCTCCGGAAACGAGCGCGCGACCTTGTCGAGCAGGGCCGGTGAGGCGAGCTCGAGGAAGCCGCGGCGCAGGAACACGCCGCCCTGGTGGAAGGTGATGACCAGACCGAGCTCGGCGGCGGTCTCATAGATCCGGAACGCCTCGGGGCTGTGGGGGTGGAAGCCCTGGTACGGCGGCGACAGCTTGAGGCCCCTGAGACCGAGGTCGCCCGCGGCGTACTTGAGCTTGTCGACGGCCTGGGGGTCGCTCGGGTCGACGGAGGCGAAGCCGATCGCCCGGGTGGGGTTCTGCTCGACGAATCCGGCCACGTACTCGTTGGGAATCTCCAGGTCGACGTGACAGGAGACGAGCGCGAGGACGATCGCGACGTCCACGCCGGCCTGATCCATCGCCGCGACGTGATCCTCGTAGTGTCCCAGCGTGCTCGGGCCCGGCGCCGGGGCGACGTTGGCATCGAGCTCGGGGCCCCACTCGGGCTCGAGGTGCTCCGAGCGCCAGACGTGGCTGTGCCAGTCGATCCTCATGCGGCGATCTCCCTGAAGTAGTCGGTGGTCGCGTCGGTGTCCAGCAGGTCTCCGTACTTGGAGGCGATATCGAACAGCGAGGCCTCATGGACGAGGTCGAGGCGGTCGAACACCGCGTCGGCGACGACCCCCACGCGGAAGCCGAGCGAGAAGGCGTCCACGGCGCTGGCCCGCACACAGCCGCTGGTGGTGGCGCCGGTGAGGATCAGCGTGTCGATCCCGAGGGAGACCAGGTGGGTGGTCAGCGAGGTGGCGAAGAAGGCGCTCGGGTGGTCCTTGGCGATCAGCGGCTCACCGGGCAGCGGCGCGGCCTCGGCGACGAAGTCATAGGCCGAGGCGTCACTGGAGGCCAGCGACGGCGTCTTGAGCCGGAAGCCCCCGGTGGTCGTCTCGGTCTTGGGGGCGACGTGAGCGAACAGGACCGGCACACCCCCGGCACGGGCGCCGGCGAGCAGCTCGGCGATGCGGTCGACGGCCGTCCAGCCGCGGTCCCCGCAGGCGGTCGGGTACTCGGCCATGGCCTCCGCGATCGGTACGCGCCGACGACCGGTGGTGCGGTACTGCACGTCGATCACCAGCAGCGCGGGACGCCGTCCGAGCCCGGCGGTGCGGCCAAAGCCGGCCGCCCGGTAGAGCTCGACGTCGGCCGGGGTGACGCGTTCGAGGTCGAGGAGGTCCATGACCTCGACGCTAGGCGATCGTCACCCGCAATTCAAGTCACACAGGAATTGATTACGTTCATGGTGCAACAGCGCGGGTCTGACCCGTCCCGAAGGCAGTCACGCACCAGGGCTCGTCCTCGACGTGTGCGTCGAGCAGGCGGGCGCGCTGAGCGGCGGTGGCCACGAGCCGGCCCGATCGGTCGAACAGCTCCACGCGGCCACCGGCCCACGGCCCGGCGGCGTCGGGGATGACCCGCTGGAGCAGCCACGGGCTGTGAGTCAATCCGTAGATCTGCAGGTCGAGGGTGACCGTAGCGATGGTGAAGGGCGTTCCCGTGTAGACGGCGGGTCCGAGCAGATCGGCCGCCACGCAGTACCACAGCGGGTCGAGGTAGCCGCCAGCGATCCAGGGCACGCGCCGGGGCGCCAACCAGGCGAGCACCTCTCCCCCCGCCTCGCGGTCCGCCCAGGGGGTCACGGCACGCCAGTCAACCCGCCGGGCGAGCGCGGCGACGGGTCCACGTCCCCGCGAGACCAGAGGACGCAGCTCCTCCGGGGCCGGCACCGGTGGCGCGCCGCGGCGGCCGCCGGCCAGCGCCGAGAGGCCGACCAGCGTGGCGCTCAGGGTGAGCTGATCACCGACCCGCACGAGGATGGCCCGGGTCCGGCGGGTCCGGGCCAGCTCGGTGATCCGGGCCTCGGCCGGCCCCGGATACAACGCCCGGTGGAAAGTGGCCGACGCCGACAGCGGGGCGATGGCGCCGGCGCCGTCGAGCTCACCCACCCGCAGCGCACAGGCCATGGCCATACCGCCGAACATGCGCGGGGCGGTCCAGCCGGTCGGTAGCGTGACCACGGCCCGGTCCGTACCGCAGCCGTGGACCTGTCTCGAGTCGAAAGCGAAGGCCACTCAGGTGCAGTATTGCTTGAATTACGTCTTGTATGGGTGTAAACAGCGTGAGACCCCAGTAAGGAGCCTGCCATGCAGTTCGACTACCTGTTCACGATGGACAACCCCGATAACGAGTACAGCTACCGGCAACTGCTCGATATGGCCATTGAACAGGTCGTGGCAATCGACCAGGCCGGCTTCGGCACCCTGTGGCAGGGTGAGCACCACTTCGGGGGCGAGGGATTCGAGATCAATCCGAACCCGATCCTGGCCGGTGCCTACATGGCGGCGATCACCGAGAACCTGCGGATCGGCACCGGCGCGGTGACCCCGCCGTTCTGGCATCCGCTGCGCCTGGCGGAGGATCTCGCGCTGCTGGACCAGCTCTCCAACGGGCGCCTGGACATCGGAGTCGCGCGCGGCATCCAGCGCCGCGAGGCCT
>CAZZVR010000136.1:0-10779 GCA_964657595.1 Burkholderia sp. PAMC 26561 | reverse complement strand
ACCTGCGGCCGCCCGGCCCCCAGCCGGGTGCGCTACCAGACTGCGCCACTCCCCGGTGTGCAGGGGGCCGATGATAGCCCGCGGCGGTCGCGCTCCCCCAGCTCGGCGGTTTTCTCAGCCCGACACACCCCGACCAGGGGTGATTTGTTACACGAGCGTAAGCATGGCGCCCCTCGGCGTCCTAGCATGCTCGTCGCCGTGAGCGCCCCCTACACGTACGACCCAGCCGCCTTCCGGCAGGTGTTCGAGCACCAGTTCACCTACCTGGCGGGGGTGCGACGCAACGCGACTCGCTTCGCCACGCGTCCGGCGCTCCACGATCCCGCCACCGAGCGGCGCTGGACCTACGCGGAGCTGTGGCATGACGTCGAGCGCCTGGCGGCCGGATTGGCCCGCCGTGGGGTCGGGAGCGGAGACGTGGTCTGCTTCGACCTGTTCAACGGTCCCGAGTTCGCGCTCACCTGGCTGGCCGCCCAGCGGCTCGGTGCGGTCGGCTCGCCGATCAACTTCCGGCTGGCGGCGGGCGAGATCGCCCATGTGCTCGACGACAGCCGGCCGGCCGCGTTCATCTACGACGCCTCGATCGCACCCGCGGCGCGGGAGGCGATCGACCGTGCCGGCCACACCCCGACGCTCACCGGCGTGGTCGCTGGCGCCGGCGGCCACCCCCCCCAGACGCCCCGGAACGGGTCCGCCGGCACCGCCGCTGAGCCGTTCTCCGAGCTCCTCGCCGACGCTCCGCTGAGCGGCGATCTGCCCGACGACATCTACGCCGAGACGACCCGGCTCTACACCTCGGGCACCACCGGGCTGCCCAAGGGTGTATCGCTGCCGGCCATCGTCGAGGTGCTGTCGGCCCACGACGTGATCATGCACTTCCCGCTGACCCCGGAGGATCGGACCCTCAACATGACGCCGTGGTTCCATCGCGGCGGGCTGTACTCCGGCGGTCCCAATCCCGTCCTCTACGTCGGGGCCGAGTCGGTGTCCCTGGCCGCTTTTGACCCGGCGGTGGTGCTCGACTGGGTCCAGGCCCACCGCCTGACGTTCCTCATCGGCGCGCCGACGAACCTCCAGCTGCTGGCAGCCGAGCAGCAGGCGCGCCCACGGGACCTCGGCTCGCTCAACGGAATCGTGACCATGGGCGCCCCGCTCGACCGTGAGGCCTGCCTGCGCTACCAGGAGCTGCTCACGCCCCGGATCTTCAATGGCTACGGCACCACCGAGGCGTTCTGGAACACGTTCCTACGGCCCTTTGATCTGCCCGCCCACGCCGGTTCCGCCGGACGCGCCTGCACCGACGACGACGTCGCGGTGGTGAAGGTGTTCGAGGATCGCTACGCCGAACCGGACGAACTCGCGGCCCGGGACGGACAGGAGGTCGGTGAGGTGATCGTGCGGTCGGTCAAGTCCGGGTACGCCTACGTCAACCAGCCCGCGGAGCAGGCGGCGCGCTTCCGCGACGGCTGGCTCTACATCGGGGACCTGGCCACCTGGGACGGCGAGGGCTATGTGACCGTCGTCGGGCGCAAGGACGACATGATCATCTCCGGCGGGGAGAACGTGCACCCGACCCAGGTCGAGGCCGTGCTGTCCGAGCACCCCGGCGTCGCCGACGCCGCCGTCGTCGGCCTGCCCGACGAGCACTGGGGTGAGCTGGTGGTCGCCTACGTGGTGCCCGCCAACGGCGGCCTGGATGCCGCCACCCTGGAGGCCCATGTGCACGGACACCCGATGCTGGCACCCTACAAGCGCCCGCGGGCCTACCGCTTCGTCGACGAACTGCCGATGACCGCCACCGGCAAGAAGCTGCACTACCGCATCCGTTCCCAGGCCATCGACGACGCCGCCGCGGGACGGCTCGCGCGGACATGAACCCCACCGTCAGCCTGTCCTCCAGCGCCGCCCCGGTGATCACCGGGATCGGCGCCGTCACCCCGGTCGGCCTCGACGCACCCTCGACCTGGCGGGCCCTGGTGGCCGGCGAGACCGGGGTGGGGCCGATCACGCTGTTCGATCCCAGCGACTTGCCGGTCAAGATCGCCGCCGAGGTCAAGGATTTCGACGGTGAGGCGGTGATGGGGACCAAGCGCTTCCGGCGCTCGGCCCGCTACTCCCAGCTGGCGGTGGCAGCCGCGCGCGAGGCGTTCGCCGACGCCGGACTCTCCAGCGGGGTGACCGAGGGCATCGGCGACGACGTCGGCGCGTCGATCGACCCGGACCGGGTCGGAGTGGTCATCAACGCCGCCCTCGGCGGGTCAGCCGAGAGCAGCTACGCCTCCGATCACTTCCACGAGCAGGGTCTGCGGGGCGTCAGCCCCTACTTCGTGCCGGCGATGATCACGAACATGCCGGCGTGCGAGGTGGCCATCGACCTCGGCCTGCACGGGCCGGTGTCGGCCTCGGCGCTGGCCTGTGCCAGCGGCAACGCCGCCCTGCTGGAGGCGCGCCGGCTGATCCTCAGCGGCGAGGCCGACGTCGTGATCGCCGGGGGCACCGACGCCAGCATCGCCCCGATCATCTTCGCCGGCCTGGCCAACATGGGTCCGCTGTCGCTCAACAACGACGACCCCGGCGCCGCGTCGCGTCCCTTCGACGCCGAGCGCGACGGCTTCGTGTTCGGCGAGGGCGCGGTGGTGATGGTGGTGGAGTCGGCCGAGTTCGCCGCCGCCCGCGGCGCCCGCGTCTACGGCTCGGTGAGCGGCGGGGCGCTGACCGCCGACGCCTTTCACATCAGCCATCCCCAGCCCTCGGGGGCCGACGCCGCCCGGGCGATCTCCCAGGCCCTCTCACGGGCGGGCGTAGCCGGCGCCGACGTCGACCTCGTGGTTGCCCACGGGACCGGGACGAAGATCAACGACGCGGTGGAGACCAAGGCGTTGCACACCGCCTTCGGGGCCGCGGCTCAGTCGCTGGCCATCACCTCCCCCAAGTCGATGACCGGTCACATGATCGGTGCGGCGGGCGCCATCTCGGTGATGGTGGCGCTGCTGGCCATGCGCGACGGGGTGGTCCCGCCGACGATCAACCTGGAGACCCCGGATCCGGACTGTGACCTCGACTACGTGCCCCAGGTGGCGCGCGAGATGCCGGTGCGCAGCGCCGTGGTGAACGCGTTCGGCTTCGGCGGCCAGAACTGCGTACTGGTACTTCAGGCGCCGTAGATCTACATTCCTGCGAGGGATGGCGGAGTCACTGCGGCGTGTCGGGCGTTATGAGCTGGTCGAGGTACTCGGTCGCGGGGGGACCGCGATCGTCTACCTGGCCCACCAGCCCGACCTCGATCGACTGGTCGCCCTGAAGGAGCTCTCCCCCCACCACGCCGGGGATCCGGGTTTCGCCGAGCGCTTCGTCAACGAGTCGCGTCTGATCGGCGCGATGAACCACCCCAACATCGTGACCATCCACGAGTTCTTCGAGGATGACGGTCTCCCCTACATCGCGATGGAGTACCTGCCCCGCGGGTCCCTGCGCCCCTACCTGACCCGGTTGACGCCGGCGCAGGTGTTTGGGGTCGCGGAGAACGTGCTGGCCGGACTGTCCCATGGTGAGAGCCACCACACGATCCATCGCGACCTCAAGCCCGAGAACCTGCTCGTCACCGCCGACGGCCACGTGAAGATCTCCGACTACGGCGTGGCGCGGGCTCTGACCACCGTCGTCCCGCGGTCCTTCGCGACGATGACCGGCACGACCATCGGCACCCCGGCCTACATGGCCCCCGAGCAGGCGCTCGGTGAGTCACTCGGTCCCCAGGCCGACCTCTACTCGCTCGGCATCGTCATCTGGGAGGCCCTGGCCGGCCGGCCGCCGTTCACCTCCGAGGACACGCCGATGGCCGTCCTCTACAAGCACATCCACGAGCCGGCGCCGCCGATCCGCGAGATCGTTCCCGAGGTCGACCCCGCTCTCGCGCAATGGTTGGACCGGATCCTGGCCAAGGCGCCCGAGGACCGCTTTCTGACCGCGCAGGCGGCGTGGGACGACCTCGAGGAGGTGGCGATCACGCTGCTCGGTCCGCGCTGGCGGCGCGAGGCGCGCATCGAGCTGACGGTGGCGAGCGACCTGGAGGGTGACCGCACCGGCGCGTCGGCGCTCGCCAAGCTCGCCGACACCGAGACCGGCGAGACGACACCCGCGACCCCCGCGCAGACCCGCCTCCTCTCCCGGGACGCGCGGGCGCGAGGCGCATCGAGGGCCAACGCCGGCGGGCTGGCCGAGGCGGACAACGACACCATGCTGCGCAACTCACGCCGCCACGCCGAAGTCGAGGCTGAGGCCCCGGACCCGGCGGAGCACTCGCGCGGCTGGAAGCTCTGGGTCGCCGTGGCGCTGGCCGTGGTGGTGGCCGCCGGTGCCGGGGTGGGCGTCGGGGTCGCCACCACGCCGGGGGCACGTACGCTGACCGCACGGACCGTGACGACGCCGACAGTGGGTCTGGCCGCCGCCGTGCGGCCGCTGCTGGTCACCCTGTCGCACCGTCGTGCCGCCGAGACCCGGAAGCTCAACGCCGCCAGGACCAGTACGGCTCAGGCCGCGGCCGCTCGGGCGCTCGAGGGTGAGTACACCATCACCGCCCGAGCGCTCGACAAGCTGCCAGCGTCCGAGCGTCGGTTGGGCGCCGCCACGGCACTGCACCGCGCGGTGAGCGCGGTGGCGGTCGACTGGGAGAAGGCTGCCTACGCCGCCCGGAAGAAACGGGTGAGCGCCTACAACGCGGCCCGCAGCGCGATTCGCCGCGACTCGGTCAAACTGGCCACGGCCGCGGCCGCCGCGGTGAAGGGCTGAACCTTGGTCGAGGCCGGCGTCACGCCACGTTTCACATTTCTGTTAAACGGTATTGAGCGTTCATACCTTGGTCGACTTGAGAGAACGGGCGCTGAGCCCGACACTACATACACGGTTCGATCGGGGCCGAAAATCAGACGACCGGCGTCAGAGACGCCAGGAGGACGCACGCTATGAGTCTCATCAAGGTCACCGCGGAGGATCTCCACACCCTCTCAGGTCAGGTCAGCGGCAGCGCGACGAACATCAACAACGAGCTGAGCACCCTGTCCACCCAGGTCACGAGCGTCGTCGGCAATGACTGGATGGGCGCGGCCTCCGGACAGTTCAACGAGCTCTACACCCAGTGGCAGACCTCGGCCAACGGTCTGCAGAAGGCCCTGGAGGGCATCTCCCGACTGCTCGCGTCGGCCGGTACCCAGTACCAGAACACCGAGGACGCGGTGCGCTCCTCCATGGCCAGCTGAGCGACGGCAACGCAGACGGCCCCTCAGATCAGCCGGCGGTGACCGGCGCCTCGCCCAGGGCGGCCTGGGCGAGCACCAGGTCGCCGCCGGTCACCAGGTAGCCACAGCCGGGCCGGCTCGGGGGAGCTGGTCGGCGTGGCAGGGTGACGCCCAGGGGGCCACCGTCCAGGTTGGGATCCGGGGCGAGCAGGAAGCCGTTGCGGGCGGAGCGCAGGCCGGCGCTCCAATGACCGAATGAACGGAAGGTCTCCGGGCGGCCAGCGGCGATGACGCTGACGTTGGCCTCACGGTCGCCCAGCAACCCGGTCAACGCCATCCCGGGATCCTCGATGGCGTCGGCATCGTCGATCAGCAGCAGCCGCCGCGACGCCGGTTCAGCCGGGGCCCGGAGAGCGGCCACCAGCTCGGTCAATTCCTCCGCGCTGGAGGCCCGGCCCCACAGGCCGGGCAACCTCATCAGCCCCGAACGTGGGGGGCCCAGCACCGCGATCTCCACCTCGGGGTAGCGCGCGGCGCAGATCTGAGCGAGGGCGGCCAACGTGCTGGTGCGACCGGTACGCGCCGGGCCCGAGATGAGCGCGTGCTCACCCGGGTACAGCGACCACCCGGCCGGGGCCAGATCGCCATCCTCGATGGCCACCGGCAGCCAGAGCACGCCGTCTGCAAGCGACGCGGGGTCGACGGCCTGGTCGAGCACCTCGGAGACCGTCACCTGCCGGGGCAGGACACCGATCTGACGCGGAGGGTTCACAGCCCCGTAGCGGCTGCGCAACTGCGCGGCGAGCACGCTCGCGTCGGTCTCGGGTTGTGCGATCTGCAGCACCTTGGGGGGATCGGCGGCCAGCAGCGCGCGCCCGGGGCTGAAGCGGGGCAGCTGGTGACGGCGAATGCCGAATTGGGCGTACTCAGCCTGATCGGCCAGCGCCAGAACGATCCGCTGCTGGGCCAGCGACGCCAGCGCGTTGGGCACCGCACCGGGCCGGTCCGCAGACAGGACCGTGTGGATACCCAGCTCGGGCCCATCAGCCCAGATACGGCTGAACTCCTCGCGTACGGCGTCCCCGGCCAGATCTGAGTGCTCGGAGACGAACCCCGTGTAGCCGTCGAGGAGCAGCACGATGCGCGGACGGTCCGCGAACCCATGTTCGCGACGCGAGTTCAGCTCGGTCCGCAGGGTGCGGATCAGTCGAGTCTGGCGCTCGTGTTCGGAGGCGGCGACGACCGCTCCGGTGTGGGGCAGTGCGCCGAGCTCGGCCAGCTCGCCGGCGCCGAAGTCGAGCACATAGAGGTGGCACCGGTCCGGCGGCGTCAGGCTGGCCAGCGACATGGCGAGCGACCGCAGCGCGGTGGTCGTGCCGCTCCCACCGATCCCGGTCAGCAGCAGGTTGCCGGCGTCGAGATTCCAACCGGCCGCGTACTGAGCCTGGGCGGCGGGGTCGTCGGCCAGGGCGAGCGGCACCGTGAACCCGCCGGACCCGGCAAAGGGGAGCAGGCGAGCGTTGTCACCGGCGTCGTGGAGATCGAGGAGCAGCTGCTCGAGACTCACCAGGGCCGCCAGCGGCTCCAGCCAGGGCCGACGCGGGGGCGCAGCGTCAGCGTGAGCCTCTGCCGCGGCACCCACCAGGAGATCAAGGCTGCTCTCGGCCGGACCGGCGCTGGGGTCATCGCCCGCGGCGGGGCCGGAGGGGGCATCGTCGAGCGGTTGAAACGGTCGTACTCGCACCGGGGCCAGCTCGGTCAACTGCGCCGGCCCGGTGACCAGCGCGGTCTGGATCGGATCGATCTCGCTGGGCCCGAGCCGGACATAGGCCCGACCCGGCTGAATCCGCGAGATGGTGGCGGCCGCTCGGTCATCCAGGACGTCGCTGGAATCCTGAGCGGTCTGCACGCGCAGGCAGATGCGGACGTTGGTGTTGGCACGGATGTTCTCGTTGACCGCCCCCGCCGGACGTTGGGTCGCCAACAGCAGATGGACGCCGAGACTGCGTCCGCGCTGGGCGATGCCCACGAGCGAGGTCATGAAATCGGGCAGCTCGGCCGCGAGGGTGGCGAACTCGTCGATGATCACCACCAGCCGGGGCAGCGGCTCAGCGCGTCCGGCCGCCACGAGGCGGTCGAGGGCGATGAGATCGTCGGCGTCGTACTGGCGCAGGAAGCGCTCGCGGTACCGGAGCTCGGCCTCCATGCTGGTGAGGGCGCGCGAGCCCAGCTGCTCGTCGAGGTCGGTGACCATTCCCACGGTGTGAGGCAGCTCCGCACAGCGGGCGAAGGCACTTCCGCCCTTGTAGTCGATGAGCACGAAGTTGAGCCGCTCGGGGGAATAGCCCACGGCCAGCGCGGCGACCAGGCTGCGCAGCATCTCGGACTTACCCGAGCCGGTGGTGCCGGCGATCAGGCCATGGGGACCGTCGCGGACCAGGTCGATGGTGAAGGGCCCGTCGCGGTCCACGGCGAAGGTGGCGCTCAGGGTGCTCTGGGTGAAGCTCTGGCTCCAGCGGTCGACCAGCGCCGAGGCGCTCACCTCGCTGAGGCCGAGCAGCGGCAGCAGCTCGACATCGGTGGGCAGCGTGCCGCCCTCGAGATTGAGATCGGCGTCCTCAAAGCGGGCCAACGCGCGGGCGCAGGCGGCGGCGGTGTCGGCCGAGAGGCCGCTGAGCAGCACCGGGTCCACCACCTCGCCGCGCTGCGGCCTCAGCAGCTTCGCCTCGGCGGTCCCCGCCCGCACCTCGATCACCGTCGTGCAGTTCGCCGGCAGCCGCTCGGTGGTGGCGGCGAGGATGATCCCGCTCACCTGGGGGCCCTCGCGCAGCAGGGTCCGGCCGAGCGCGCCGCGTCCCTCGATCAGCTCGGGACTGTCGAGCACCGCCAAGAGCGTGCGGGGGTCGGCCTCGCGACGCTCACGCAAGGTGGAGATGAGACTCTCGACGCCGGATCGGTCCGCCGCGATCAGGCGTCGCGATCCACCGGCGAACAGGTCACGCGCGTGCGGCAGCCACTTGGCGAACCCCCACTCCTCGGCGCTCTGGGCGCCGGTGAGCACGGCGATCTGGAGATCGGCCGGTCCTTCCAGCGCAGCCGCCTGACACAGCAGGGACCGGGCCACCGCGAGACTCGGCGCGCGAGGTCCGACGATCCCCACGACTCCACCGCGCGCCAGATCCACCTCGACCGGGGCCGGCGGCAGGCGCTGGAATCGCTTCAGCGTCGCCTCAGCCTGCTCACTGACGGCACCGAAGCTGTGGCGGCGGTCAAGCTCGGGCTGAAAGGGAATCTTGGCAAAGCCCGCGCTCAGCAGCAGGAAGTCCTCGTCGTCGGCGCGTCGTTCCCAGAGCGTCGGCTCGGGACCCACGGCTCGGCGCACCACGCCGGCAACATCGGGCAAGCGCAGACGCAGGCGTTTGAGCTCGTCATCGCGCCGCTCGGCCAGCTGCTCCTCAAAGCGCTGCACCGCCATCTGGTGCTCGCGGCCCTGCCCGAGGGTCGTCTTGTTCACCCGGCGGCGCTGCTCGAAGTAGCCCCCGACGGTGAGGACCGGGCTGAGGACCATGAACAGCGCGAAGAAGATATTCCGCGTCACGACCACCATCACCACTCCGAGCACCAGAGGTCCGACCGCCGCGACGGTGCTGAACTGCGGCTTCTCCGGCGCCGAGCGCTGCTCGGGCAGCGTGAGCGGGGCCGCTGTATCGGGCCGACGTGCGCGCGGCGGGCGGTTGAACGCGGCGGTGCCGTCCCCCCGGGACTCGCGCAGCGGGTCGAAGGCCAGCGTCGCACCTGGTTCGGCGACGACCAACGCGACGTCTCCCGCCTCGAATATCGCACCCGGGCTCAGCGCGGCGGGTTCGCTGATGCGCCTGCCCTCGATCCAGGTGCCGTTCACCGAGTCGAGATCGGTCACCGTGACGATGCCGCTGGCACCGGCGATGAGCTCCATATGGCGCCGTGACACGCCGGCGTCATCCAGGACCAGGTCAGCGCTCGGGTCGCGGCCGACCGTGATCGTGACACCGGCCCGCAGCGGCATCCGGCGTCCGGCGTCCAGCCCGCCCACGACCCTGAGCTCGAGCGTGGCCGGAGCCGGCGTGTCGATGTCCCGCGGGGGGCCGTCGAGGCGGATGATCGCCCCCTCGTAGAGCCCGATCTCCTCCAGCGCCAGATCGACGTGGCAGAAACGCCCATCGAGGACGATCCCGGGAACCCGGTCGGCGTCCTCGGCGCCGAGTGCGCTCAGCAGCTCGGCCACGGTGGCGTCGACGTCGGTGATGATCAGCTCGACGTCCTCGAGCGGCTCACCCGGATGGTCAATGACGACGCGCACGCGCTGGCGCGCTCAGCCGACGGTGATGACGCCGCCGCCCGACGGTGGCGACTTCTTCTTGGGCGCTGAGCTGGTGCCCGAGGAACTGCCGCCGCTCGACGCGGCGGGCGGGACGTAGGTCGTGGCGGGAGGCGTGTAGGTACTCGAAGAGGATGGGGTGGGGCTGACCGGCGTGACAGGCACCACCGCAGGGCTCGTGGTGGTGGTCGCCGCCTTGGGCTTCTTCTTGTGGACCACCGGCTTGATGAGCGCGTGGATGTTCGTCGTGGCGAAGGCCTTCTTCAGCGTGGCCGTATCGGGCCCGGGCTTGATCTGGACGGTGACGACCTTGGCGGCGAGTGGCTTGGGCGCGCTGTGGTGAGCCAGCAGGTAGGCGACGGCGAAGGCGGCGACGATCGCCACCAGAGCGGCAGTGGCGATCAGCGGAGTCCGCGGGAGCGACGCTCGCTGCGATGGTGTCTCGATGGAATGTGCCGTCACCTGATGTTCCCCCTGCTCGTGCCCGGATCTCCGGGTGCCGGTGCGATCTTACCCGCGCTGGGACGTGGCGAAAAGTCCTAGGTCACCGGGGTCTGGGGTACCTATCGGCAGAGACGGGATCCAGCCTGATGGCCGCCACGTTCCGTCCGTGCTGGGTGCGAACATGCGTTTGTGCCCAGAGACGAGAACCCCACCCCCCATCCGGTCACCCGGCAGTGTGTGGACTGCGGAGAGTCGGACCCCTCAGTGCTCGAGATCGATCATCCCGGCGACATCGCCGACTTCCCCAGCGGCGAGATCACCCTCCGCGATTGGGAGGCAGGACCGACCGTGCTGGGCGACTTCCAGGTCGTCTGCGTGCACTGCCACCTCCGGCGGGCGCGATCCCGCGGGCCGGTCGGAGAGCTGCTCAGGTGCTGGCGGGTTGCGCGCAGCTGAGAGAGCGGGCGACGGGACTCGAACCCGCTCCTTGAGCTTGGAAGGCTCGCATGCAGCCGTTAACACCTCGCCCGCGAGGTGGCGTTAGGTTAGCCGCTCGAGCACCGTCATCGCAGACGTGGGCTTCCTACAATCGGCGCTGCGTCATCCGTGGCCGTGGAATCGGCTGCAATACACAGGGGACTAGTGTAACGGCCATCACGGCGGTCTCCAAAACCGCAAATCGGAGTTCGATTCTCCGGTCCCCTGCCTCGAGAGACGTGCGTCATGCCCAGGATCTTCGGTCCT
>CAZZVR010000135.1:2073-11010 GCA_964657595.1 Burkholderia sp. PAMC 26561 | reverse complement strand
GTTCGCCGAGGCCGGTCGGGATGGCGATGGTCACCCACGCGTTGGCGTCGGAGCGGTCCTCACCGGGCAGCATGCCGATCACGGTTCCGCCCGCCTCCGCACAGCCTTTGGACGCCGCGGCCATGACCCCGCCACGGCCGCCGCACACGACGATCGCGCCGGCCTCCCCCAGCCGCCGCCCGACCTCCTCGGCGTCACGGAGATCGTCATCGGTGGCCTGGCTGGCGCCCACGACCGCGACGTAGCGGCGGGGCATGGTCAGCGGACGACGATGTTGACGAGCTTGTCGGGCACGACGATCACCTTGACGATCTCGCGTCCGGTGGTGTGGGACTGCACACCGGGCGCGCGCAGCGCCAGGTCCTCGAGCACGTCGCGGTCAGCCCCGGTGGGCGCGTCCACGCGGTCGCGGAGCTTGCCATTGACCTGGCAGACGAGCTGGAAGGTGTCGGTGGCCAGGAACGCCGGGTCGGCGGTCGGCCAGGGCTGCTCCCACACACGTCGGCCGGTCAGGCGCTCATAGACCTCCGAGCCGATGTGCGGGGCGAAGGGGAACACCAGACTGGCTGCCGTCTCGGTGGCGAAGGCGCGCACCGCCGGGTCGGCCCCCGGGCGCTTGTAGAGCTCGTTGACCAGCTCCATCAGCGCCGCGATGGCGGTGTTGAAGGAGAAGCGTCCGTCGAGGTCGTGGGTGACCTTGTCGATCGCCCAGTGCGCCTTGCGCAGCAGGGTGAGATCGTCCCCCGTGACCTCCGGTGAGGCTCCGGGCCCTCCGCCGGTGGTTCCGTGCTCCCGGCCGGAACCACCGCCACCCACGCCAGCCGCGGCGAGCTCCTCCCCCACGCGCCACAGCCGGGTGAGGAAGCGGTGCACGCCCTCCAGGCTCGACTCGTTCCACGGCGCGTCCTGGTCGGGCGGACCGATGAACAGGATGTAGGTGCGGGCCGCGTCAGCGCCGTAGCGGGCGATGATCGGCGCCGGACTGATCACGTTGCCCTTGGACTTGGACATCTTGTGGCCGTTGGGGCCGAGGATCATGCCCTGGGTGAACAGCGCCCGGAAGGGCTCGCGGAAGCCGAGCAGGCCCATATCGGCCAGAGCCTTGACGAAGAAACGCGAGTAGAGCAGGTGCAGGATCGCGTGCTCGACCCCGCCGATGTACTGGTCGATCGGCATCCACCGGTCCGCGACGCCGCGGTCCCATGGTGCCTGGTCGTTATGGGCGTCGGTGTAGCGGATGTAGTACCAGGAGGAGTCGACGAAGGTGTCCATCGTGTCGGTCTCGCGCTGGGCCGGACCCCCGCAGACGGGACAGGACACGTTCACCCAGTCGGTCGCCGCCGCCAGCGGGGACTGGCCCTTGGGCTTGTAGTCCTGAATCTCGGGCAGGCGCACCGGCAGCTGATCCTCGGGGACCGGGACGAGGCCGTCGATCGGACAGTGGATGATCGGGATCGGACAGCCCCAGTAGCGCTGGCGCGAGAGCAGCCAGTCGCGCAGGCGGTAGTTGGTCGAGGCCTTGCCCAGGCCGTTGCGGGCCAGCCAGCCGACGATCTGGCCGTAGGCGTCGCGGTTGTGCAAACCGTCGAAGTCACCCGAGTTGACCATCGGCCCGTCGCCGGTGTAGGGCAGCTCGTCGACCTCAGAGGCAACCACGCGGCGGATCGGCAGACCGTAGGCGCGGGCGAACGCGTGGTCGCGCTCGTCGTGGCCTGGAACGCCCATCACCGCGCCGGTGCCGTACTCCATCAGCACGTAGTCGGCGACCCACATGGGGATCTCCTCACCGGTGACCGGGTTCATCACCGTCGTGCCCAGGGGGACGCCGGTCTTGGTCTTCTCCGCGGCCCCGCGGTCCTCCTTGGACTCGGTCAGCGCGTGGTTGACGTACTGGCGCACCGCCGCCTCGTGCGGCCCGCCGGCGGCCAGTTTGAGCACGTCGGGGTGCTCAGGCGCCATGACGAAGAACGTGGCCCCGAACAGCGTGTCGGGACGGGTGGTGAAGACGCCGTAGTCGGTGTCGTTGGCGCTGGAGTGGAACCGGACCTCGGCGCCCTGGGAGCGGCCGATCCAGTTGCGCTGCTGGGTCTTGACGTGCTCGGGCCAGTCGATGGTGTCGAGGTCCTCGAGCAGCTGGTCGGCGTAGGCGGTGATCTTGAACTGCCACTGCTCCAGCTGGCGCAGCTCGACCTCGGCCCCGCAGCGCTCGCAGTGGCCGTTGATCACCTGCTCGTTGGCCAGCACGGTCTGATCGTTGGGACACCAGTTGACCGCCGACTCCTTGCGGTAGGCCAGGCCCCGCTCGAAGAACTTCAAGAACAGCCACTGGGTCCAGCGGTAGTACTCGGGTTCATGGGTCCCGAACTCCCGGGACCAGTCGATGCTGATGCCCCAGGACTTGAACGCCTGCTGGAACTGGGCGATCGACTTGTCGGTGGCCTCGCGCGGGGGGATTCCGGTCTTGATCGCGTTGTTCTCGGCCGGCAGTCCGAAGGCGTCGTAGCCCATCGGGTGCAGCACCAGTTGACCGTTGCGGCGGCGGAAGTGGGCGATCGCGTCACCGATCGCGTAGTTCTTCAGGTGCCCGATGTGAGGCTCGCCGCTTGGGTAGGGCAGCATCTCCAGGACGTAGGAGCGCGGCTGGTCGCTGGGCTCGTCCGAGACCTCCCAGGTCTTCTCGGCCTCCCAGATCGCCTGCCATCTGGCCTCGATGTCGGCGTTGTCGTAGTGGCGCTCGGCGATCGCCGGATTATCCGGCACGGCTTCAGGGGCGGTCTCAGACATCAGCTCGGAGCTTCAGGTTACTTCGGGGTGGGTGTCCGGGGCGGCTCGGGTGCGAGGGTTTTTGCGCTGCTTGCAGCGGGTGTGCATAGCATCCGTGGCTATGACTGCCCGCGGTTCCATTGATCAGCGTCTGAGCGCCATCCTCGAGGCGGCCGAGGACGCCGCCGAGGAGATCCGCTTCGAGGCCGAGCGTCGCATGCGCGAGCGCATCGCCGAGGGCAGTCGCGCGGCCGATAATCGCATTCGCGCGGCCGAGTCTGAGGCGGCGGAGCTCATCTCCAATGCCCGCGAGGACGCGGCGCGCATCCGGGAGACCGCCGCCGGCGAGGTGCGGGGGATCGTCGACCAGGGCACCTCCGAGGCGCGTGACATCGTGGCCCGGGCCCAGTCGGAGGCGGACCGCATCCGCATGGATGCCGACACACGCCGGCAACAGGCGACCTCCGACGCGCTGACCATCATGGGCCGCGCCCAGGAGGACGCCGAACAGGTGCTCGACGCCGCCCGGGCTGCGGCCGAGCGGCTGCGCGAGGAGGCGGAGCTGCGGACCCGGGATCTCACCAAGGCCGCGCGGGCGGCGGCGGGCACCATCTCCGCCGAGGGTGAGGAGCTGATCGGCGACCTGCGCGAGCTCGGTGACTCGATGCGCTCCAACGCGGCCCGGTTGCTGCGCGACGTCCAGTCGCTGCATTCGACCATGCTGCACCAGATCGACAAGGTCGACCCGGACGGAACCGCGCGGGCGGCTCAGGCGGCGGGCGCCGCCAAGGCCCCGCGGGCGGGCGCGGACGCTCCGGGTGCCATACGTACGGCGCGCCGGGACCGTACGGCGGGGAACGGCGACTCGCTCGACGTGCCCGAGTTCATTCCGCGCGGCTGATCCATGCCTTCTCGGGGCCTCCGGAGAGGGTGCATTTCCGTCCGACCGCCATGCGAACATACGTTCTTATGTTGATGAGCACCAATCACAAGGGTGCCATCGCCGAGTCGATGATCCAGGCGGCCGCGGTCGAGCTCGGGGTTGACGTCTTCCGGCCGGTGAGCGGTCACACCCGCGCCGACCTCATCTTCGTGATCGGTCCCGCCGTGTATCGGGTCCAGGTGAAGTGGGGGCGTCTGAACCGAACCGGCGATGTCGTGATCGTCCACGTGGGCGGCAGTTACCTCACGCCCACCGGCTACGTGAACTCCTCCTACGCTGAGCACGAGGTCGATTTACTGGCGGTGTACTGCGCAGAACTGAAGCGCTCGTTCCTGATTCCCATCTCGATGTTCGCCGGAATGAAGGGCATCTACTTGCGACTCAAGCCCGCGAGAAACAATCAGCGTTCATGTACTAACCTCGCAGACGACTTCGACTTCCAAGGGGCTATAGCTCAGCTGGAAGAGCGTCTGACTGGCAGTCAGAAGGTCGCCGGTTCGAGCCCGGCTAGCTCCACTTCACCCCCGTCGAGCGAAGTCACACCACCCAGGGTCATCGGCTGCGATGAGGCATACCGAACCTGGGGACGTCTCATCGACGACGTCGCCGGCGGAGCAGAGATCATCGTCACCCGTCGCGGCAAGCCCCGCATGAGGCTCTCGCCGGCTCGGTGATCACCACTGTCGTCTTCGATGTCGGCGAGACGCTCGTCGACGAGACCCGCGCCTGGACGGCGATGGCTGACGCTGCCGGCCTCACGCCGTTCACCCTGTTCGGAGCCTTGGGCGCGCTCATCGAGCGCAGAGAGGATCACCGGCGGATGTGGGACCTCCTCGGCGTGGCCAAGCCCACACTCACTCCGACGATTGAACGCCACGACCTTTACCCCGACGCCCGCCCAGCCCTCCAGGAACTGAGCGCGAACGGATATCTGCTCGGCATCGCTGGCAATCAGCCGGTCGGCGCACTCGAGCGGCTCGCCGCGCTCGACCTTCCGGTCGACTTCATCGCGTCGTCGGCGGAATGGGGCATCGCGAAGCCCGCGCCGGACTTCTTCACCCGAATCATCGAGGTGACAGGCGCGCCGGCGCACCAGATCGCCTACGTGGGCGACCGCCTCGACAACGACGTCCTGCCAGCCCAACAGGCCGGGATGCGAGCTGTGTTCATCCGCCGCGGGCCCTGGGGCCACCTCCACGCCCACCGCCCCGAGGTCGACACCGCGGATGCGCAGATCGGGTCTCTCAACGAACTCGTAGCCCTCCTCCCCACCCTATAGCTGGCTTGGCAACGAGACGCTGTGGGAGCATCCTGGCCATGAGCGATGAACTGATCCATGACCGCATCGAGGTGCTGGTCGCCGAGGAGAAGGCCCTCGAGGCCAAGGAACGCCAGGACGCGACCCATGAGGCGGCCCTGAGCAACGACCGGAAGCGCCTGGACGCGGTCGGGGTTGAACTCGACCGAGCCTGGGACCTGCTGCGCCAGCGCCGCGGGCTGCGTGAGTCAGGAGAGGACCCCAGCGACGCCGAGGCGCGCGACGCGGGCACGGTCGAGGGCTACCGACAGTAGACGAGCCGCTCACCTTCATCCACACCTGAGCGGCCGCTTCAGCCAGGCCGGGTCAGGTCACAACCAGAACTCGTCCACCACGCTGCCCGCGAACTGGGTGAGTGAGAGCACGTTGGCGTCCGGGTCGCGCAACCAGACGACCCGGTCGCCGTTGGGCGCGGTCCAGATGCCGCGGTCGTCCTGATCGAGCTCGTGGTAGCTGAGCATCTCCACGCCTGCCGCGGCCAGCCGGTCGACCGTCGTCACGATGTCGAGCACGCGCCACCCGGCCACCGTGAAGGGCTGAGGCGTGAAGTCGTCCACGGCGCTGAGGCGCAGCATCGTCCCCCCCGCGTCGACGACCAGCACGGCCGGTGCCTCCTCCTTCACGCTGAGCCCCAAAGTCCCCGCGTAGAACGCCTCGGCGGTGTGGAGATCGCGTACCGCGATGAAGCCGATGAACGGCGCTGCTCCGATCATGGGGCCAAATTATCAGCGTCCGCGGGCCGACCGTCGGGCGGCGGCGAGCGCCTGGGCCGGATCAAGGGCCGGGTCCCCCTGGATGAGCGCCAGGGCCCGGTCGGCCGTGTCCACGGCATCAGCTCCGCCCAACGAGTCGTCAGACAGCGCCAGGGCCAGCAGCACCTCGCGCAGCGCCGGGGGCTCGGCGAGGTCGGCGGGCGGTCCAGCCGCCGGGAGCGCCCGCACCGCGGCGAGGACTGCCGGCGCGGCGGCACCCCCGCGCAGGATGCGCCCGCCCGCGCGGTCAGGCAGCGTCACCGCGACCGCGCCCGTGGCGGGGTCGACCAGCGCCAGCTTCGACCGTAACCCCACCCGCTCCAGCGCGACCCGGTATCCCGACAGGCGCAGGTAGCCGAGTTGGGCGGCCAGTTGCCCGTAGGCGGCCGCCTCGGCCTCATCACGCAGCCGCGACTGATGCAGGGTGATCTGGGTCCCCGGGTCGGCTCCCGGCCCCGGATCCGGGGCGACGGCGAGGAACGCCTGGGCGCCGAGGCGCCCAGCTCCCACCCCACCCACGTCCGCGAGCAGCTGATAGCCCCCGAGGGACAGGGCGCCGGTGATCCCTGGCGGAACCGGGTGAGCGGCCAGATGGCCCGAGGCGAACGCCATGACGTCAGACCCGCGGTCGCGCTCAGTTGTCGAGCAGTCCGCCGATCAGGCCGCCCAGGCCTCCGCCGTTACCGGACATCGCCGAACCCTGGCCACCCCCGGCGCCGGTCTCGGCACCGGGTGGGTGGTAGTAGGCCGACTGGATGCCGACCCGACCCGGGCCCACGAAGCGGTTGAACACGAGTTGCCCCGCGCCGGAGAGGAACCCCGTCTTGAAGCCGTACACCTCCTGGGTCATCGACACCGAGTGGTCACGGTAGATCCAGCCACCCGGCTCGATGTCGATGGTCTCCCCCGGCTCCAGCACCTTCTCGAACACATTGCCGTAGCCGTGGATCCACACGACACCCTCACCCGCCCCGGCGAAGAACTGATCGACGAAGAAGCCGCCCCCGAAGGCCATGTTGGCGAAGCCCTTGATGCGAGTGAAGTCGTACTCGATGTGGCCGCTGGCGGCGAGAAACTGATGCTCGCGGGCGATGATGCCCTCCCCCGGCTGCAGGTGCAGGGCGACGATGTGTCCCGGCGCGTCACGACTGAAGGCCAGCTCACCGGCTGACTCGGCCTCGAGCAGCAGCAGCGGCATGCCGGCGAACACGCGCCGGGCCAGACCCTTGCGCAGGGGGTGAAGCCCGAGTTGCATCGTCGGGTACTTCCACAGCAGCACGTGGTGCTCGAAGAACACCGGCACCGAGCCGTCTAACGCCATGTGCAGCGCAGGCACGAGTTCACCCTCGAGGCGGTAGCGCACCCCGGGGGCGACACCCTCGACGACCTGGGTCGGGAGGATCTGCGGAGCGGATGGCATCGGTCAGCCTTTCGGAGAAGGGACGCGGGCGGCGGAACATCGCCAAAGCTACCGCGTGGAAGCATCGCCACTGGGAAAAACTTGGCGCTAACCCCACCCTCGGGTCGGGCATAATCCCCCTGTGAAACCTGTCTACGTAACCGGCCACCGCAATCCGGACACCGACTCGATCGGCTCCGCGATCGGCCTGGCCGAGCTGAGGAACCAACGGGACCCGGACAATGAGTACGTGCCGGTCCGCCTCGGCACCCTCAACCCGCAGACGACCTGGGTGCTCGAGCGCGCCGGCCTCCAGGCTCCCGACTTCCTCTCACACGTGCTGCTGCGCGCGGTCGACGTGATGACGACCGACTTTCCCTCCATCCGCGAGGACGACCCGGTACGCGAGGCCGGCCTGGAGATGTCCCGCGCCGACGCCGAGCTGATCCCGGTGGTCAACGACGACGGCGTCCTCACCGGCGTGGTCACCACCCGCGCACTGGCGCGTCGCTACATCCGCGAGTCCCGCGAGAGCTCCAAGCTGCGCGAGGCCACCTACGTCCAGGCGGTCGCCGCGGTCCTCGACGGCGAGCTCCTCACCGGTGAAGACCGTCGCCTCTCCGGTCGCGTGTGGGTCCAGTCGATGGACCTCGACAGCCCCTCGGGCATCTCCGCCGGGGACGTGGTGGTGATCGGCAACCGCCCGGAGGCCCAGCGTGCCGTCATCGAGCGCGGCGTCTCACTGCTGGTGGTGTCCAACGACGCCAAGCCCAGCGCCGAGATCCTCGACCTGGCCGAGGAACACGGCGTGGCGATGATCTCCTCCCCCCTCGACACCTACGTGTCGGCCCGCATGATCACCCTCGCCGCACCGTGCCGCGGGCTGATGGAGAAGGACCCCCTGGTGGCCGAGCGTGAGGACCTCGTCTCAGATGTGTCAGAGCAGATCAAGGAGAGCCATCACGGCACCGCCGTGGTGGTGGACAGCAACCATCGTCCGGTCGGCGTGGTGACCCGGGCCGATCTGGTGTCTCCCGAGCGCCGCCGGGTGATCCTCGTCGACCATGCCGAACAGGCCCAGTCGGTCCTCGGCATCGAGCAGGCGGAGATCGTGGAGATCCTCGACCACCATCACATCGGCTCGATCGAGACCAAGGTGCCGGTCCTGGCCACCTTCGATCCGGTCGGCTCGACCGCCACGCTGGTGGTCGAGCGCTTCCAGCGCAACAAGCTGGAACCGACCACCCCGACCGCCACGGTGCTGCTGGCCGCGGTGCTCTCAGACACGGTGATCCTCAACTCGCCGACTACGACCGAGCGTGACAAGGCGGTGGTCAGCTACCTGGGCGAGGTCCTCGGACTGGACCCCACCGAGTTCGGGCGCGCGATGTTCGAGGAGACCGCCGATGTCTCCGATGTGCCCGCCGCGGAGATCGTGCGTCGCGACGCCAAGGACTTCCAGGGCGCCAGCGGCAATCCCTTCACGGTGGCGCAGATCGAGGTGGTCGGCAAGGGCCTGCTCGACCGCCAGGATGAGCTGCTGGAGGCGCTGGCCAAGGAGCAGATGGTCAAGGGCGTCCAGGTCTACGCGCTGATGGTCACCGACATCCTCGAGAAGGGCACCAACCTGCTCATCGCAGGCGACACCAACGCGGTCAGCCGGGCCTTCGGCATCGAGCCCAACGGGCCCGCGATCGAGCTCCCCGGCGTGATGAGCCGCAAGAAGCAGGTGGCGCCGAAGCTGCTCTCGGCGCTCTAGGGC
>CAZZVR010000135.1:0-1973 GCA_964657595.1 Burkholderia sp. PAMC 26561 | reverse complement strand
TCGAGCTTGGGCGCCTCGCCCCACAGCCGCTCGAGCTGGTAGTACTCGCGCATCTCCGGGGTGAAGATGTGGACCACCACGTCGCCGTAGTCCATGAGGATCCACTGGGCGCCGGAAACGCCGTCCACGCGGATCGGCCGCATGTCGTGCTCGCGCTTCATGCCCTCGGCGACCCGGTCATGGATCGCCTTGACCTGGCGGTCTGAGCGACCGGTGCAGATCACGAAGTAGTCCGTGTAGGAGATGTACTCGCGGAGATCCAGGGTGAGCAGGTCGACGGCTTTGACGTCCAGGGCGTACTCGGTCACCGAGGTGGCGATCTCTTCGGGTGTCATCACTGTGGGCTACCTCGCATAGAGTTGGTGGTCTGAGATGTAGCTCGCGACCGCATCCGGGACGAGATACCTGATCGACTCATTTCGCCGCACCCGGTCGCGAATCTCGGTCGAGGAGATCCCGATCCGGGGCATCCGGAAGAACCGCGCCCGCTCGCCACCTCGGAGACCTGCCAGGGTGACGTCGATCGCCCCGCGGGAGGTACCGCGGCGTCTGGCTATGGCCAGGGTAGCCAACGCGAGAACCCGCTCTGGCTCCCGCCACGCACCGAGACCCGCCGCCACGTCACCGCCGACGATCAGGAACAGCTCGCTATCGGGTGCGATCCGGTGCAGCTCGGTGAGCGTATCGACCGTGTAGGACGGTCCGTCGCGTTCCATCTCCAGCCCCGACACCTCGAAGCGGTCGTCGCCGCTCACCGCGCGGCGGCACAGCTCGAGCCGCGGCTGCTGCCCCGGGTCCTCGTCGACCTCCTTGTGCGGTGGCGTTCCCGCCGGGATCATCACGATCCGGTCGAGTTCGAGCTGGATCAACGCCTCCTGGCCGCAGATGAGATGTCCCAGGTGCGGCGGGTTGAACGTCCCGCCGAGGATCCCGATGCGCGTCACGTCCTGCGCCGGTGACGCTCAGGGCCGGACGTGTCCGGCACCCTCGACGAGGTACTTGAAGGTGCACAGCTCACGCAGGCCGATCGGCCCGCGGGCGTGCAGCTTCTGCGTCGAGTTGCCGATCTCGGCCCCCATCCCGAACTCACCGCCGTCGGTGAAGCGGGTCGAGGCGTTGACGTAGATCACGGCCGCGTCAACCTCGAGCTGGAAGCTGCGCGCGGCGGACGCCGACCCGGTGACGATCGCCTCGGAATGGCCGCTGCCGTGCTGGTTGATGTGCTGGATCGCCGCCTCGACGGAATCGACCACGCCGACGGCCATCTCCAGACCCAGGTACTCGGTATCCCAGTCATGTTGGGTCGCATGCCGGATGCTCAGCTCGGGCACGATGTCGCGGGTGGCGTCGTCGGCGTGCAGGACCACGCCGGCGTCATGGAGCGCGTGGAGCACTCGCGGCAGGAACGCGCCGGCCACGTGCCGGTGCACGAGCAGGGTCTCTGCGGCATTGCACACCCCCGGGCGCTGGACCTTGGCGTTGATGACGATCTCCCGGGCGTTGCGCAGGTCGGCGTCGGCATCCACGTAGACATGACAGTTCCCTGAGGCGGCGTAGATCACCGGCACGGTGGCGACCGCCTCCAGCGCGGCCTTCAAGCCCTCCCCACCGCGCGGGATGATGAGGTCGACCACGCCCGTCTGGGTGGCCAGCTCGGCCATCTCGGCCCGATCACCCCCGCCGATGAAGGAGATGGCGGCCGCGGGCAGGCCGGCGGCGGTGACGGCATCGGCGGCGATCGCAGCGAGGATGGCGTTGGAGCGCGCGGCGGAGGAGGATCCGCGCAGGACCACCGCGTTGCCGGACTTCACGCACAGGGCGGCCGCGTCGATCGTCACGTTGGGACGAGCCTCGTAGACGACGGCGACGACGCCCAGGGGCACCCGGACCTTGCGCACATCGAGGCCGTTGGGCAGACGGCGACCGTCGATGATCTCGCCGACCGGATCGTGGAGGGCGGCGACCGCGCGCAC
>CAZZVR010000134.1:4388-11039 GCA_964657595.1 Burkholderia sp. PAMC 26561 | reverse complement strand
TACCCGGTGGCGTAGGCGAGGATCAGCTGGTCCGTCGGAATTCCCGGCGAGACCCAGCGCATGGCGGCCCAGAAGGCGACGATGTCCGCCGTCCAGTAGACGGCGATCCCCGCGATCACCGAGCCGGCCCGTGGCGGCTGTCGGATCAGCGCCAGGCACGCTCGCGTCCCGTTCCCGATCTGGGCCACGGCGCGCCGTGCGCCGGACCCACCCGCGGCGTTGCGCTCGGCCCAGGGCACGCTGGCCAGAGCCAGGATGAACCCGATGGGAACCAGCACGACCCACGGCACCGTGTAGCTCGCGGCGAGGTGCCGGTTGCCGAGCAGCAGCACCGCACACACCCATGCCACCGGGGTGAGCACGAGGAGCTCGAGCAGTCCGAGCATGATCGCCGCCGCGTTGGCGCCCCCATGATCCATGCCCAGGGTCTCGAGTGCGCGGCGGTCCACCGTGAATCCCCCGCCGGGGAGCCAGGCGCCAAAGCCGATCACCACCAGTTGCGCGTCGCGGCGCCAGCTGAGGCCACCCTCGCGAGAACGCGTCACGATCTGGTGATGGGTGACGAGGTACCCGCCGTACGCCACGACGTGAGCCGCCAGGGTGATCGGGATGAACCACCACGACAGGTGCGTGAGCGCCCGCCCCACCGTCGACCAGCCGGCGATGGCGCACATCACCCCGCAGGTGGCGCAGGAGATCGCCACGACGAGTGCGCTGACCGTGTGGCGGTGGCGGCGGATGTAGTCGGACCGGCGGCCGAGGAAGACGGCGCCCACCACCTGCTGGGACACCGACCCGCTGTCGGACTCCGGTCGCGCCGGCTCCGGGCCGATGGGTGTCGGAGGATCGGTCACCGCGCCTGCGGTGCCCGGCTCAGCCGCGCTTCTGGGGGAACAGGTTGACCAGGGCGCGTTTGACCTGGTCGAGGGTGACCACGCCGCGGACGATGTCGTCGCCGTCGACGGCCACCACCCCGCCGAGCCGTCCCAGCGCCGGGATCGCCAGCAGCTCGGTGAGCGGCCGGCCCTCGAACACGCGCGAGCCGCCGTCGTCGGCCTCGAGGATCGAGGCCACGGTCACCCAGCCCTCACCGTTCTCGATGGCCGCCTGGACGGCCTCGCGCTGGGAGATACCCAGGTAGTGGCCGCTCTCGTCGACCACCGGCAGCCAGTTGGCGCCGTAGCGGACGAAGAACTCATCCAGCGCCTGGGTGGCGGGAATGAGCGAGCCGAGCGTGACGGGCTCGTGATCCATGATGTCGGCCACCCGCACCGCCTCCATCCGCGCGTTGACCTGGGTCTGGCGCAGCGCGGCCCGGGCCGACCCGTAGACCATGTAGGCGATGATCATCAGCCACAGGCCGCTGAAGGTCTGGTGGCGGAAGACGAGGAAGAGCCCGCCCGCGCCGATGAGCCCCGACAGCCACTGGCCGAGGATCGCCGCGGCGCGGGTGCCGGCCAGCTTCGAGTCGGTGCGCGCCCAGACGATCGAGCGCGCGATCCGGCCGCCGTCGAGCGGGTAGGCGGGGATCAGGTTGAACCCGAGGATCGCCGCGTTCATCACCAGCAGCCAGGACAGCGAGAGCAGCACCGGGGTGAGGTGGACCGAGTAGCTCAGGCGGATGGCGTTCCACAGCTGGCTGGGTCCGACGATGGCCAGATCGACCCCGGCGCACACCACGGCGAACAGCAGCGTGCCGAGCGGGCCGGCCACCGCGATGCGGAACTCCTCACCCGGTGTGTCAGCGTCACGGCTCATCTGGGTGATGCCGCCGAACAGGAACAGCTCGATCCGGTCCACCGGGATCCCCTCACGCCGCGCGGCGAAGGCGTGCCCCAGCTCGTGGACGATCAGTGACACGAAGAACAGCAGCACCGTGGCCACCGTGGTGAGGTAGGCGGTGGTGTCCGAGGATCCCAGCGCCGAACGGAAGGATCCGTTGACCAGAAAGATCAGCACGAACAGCATGACGAACCAGGTGGCGTCCACGCCGATGCGGATCCCCGCGATGCGCATCAGCTTGATGGAGCCCGAGCCCGCCGGTCTGAACATGCTGCAATGGTGGCATAGCCCCTGCGCCGCCATGCGCCGACCTGTGGAGGAGATCCGATGAGTACCAAGCTTGAGCAGCTGCGCGAGCGGCTGGCCGAGGTCGCCGATCTCAACCAGGCTGCCGAGATCGCCGGCTGGGACCAGCTCACGATGATGCCGCCCCGGGGAGCTCCCCAGCGGGCCGAGGTGCTGGCGACGCTCGAGCAGCTGTCTCACGACAAGTTCGTCTCGGCCGAGATCGGCCGGCTGCTGGAGGGCGCCCGTTCCGAGCTCGAGGCCGCGGAACGGACCAGCCCCGACGATGACGACTGGGCGCTGGTCACCCATACCCAGCGCGACTGGGACAAGGCCCGGCGGGTCCCCACCGCGCTGGCCGGCGAGCTGGCCCGCGCCGCGTCCCTGGGTCAGGAGATCTGGGTGGAGGCACGGCGCAACGACGACTACAGCGCCTTCGCCCCCGTGCTGGCCCGCCACCTCGAGCTCAAGCGCCGCTACGTGGACTGCTTCGACAGCTTCGACTGCGCCTATGACGCGCTGCTCGACGACTATGAGCCGGGGATGAAGACCGCCGAGGTCACCCGGCTCTTCGCGGAGCTGCGGGACGAGCTGGTGCCGCTGATCGACGAGGTCACCCGCCACCAGGTCGACGACTCCATCGTCCACGGCCACTTCCCCGTCGACAGCCAGCGCCGGCTCGTGCGCGGGGTGATCGAGCTGCAGGGCTGGGACCCTCAGGCCTGGCGCTTTGACGACTCGGCTCACCCCTTTGCCACCAGCTTCGGCGCCACCGACGTGCGCATCACCGACCGCTGGGAGGAGGGGTACTTCCCCTCCAGCCTGTTCGGCGCCATGCACGAGACCGGTCACGGCCTGTATGAGGCTCAGATCGCCCCCGAGCTGATGCGCACCCCCCTCGGCCACGGGGTGTCACTCGGCGTCCATGAGTCACAGAGCCGGCTGTGGGAGAACATGGTGGGTCGCGGTCGGCCCTTTTCCCACGTTCTCGCGCCCAGAGTCGCCGAGATCTTCGGGGGCCCTTTGGCCAAGGTCACCCCCGAGCGCCTGTTCCGCGCCGTCAACCGCATCCAGCCCTCGCTCATCCGGGTGGAGGCCGATGAGGCCACCTACAGCCTGCACGTCATCATCCGCTTCGAGCTCGAGCAGGCGATGATCGACGGCGAGTTGTCAGTGGCGGACGCTCCCGAGGCCTGGAACGCCAAGTACCGGGAGTATCTCGGCGTCGAGGTGCCCTCCGATGCCCAGGGCATCCTCCAGGACGTCCACTGGTCCGGCGGCATGATCGGCTACTTCTCCACCTACGCGCTGGGGAACCTGATCGGCGGCCAGCTGTGGGCGCAGGTGAACTCCGAGATCACCGATCTCGACGTCCAGCTCGGCGCGGGGGAGCTGTCGGGCCTGCGCGAATGGCTGAGGCGCAACGTGCACCAGCACGGCGCCAAGTACCTGACCGACGATCTGCTGCACCGCGTGGTGGGCAGCGGGGTCGAGGTCGGCCCGTTCGTCGCCTACCTCAAGGCCAAGCTGTCAGATGTCTATGAACTCACACTGGCCTGAGCGGCCGGCCTGAGCGTCAGGGTCACTGTGAGGTCCAACCTGGGCTCACCGGTTAATGCACCGTCTCGGCCCAGGTTGGAAATCAACTTACTACTCAGCCTCTGCTGACTCCGTCACCGGGGTGACAGATGCGGACTCGGCCGGATGCCAGCCCTGGCCGTCGCGCTTGACCAGACCGTCAGAGACGAGCTTGGGCATGACGCGGTAGAGGTAGTTCGGCTCGATGCTCAGCTGGTCGGCGATCTGGGGGATGGTGATCCCCGGCTGCTCCGTGACCAGCGCCAGGGCCTGGTTGGAGCGGGTATTGCCACCGCGCCGGCCCCGCGGCCGGCCCGGTCCACGGCGACGGCCGTTATGGTTGCCGTTGCCGTTGCTATGGGTGGTGTGCGTGGTGTTGGTGCTGCCCTTGGGGCGCCCGGGGCCACGGCGGATGCCGACCAGCGCGGCCTTGGCGGCCTCGAGCTTGGTCAGTTCCTCCTGCAGCTCCTCAATACGACTGTCGATCTCTCGGACTGTCGCGTCAACAAAGTCCGCCATGGGGTGATCTCCTCGGCGTTGAATGATGATGGTTAACTGACACCCTAGCGGGCCAACCACCGCATTAATCGGAGAATAATGACGAGGTCAACTCTCCAGGAGGGCCTTGAGCTTCGACAGTGACTTATTCGCTTCCCGTTCAGAGGCACTTCCGACCAGCACCTTCGACGCGGCCTTGCCCGCCGCGCCCCCCGGTGCCGAGAATTCATTGGTGTATTCGAAGGTGGTCGGACCGGTCTCAGGACCGTCCAGGCGGTAGCGGATGAGCGCGCGGGCGCCCGCCGGCCCGCGACCCTGCCACTCGGCCTCCTGGGGGGAGGTGACGGAGCTGAGTGTCCAGTGAACGGTGATCGTCACCCCCCGCAGACTCAGCTTCTGGTCCATCTCCGCACCCTGGCGCCGCGGGTCCGGCGAGGTCACCTTGACCGAGCGGTGGATGGTCACCCAGTCCTTGAGCCGCTGGGGATCCATGATCGTGTCGAACACCGCCTGGGGGGTGGCGTCGATGGTGATCGAGGTCTTGACCTGGTTCATCTCTGAGCTCCCTTCATCGCGCGACCAGCTTCTCCTCGGACTCCCAGTGGCGCAGGGCCGCCTCGATGGCGGAGTCGAGGCCGTGGCGGCGCACGCCCAGCAGCTCGGCCGCTTGGTCCCCGTGGACGAGCAGGTCGCTGTCCAGGCTCTCCATCAGGGGCTCGATGAAGGCGGGATCCTCGCTGGCGATGAGCGCCGCGATCCGCGAGGCGATCGGGGTCAGGGTCAGGTACGGCAGGGCGAGGGTCGGGCGCCCGACCATCATCAGGTCGCGGATGCGCTCGATCAGCTGGCGGTAGCTGACCGTGTCGGGGCCGGCGATGTCCAGGGACTCGTGCCCGATGCCCTCGACACTGGCGGCGCGCAGGAGGAACTCCGTGACGTCGCGCTCGTCGATCGGGGCGGTGCGGTGGTCACGCCAGGCGGGCAGCAGCAGGACGGGCAGGCGCTCGACCAGGCGCACGAGGAAGCGGAAGGAGCGTGAATGGTTGCCGATCACGATCGAGGCCCGGAACGCCACCGACTCCGGGGTCGCCTCACTCACCAGCTTCTCCACCGCCAGCCGGCTGCCCAGATGCGGCGACAGCTTGGCGTCCTGGGGCATCGGCCCGCCGAGGAACATGGTGCGCCGCACGCCCGCCGCCCGTGCGGCGGAGGCGTAGTTCTCCGCCGAGCGGCGCTCGACCTCGGGAAAGTTCGCCCCGGCGGCCGCCTCCATCGAGTGGACCAGGTAGTAGGCGACGTCAACGTCGGACAGGGCACGCTCGAGCCCCTCGCCGGTCGACATGTCGCCGGTGTGGAAGTCGACGGCGGACAGCTCGGGATGTTCCCTGACGTCCGGTGGGTGGCGGCTGAAACCGCGCACGTCATGGCCGGCGGCGAGCAGCCGGGGCGCCAGCGTCGAGCCGATGGCTCCGGTGATGCCCAGCACGGCGACTTTCATCGCCGCTCCAAAGCTGCGGAAAATGCGGGGAGGATGATCATGGGAAAAGAAAAAAGCCGCTCATTGCAGGGAAATGCCTCTCTTCGGAAACTATTGCGTTTTCCGGGTTTCGCGATTGCGGTAGTTCCGCCGACCCGCTTTAGTGAGGGTCATGGCGAACGGAGGAAACCAGGGTGCCAAGCCGACGTGTGAGAGCTGTTTCTTTCAGCGGAACATGCTCTGCGCCGTTACCCAGGCCGGCCCCTGCCCAACCTACCGTCCGGACCGTCCCGGGGGTCTGCGTCCGCCCCAGCAGCTGCGACTCGCCTTCCGCCAGGAACGGCGCATGCAGGTGGCCTGGGCGTTTCCCTCGGCCACTGAGCAGGTAGCTCTTCATCGGTAGGGCACTACCCGCTTACCCCGCGCGGGTATGCTCGCACCGATACTGCTGCCCAAAGGAGAAACATATGGCCAAACGCAACAAGATCACCGAGGCAGCGCCGGCTGTGGCGAGCGATTTTGCTGATGAGGCCACCTCGTACCTCAAGCGTCTGATCGACGAGAGGCAGCTGCGCGAGGCGGTCGAGAAGCTCATCAACGACGGTCAGTCCCGCGTCGACGATCTCGAGCTTCCCGCCCTCGGCCGCCAGGCCAAGAAGGAAGCCCAGAAGCAGCTCAAGGTGGCGCAGAAGAAGGCCGCCGAGGCGCAGAAGAAGGCCTCCAAGAAGGCGATCAAGCAGCAGGAGAAGCTGGCTCGCAAGAGCGCCGGCCTGGCTGCCGAGGGTCGCGTCCTGGCCAAGCAGAAGTCGCCCGGCCTCAAGGGCCGCCTCGCTCTGCTCAGCATCGGCGTGATCGGTGCCCTGACGGTGTCTGAGACGCTGCGCTCCAAGGTCCTCGACCTGCTGTTCGGTGCCGAGGAGGAGTTCCAGTACACGCCGCCGGAGCCGCCGGCCACCGGGGACAACCCCTCCCCGCTGTCAGCGGTCTGATCGCCGCTGAACACCCGGACCCGCCTGTTGATCGCCACGGTT
>CAZZVR010000134.1:0-4378 GCA_964657595.1 Burkholderia sp. PAMC 26561 | reverse complement strand
CTCGCCGTGGCGATCGTCGTTTTTGGGATCGGTCAGCTGGTGCTGCCCCGGTTGGCTGAACACATCGTCCGCGGACGGCTGGACCCCCACGGCCACGTGCTGAGCGTGCGGGTGTCGGCCTTCCCCGCGGTCGAGCTGCTGTTCGGCCACGCCGACAGCGTGGAGGTGAAGATGTCGAACTACACCGCCACTCAGACGCAGGTGGGGACGAACCTCGACGAGGCCGCCGGGGTGTCGACCCTGTCGGTCAGCATCGGCGAGGTCGACTCGGGTCTGGTCCGCGTGGACGACGTGACCCTGACCAAGCACGCGGGCCGGCTCAGTGGCAGTGCGCTCATCACCCAGGCCAACCTGCGCGCGTCGGTGCCGCTGCTGCGGTCGGTCACCCCCCTCGCCTCCGCCGGTGGCGGCGTGACCCTCCGGGGCACCGCCGACGTGCCGGTGATCGGTCAGGTGAGCGCGGAGGCCAACCTCGCGGCCGCCGGCGGCCGGGTGGTCGTCTCCGGCACCGGGCTCATCGGCAGCTTCCTGCACCTCACCGTCTGGTCGAATCCCCACGTCTACGTCGCCTCCATCTCCGGCCGGGCGACCCGCGCGGGCGTCACCCTGTCCGCACGGGGGCGGCTGCAGTAGCGCGCAACCGCACGGGGGCGGCCGCAGTAGCGCGCAACCTTCGCCCGGGTCAGACCGTTGGATGAGCAGCGTGGAGTCACAGATGCACAGCCATTGGCTGGGACGGTTGGGGCACCGGGGCACCGTGCTGGAGGCCTCTGAGCCCTTCGTCCTGGCCGGCCTGGAGTGGGTGACGCCGCGGCGCGCTCGCATCGAGCTGAGAGTGCGCGACGTGGCCGGGCGCTGGAGCGCGTGGTCCCTCGCCTCGGTCCAGGGTCATGACTCCGACGCCGGCGAGTCCGTCGCCCACGCCTGCTTCGGCGAGCCGGTGTGGACGGGTCAGGCACGCGGACTGCAGTTGCGCAGCGCCCAGCCGGTCGAGGGCCTCACCGTCCACCTCGTCCCTGCCGCCCGCGTGCGCCGCGACCGCGCCGGACTCACCCCCCTGGCCCAGCCCCGCCTGCCCGCCGGCCCGGGACAGCCGCCGATCATCGCCCGCGCGGCCTGGGCGGGTGACCGCGGCCCGGCGGCCCCGCCGGTCTACGGCGACGTGCGCATGATGTTCGTCCACCACTCGGTCACCGCCAACGGCTACAGCCCCGGTGAGGTGGCTCAGATCCTGCTGTCGATCTACACCTTCCACCGCTACGTCCGCGGCTGGAATGACATCGGCTACAACTTCGCCATCGACGCCTTCGGTCGGGTCTGGGAGGCCCGCGCGGGCGGCATCGACCAGGCGGTGGTGGGCGCCCAGGCGGGTGGCTACAACCTTGAGTCCGCCGGCGTGGTCATGCTCGGAACCTTCGCCGACACGCTCCCGACCCCGGCCGCGCTCACCGCGCTCGAGCGTCTCCTGGCCTGGAAGCTGTCGCTGCACGGGGCGCCGGTCGGCGGCGTCGTCACGGTGGAGGTCGACTCCTCCGACGCCTTCTACACCGCCTTCGCCCCTGGTCAGCGCGTCACCCTGCCCCGCATCGCCGGCCACCGTGACGGTTGCACGACCGACTGTCCGGGGCCTGACCTCTACGGCCATCTGCCGGTGGTCCGCGCCAAGGTCGCGGCGCTGGTGCCCCGCCAGCACGGGTTGACCCTGGGCGCGGGGCTCGCCCGGGACGCCACCGCCGCCCGGGACCTCAGCCTGGCCAGCGTGCGGGTGACCGCGGGGGAGACCCTCACCCTCACCGGCCGGCTCGTGGAGCTGACCGTCTCCGGCGCGCCGGGGCCCCCGGTCGCCGCCGCCCCGCTGGAGCTCGAGTCGCTCGTGGGGGAGGTGGAGAACGTCGTGAGCGACGAGGCGGCCACCGCCGGGGCCGGCGTGCCCTTCTCGCTGATCACCGACGCCGAGGGCCGCTTCGGCGTCGCCTTCAGCCCAATGCGCAACCTGCTCGTGCGTGCTCTGAAGGCTGAGTCCCCGGCGGTCGCCTCGCCCCTGCTGGCCGTCGGCGTCGCCCCCGCCCTCACCCTGGGGCTGGCCGGTCAGACGCCGCTGACGCTGACCGGCAGCGTGACACCGCCCAAGGCCAGGCTGGAGTTGCTCGCCTACGCCGGCGGCGGCGATCGTGCCCTCGTGCACCATCAGGTGGTCCGCCCCCGGGCGGACGGGACCTTCACCCTGGCGCCGCCGCTGAAGCGCGGGGCCTACCGCGTTCGCGTGGTCGCCCGCGCCGACGCGGAGAATGTCGCCGGGGAGTCAGCCCCCCTGGCGCTGGAGGTCTGAGGAAGGATTCGGCCCGGGTGGCGTCCTCAGAGTCAGATGGCCGACGATCCCGACCTCGACTGGATCACCTCCGAGCTGCGCGGCGCCGCGCACGGCGAACGCGCGCCGACCCATCTCCGTCTCCGCCTCGACGCGATGGGGCAGTCCGCCGCCGCGACCGGGCGCCCGCCCCGCCGCGCGACCCGGCGCCGGGTGCTCATCTCTCTCACCGGGCTGCTCGCCGCGGCGGCCATCGCCGTGGCGCTGGTCCTGCCCGGCGGCGCGCCGGGCGGGCCGACGGTCGCCCAGGCCGCGGCGGTGGGCATCCAGCCACTCACCTACTCACCCCCGCCGGCGCAGGCCTATCGGGCGGCCCAGACCAAGCGCTACGCGCGGTTCGCCGCGGTGAGGTTCCCCCGGGGCCTGGGGATCTGGAACTTCGAGAGCTGGCGGATCGCCCGCCTGGCCGGCCGGCGCATCCTCACGCTGTACTACGCCCATGGCGATGACCAGATCTCCTACTCGGTGGCCGCCAGCCCGGTCCTGTCCGGCCAGCGCCCCGGCTTCAGCAGCTTCCGGCTGGAGGGGCGCACGGTGGTCAGCTGGCGCGAGTCCAACCACTCCTGCCTGCTCTCCAGCGCCCAGCTCCCGCGGACGATGCTGCTCGCCCTTGCGCGCAGCTGACGCCCGCCGGGCCAGCTCGACGCCGCTAGCGCAGCTTGACCGCGAGGCGCTTGCGTCCGCGATGAACGCGGGTGGTCAGCGTCGCCTCACCCGTCCTCAGCGCCCGGGCGGCCTCGCGGTAGGAGAGCCCCATCAGATCGACCGCCACCACCGCGTCACGAAAATCGGCGGGCAGTGCGGCGATGGCGCCGTACAGCTCGGCGGTCTCGAGGTGGCGCTCGGGTGACGCCGCCGCCGGGTCGGCGAGGGCGACGCTGTCCTCGGGCATGGCCACCTCCCGGGGCCGGCGCATCGCGCTGCGGTGGGCGCTGATGTGCACGTTGCGCAGCACGCCCAGTAGGTAACCGAGGTCATCCTCGCCCCGGATCTGGCGTCGCTTGGCCAGCACCCGGGCGAAGGTCTCCTGAACCAGATCCTCGGCGTCCTCACGCGAGCCGCAGAGCCCCCACGCGGCGCGGTAGAGCCGGTCGACGTGGTCTCCCAGGGACCGCGGATCGAGCTCGTGTCCCTCGCTCATCCCGCGCCGGCGCCTCCGCGCCGGTCAGGCGTCCAGCTTGGGCGATCTCCAGTTCGCGCGCAGCCGGCGCGCGAACTCCCCGGCCAGCTCGGCCACCGGCACCCGCTCCTGGCTCAGGCTGTCGCGGTCACGCACCGTGACGGTCCGGTCCTCGAGGGACTGGTGATCGACGGTCACCGCCCACGGGGTGCCGATCTCGTCCTGGCGCCGGTAGCGCTTGCCGATCGCCCCGCCCTCGTCGTACTCGACCTGCATCAGCTCGCGCAGGTCGTTGACGATCTCATGGGCCAGCTCGGGCTGGCCGTCCTTCTTGACCAGCGGCAGCACGGCGACCTTGACCGGGGCCAGGCGCGGGTGCAGGCGCAGGACGGTGCGGGTCTCGCCCTCGATCTCATCCTCGTCGTAGGCGTCGATGAGGAAGGTCAGGGCGGCCCGGTCCGCGCCGGCCGCCGGCTCGATCACGTGGGGGAGGTAGCGCGTGCCGTTGGCGGTGTCGACGTACTCGAGGTTCTGGCGCGACGCCGCCGCGTGGGCGCTCAGGTCGAAGTCACCGCGGTTGGCGATGCCCTCGAGCTCGCCCCAGCCCATCGGGAACCGGTACTCGACGTCGGAGGTCCCGCTGGAGTAGTGCGACAGCTCGTCGGCGGCGTGCTCGCGCAGGCGCAGATGGTCGGGGCGGACCCCGAGGTCGAGCCACCAGTCAAAGCGCGCCTGCTTCCAGTAGCGGTACCACTCCTCCGCCTGGTCGGGCGGCACGAAGAACTCCATCTCCATCTGCTCGAACTCGCGGGTGCGGAAGATGAAGTTGGCCGGGGTGATCTCGTTGCGGAAGGACTTGCCGACCTGGGCGATGCCGAACGGCGGCTTCT
>CAZZVR010000133.1:0-11132 GCA_964657595.1 Burkholderia sp. PAMC 26561 | reverse complement strand
GGACGCTCATCGACCGCTCCGCAGCGGCCGGGCCACACACCCGGCGACCTCGAGGACGGCCGCCGGGCCCGGCCCCCCGCCCAGCGCGGTGGCCGGGGTGATCTCACCGGGTGCGGTGGGGCGCGGGAACGGCGGCGCCAGGACGAGCATCTGGCCGCCCCAGCGGTGCCGGGCCGCCGCCGCGAGGGCGGGATCGGCGCAGGCGTAGTAGAGGATCCCGTGTCCTCCGGCGGGCACACGCGGCGGGGCGGCGCTGAGCGGCGCGGGGGGCATGAGCGCCAGGGCCGACAGCGCCGCGGGCCACCCGGCGAGCGAGTCGGTGATCCGCACCGACGCGGCCGCGCCCGGCAGGAGCAGGTCGACGCTGCCGGTCTCGGCCAGGGCGAGGGCCAGGGATGCCGCCGCCCGCGCCACCACGTCGATCAGCGCGGACTCCCCGCGCGGGTCGCCACAGCGCGGGTCGACGGCGAGCAGCGGTGCGGACTCGGTCTCGGTGGCGAACACGCGCTCGAGCAGCTCGCCGCCGCGGGCCAGGGCGGGCCAGTGGATGCGCGTGGCCGGGGTCCCGAGCCGGTATTCGCGCAACCCGGCGATGTCGATCGTCGGCGGGCCGCTCAGCCGCGCCAGCGGCGCCCCGCTGCCCGTCGGGTCCAGGCCGGCCGCGAGCCAGTGCACCGGCTCGGTGCGGGGCAGGACGAGCAGGGTCCCCACGGCGCGCACCGCGCTGCGCGTTCCCCGGGCCAGCCCGAGCGGGTCGCTGACGCTGACCTGGGGCGCGTCGATGCGCAGGTGACCGCGCCCGCGCGCTCGCGCATCGAGCTCGATGCGTCCCGCGCCCCGCAGGCGGACCGGCTCGGCCAGCAGCGGGTGGGTGACCACCGCACCGCTGTGGGACAGCAGCCGCGATCCGCTCACGGTGATGGTGATGCCCAGGGGCTGGCCGTCGACCACGGTGCGCGACGGGGCCCGGGCATCCACCTCCAGACGCGCCGTCAGCGCCAGCACCCACAGCGCGGCGAATCCGCCGAGCAGCGCCAGCCCCGCGCCGGGCTCCGCGAGCGTCGGACCGGCGACGCTGAAGCCGCCCAGCACCAGGGCGAGGCCGACGAGCACGACGGCCAGCGCCGGCCCGGCGCTCAGCGCCGGCCGCTCCCCCGAGCGCCGGGGCTCAGCGGGCGCTGGTCCTCGCCAGGGCATCGGCCACGACATCGGTGGCACTGGCGTTGAAGGCCTGGGCGGTGAGCACCAGCCGGTGCGCCAGGACCGGCGCGGCCAGCTCCTGGACGTCATCGGGCAGGGCGTGGTCACGACCGCGCAGCAGGGCCAGCGCCTTGGCGGCGCGCAGCAGCATCAGGCCGGCGCGGGGGCTGGCCCCGAGGGCGACCCGCGGGTCCTCCCGCGTCTGCCACAGCAGCGCCACGATGTAGTCGTGCAGAGCGGGGGAGGCGTGGAGTCGGCGGGCCGCGGCCTGAGCGGCAAGCAGTTCGGCGGCGCTGGCCACCGGCTCGAGCTCGGCGCCCGGGTCCGACGCCTCGTTGGCGGCGAGCATCGCGGCCTCTACGGCGCGCTCGGGGTAGCGCAGCGAGATCCGCAGCATGAAGCGGTCGACCTGGGCCTCGGCCAGGGCGTAGGTGCCCTCGTACTCGGCCGGGTTCTGGGTGGCCACCACCATGAAGGGTGCGGCCAGGTCATGGCTGTGGCCGTCGACGGTGACGCGCCGCTCCTGCATGCACTCGAGCAGGCCCGACTGGGCCTTGGGTGAGGCGCGGTTGATCTCGTCGACCAGCACGACGTTGGCGAACACCGGCCCCGGGCGGAAGACGAAGGCCTGCTCGCGCCGGTCGAACACGTTGACCCCGACCACGTCGGCGGGCATCAGGTCCGGGCTGCCCTGGATGCGCGCCATGCGGCAGTCCAGGGAGCGGGCCAGCGCCCGTGCCAGGGTCGTCTTGCCCACGCCGGGGAAGCCCTCGATGAGCACGTGGCCCTCGGCCAGCAGCACGACGGCGAGCTGCTCGGCCACGGCGGGCTCGATCTCGACCGCAGCGGCGACGTTGGCGGCGACGGCGGCGTGGCGCTCAGTGTTCAGCGACGCCAACGCGAACTCCGTCCACCCTGGCGACCGACCCCCGGCGCAGGGCCAGCACCGCGTCGAGGACCGCATCGGCGACGGCCGCCTTGGCCGCCTTGGCCACGATCTGCTCGCCCGCGGCGGTGACGATGGCCACCTCGTTGTCCGCGCTCTCGAAGCCGATGTCGGCGCGAGAGATGTCGTTGACCACCACGGCGTCGAGCCCCTTGCGCGCCAGCTTCTCATGCCCGTAGGCGAGGGCCCGGTCGCCGTGCTCGGCGGCGAACCCGACGAGCGTCTGATCGGGACGCTTGACCTGAGCCAGGGCGCTGATGATGTCGGCGGTCGGCTCCACCGCCAGGCTGGCCGGCGCCTCGGGACCGGTCTTCTTGAGCTTATGCGACGCGGGGTGCGCCGGTCGGAAGTCCGCCACCGCGGCGGCCATGATGAGCACGTCACAGCCCTCGAATCGCTGCTGCGCGGCGGCCTGGAGCTCGGCGGCGGTGCGCACGCGCACCAGCTCGACCCCCGCGGGATCGGCCAGTCCGACGTTGGCGGCGAGCAGGGTCACGCGAGCGCCGCGTGCCCTGGCCTGTGAGGCCAGGGCGTAGCCCATGCGGCCCGAGGAGTGGTTGCCGATGAAGCGCACCGCGTCGATCGGCTCCTGGGTGCCGCCGGCGCTGACGAGCACGCGGAGTCCGTCGAGGTCACCCGGGGCCAGCCCCCGCGCGGCGGCCGCCTCCACCGCGGCGAGCAGCTCGGCTGGCTCGGGCAGGCGCCCGACGCCGTGCTCGCCGCGGGAGGCGAGCTGACCGGTGCCCGGGTCCAGCACCCGTACCCCGTGGCGGCGCAGCGTCGCGACGTTGGCCTGGGTCGCCAGGTTGAGGTACATGGCGTGGTTCATCGCCGGGGCGACGATCACCGGGCAGGCGGCGGCCAGCGCCGCGGTGCACACCAGGTTGTCGGCCATGCCGGTCGCCAGCTTGGCGATCGTGTTGGCGCTGGCGGGCGCGATCAGGAACACGTCGGCGCGCTCGACCAGCGCCAGGTGACTGATCGGCGCCCACTCCGGCAGCGGCTCCCCCGGGTAGCTGCCCCGGGCGGGGTCGGTCTCGAACTCGGAGCTGAGCACGGGCGCGCCGGTGATCGCGGCGAAGGACGCCGCGCCGACGAACTGCTGGCTGGCCGGCGTCTGGATGACGCGCACGCTGTGGCCCGCCTTGACGGCGAGGCGGGCCGTCTCCAGCGCCTTATAGGCGGCGATGCCGCCGGAGACGCCGATCAGCAGCCGCATGCGTCGGGTCGGCGATCGCGCCTAGCGGTACTGGTACTTCAGCTTGCCCTGAGCGACCTCTTCCATGGCGATCGTCAGGTAGTTCTTGGAGCGCGTCTCGACCATCGGCGGCGGGAACTCGTCGAAGGTCCCCTCGCCCAGGCTGTGGTAGTACGAGTTGATCTGGCGTGCGCGCTTGGCGGCCACGATCACACTGGCGTAGTCGGAGTCGACGTTCTTGAGCAGCTTGTCGATGCGGGGAGAGATCACTGAGAAGTCCTCGAGTCGTTGGTCACGGTCAGGTTAGCGGTGTCAGTGGCCTGACCCGGCGGGTTCCGAGCAGGTCAGCTCGCTCTGCACGATGGTCACGAGCTGGCGGATCGCATCCTCGAGCTGGTCGTTGACCACGACGTGCTCGAACTCGGGCTGGGCGGCGAGCTCACGCTCGGCGGCCTGAAGCCGTGCCGCGATCTGCTCCGGGCTGTCGGTGCCCCGGCGCATGAGCCGGGCGCGCAGGGCCTGCTTGGTCGGCGGGGCGATGAACACGCTGACCGCGTCGGGCAGGGTCTGGCGCAGCTGGCGGGCACCCTGGAGCTCGATCTCCAGCAGCACCGACTGACCGTCCTCGAGGCGATGCTCGAGCTCGGAGCGGAGGGTGCCGTAACGGTTGCCCGCGTACTCGGCGTGCTCGACGAAATCACCGTCGCCCACGCGGCGCTCGAACTCGTCGCGGGTGAGGAAGTGGTAGTGCTCGCCATCGAGCTCCCCCGGCCGGGGCGTGCGCGTGGTGGCCGACACCGCGAGCGACAGCTCCGGCAGGCGCCGGCGCAGGTGCTGGACCAGGGTGCCCTTGCCGACGCCGGCGGGTCCGACGATCACAAAGACCTTGGCCACGTGTGCAGCAGGCTACCCCGGCGGGCGGCGGCGGCGCCTCAGCGACGGCGCATCAGCTCGACGAGCTCGGTGCGCTGGCGCTCAGACAGCCCCCCGATCGTCTTGCTGGGCGAGATGCGGCAGGTGGAGAGGATCTTGTTGACCTTCACGCGGCCGTACTTCGGTACGGCCAGCAGCAGGTCGAACACCTTGGCCGTCTCGAGATATTCCGGGGGGTCGAGCAGGAGCTCGTGGATGGGCTGGCGTCCCGCCTTGAGGTCGCGCTTGAGTTGCGCGCGCCGGCTGCGGATGTCGTTGGCGCGCTGGAGGGCTTCCATCCGCTGCGTGAGCGATCGCTCCGGTGCGGCGATGGCTTTCATGGAGGGCTGATCACTGACCGGCGGCATGGGCGGCGACTATACATCTTGGCGCTGGGCGATGAGGTCGCTACCGGCCAATTTCGCCTGAACCTCAACTTGAGGTTGAGGTATGTCGAGCATGGTTTCGACAATAAGGGTGCTTTGCAGGCAGTTTCCTGGCCCTATGGACATTCCGTCTCCGCCCTCTGGGCGAATCGCGGCGGTTTCCAGGGGTGTTCACCGCCCTCTCCCCCACCGGATAATCCAGGCATAAGTTCTGCCTCCGGCGTGGCTCTTCCGGGGGTCTCGGCAGCCTACTCCTCAGCCGCCGAAGCGTAGATTTCCTGCAAGCTCACGACCTCCGGTTCACCCTGGGTGGCGGCGGCGATGGCCCGCACCGCGGCGACCGCGCCGGAGATCGTGGTGATGCAGGGAATCCGCCGGGCCACCGCCGCGCTGCGGATCTCATAGCCGTCAGACCGGGCCCCGGTTCCCCGCGGCGTGTTGATGACCAGCGCGACGTCACCCCGCTGGATGGCGTCGAGGACGTGGGGTGAGCCCTCGGCGATCTTGTTGATCGTCTGAGCCGGAATGCCCATGCGGCTCAGCGCCTGGGCGGTCCCCCGGGTGGCGATCAGCGCGAAGCCGAGATCATGGAGCTGGATGGCCAGACCGGTGGCCGCCGCCTTGTCCTGGTCCGCCACGGTGATGAACACGGTGCCGGCGCTCGGCAGCCGCGCGCCGGCCGCCGCCTGAGCCTTGGCGAATGCGGTGGGGAAGTCCCGGGCGATGCCCATCACCTCACCCGTGGAGCGCATCTCCGGGCCCAGCAGCACGTCGCTGCCGGCGAACCGGTCAAAGGGCAGCACGGCCTCCTTGACGCAGACGTGGCCGTTGTCCGGGTCCGCGGGCAGGCCCATGTCGGCCAGGCGCTCCCCCAGCATCAGGCGGCAGGCGAGCTTGGCCACCGGCAGCCCGATCGCCTTGGAGACGAACGGGACGGTGCGCGAGGCGCGCGGGTTGGCCTCGATGACGTGCAGCCCTCCGGAGGCGTGGATGGCGAACTGCACGTTGAGCAGGCCGACCACCCCGAGCGCCCGGGCCAGGCCCGCGGCCTGCTCACGGATCTGGTCGAGCATCTCGGCCCCGAGCGAGTGCGGGGGCAGCACGCAGGCGGAGTCCCCGGAGTGGATACCGGCCTCCTCGACGTGCTGCATGATCCCGGCGATCCACACGTCCTCACCGTCACACAGCGCGTCGACGTCGACCTCGATGGAGTCCTCGAGGAAGCGGTCGAGATAGATCGTCGACCCGCTCACGGTGCCGACGCGACGCAGGTAGTCATCGAGTCCGGCGACGTCATAGACGATCTCCATCGCCCGGCCCCCGAGCACGTAGGAGGGTCGCACCAGCAGGGGGAAGCCCACCTCGGGCGCGCGCTGGAGCGCCTCCTCCGGCGAGTGGGCGGCGGCGTAGGGGGGCGCCTGGTAGCCGAGCCGGTCGAGCAGCGGGCCGAAGCGTGAGCGATCCTCGGCCAGGTCGATCGCGTCGGGACTCGTGCCGAGGATCGGGATCCCCGCCCGACGCAGGCCCTCGGCGAGCTTCAGCGGGGTCTGACCGCCGAACTGCACGATCACCCCCTCGGGCGACTCGACCTCACACACGGCGATGACGTCCTCGAGGGTCAGCGGCTCGAAGTACAGGCGGTCCGAGGTGTCGTAGTCGGTCGAGACCGTCTCGGGGTTGCAGTTGATCATCACCGCGTCACGCCCGGAGGCGCGCACCGTCTCGGCCGCGTGCACACAGCAGTAGTCGAACTCGATGCCCTGGCCGATCCGGTTGGGCCCGCTGCCGAGGATCACCACCGAGGGGTTGTCGCCGCGGATGACCTCGTGAGCCGCCCGGGCGGGGCCCGCAGCGGCCCCGTCGGCCCCCGGCCCCACCGGCCGGGGGCGCTCCCAGCCGGAGTAGAAGTACGGCGTCCGCGCGGCGAACTCGGCCGCGCAGGTGTCGACGGACTTGTAGGTCCGCAGTCCGGCGAACGGCGCCTGGGGATCGGCCACCAGCTCGGCCAGTTCGCGCAGGAACCAGGGATGGATGTGGGTGCGCGCCTCCAGCTCGGCCGGCGACGCGCCCCGGCGCAGCGCCTCGAGCAGGAAGTCGAAGCGCTCGGCCCCGGGGATGGCGGTGAGCGCCAGCAGCTCGGACATGGCGTCGGGGAAGATCACCTCGGCGTCCAGCTCGCGCGAGCGGAGCGCCTTGGCGAAGGCCTGCTTGAAGGTGCGTCCGATCGCCATCGCCTCGCCCACCGACTTCATGTGAGTGGTCAGGTCCGTCGCGGTCCCGGGGAATTTCTCGAAGGCAAAGCGCGGCCACTTGATGACGCAGTAGTCGACGGCGGGCTCGAAGGACGCCGGGGTGGCCAGGGTGATGTCGTTGGTGATCTCCGCCAGCGTGTAGCCGACGGCCAGCCGCGCGGCGATCTTGGCGATCGGGAAGCCCGTCGCCTTGGAGGCCAGCGCACTGGAGCGCGACACCCGCGGGTTCATCTCGATGACGATGATCTCCTCGGTGGCGGCGTTGACGGCGAACTGCACGTTGGAGCCGCCCGTCTCCACCCCGATGGCGCGGATCACCGTGATCGCCTGGTCGCGCAGGCGCTGGTAGAGGTGATCGGGCAGCGTCTGCTGCGGAGCCACGCAGACCGAGTCGCCGGTGTGCACGCCCATCGGATCGAGGTTCTCGATCGACGCGACGATCACCACGTTGTCGGTGGTGTCGCGCATCACCTCGAGCTCGAACTCACCCCAGCCGAGCACCGACTCGTCGATCAGCAGCTGGGAGATCGGGGACGCCTCCAGGCCGCGTTCGATGACGTTCTGGAACTGGTCCTCGGTGTGGATGACGCCGCCGCCGGCGCCGCCGAGGGTGAAGGCCGGCCGGACGATGACCGGCAGCCCGATCTCCGCGACCGCCGCGCGGGCCTCGTCGAGTGTGTGGGCGATCGCCGAGCGGGGCACGCGCAGACCAGCGCTGAGCATGGTGTCGCGGAAGCGTTCGCGATCCTCGCCCTTGTCGATCGCCTCGTAGTTGGCGCCGATCAGCTCGACGCCGTAGCGCTCCAGGGTGCCGTCCTCGTGCAGCGCCTTGGCCAGGTTGAGTGCGGTCTGGCCCCCCAGGGTGGCCAGCAGCGCGTCAGGGCGCTCCTTGGCGATGATCTGGGTCAGGGGGCCGGGCAGCAGCGGCTCGACGTAGGTGCGGGTGGCGACCTCGGGGTCGGTCATGATCGTGGCCGGGTTGGAGTTGACCAGCACGACCTCATAGCCCTCGGCGACGAGCACGCGGGCGGCCTGGGTCCCCGAGTAGTCGAACTCGGCGGCCTGGCCGATGACGATCGGTCCCGAACCGATCAGCAGGATCTTGGTGATGTCCTCACGCCGGGGCATTCGCGGCGGCCTCCCGGATCTCGGCGACGAAGCGGTCGAACAGGTACAGCGAGTCGTGCGGTCCGGGCCCCGCCTCGGGGTGGTACTGGACCGTCGCCCCCTGCACGTCGAGCAGGCGCAGCCCCTCGACGGTGCGGTCATACAGGTTGAGGTGGGTCAGCTCGGCCGCGCCGAAGGCGGTCTGCCAGCGCACCGGCTCGTCGGTGTCGATGGTGCGCGCCCCGTCGGGGCCGAGCACCGCGAAACCGTGATTCTGGGCGGTGATCTCGGTGCGACCGGTGGTGAGGTCCTTGACCGGATGGTTGGCGCCGTGGTGGCCGAAGGCCAACTTGAAGGTCTCCAGGCCGACCGCCCGGCACAGCAGCTGATGGCCGAGGCAGATCCCGTAGACCGGCAGCTGGCCCACCACCCCGCGGACCGTGTCGACGATGTAGTCGAGCGCCGCCGGATCCCCGGGGCCGTTGGCCAGGAACACCGCGTCGGCGCCGGAGTCCAGCAGCTCGGCCGCGGTCACGTGGCAGGGGAACAGGGTCAGCGTGGCGCCGCGCCGGCGCAGGTGGTTGAGGATCGACGTCTTGACGCCGGTGTCGATCATCGCGATGCGGACCGGCTCCTGGAGCTCGACCGCGCCCGACGGCGGGGCGATCGGGTCGAGGTGGATGCGCTGGCTCGGCGTCACCTCGCGGGCGAGGTCACGGCCGCTCATGGGCGGCTCGGCGCCGATCAGCGCCGCGGCCTCGGCGGGGTCCATCGCCGCGGGGAACACGCCGCCCGCCATGGCGCCGGCGTCGCGGATGTGGCGCACCAGCTCACGGGTGTCGAGGTCGGTCACCGCGGGGATGCCCTGCTGGGCCAGCCAGGTCAGCCACCCGGTGTCGGCGCCCCGGGCGTCGGTGTGGTCGACCGCCGCGCGCATGATCGCCCCCCGGGCGTGGACGCGCTCGGACTCCATCGCGCTGGCCGACACGCCGTAGTTGCCGACCTGGGGCGCGGTGAAGACGATGAGCTGACCGGCGTAGCTGGGGTCGGTCATCGCCTCCTGATAGCCCGACATCGACGTGGTGAAGACGATCTCGCCCACCGCGTGCCCTCCCGCGGCGCAGGCCGCCCCGTCGAAGCGGGTCCCGTCGGCCAACAGCACGTACGCCTCGTTCATCGGACCTCCTGCAGTTCGGTTGGGTGGGTCTCGTCTGGGGCCCGTTCATGGGCGATCTGGCCGGCGGCGAGCGTCAGCTCGATCACTCCGTGGAAGCGCCGTCCGTCAAAGCAGCAGTTGGCCGAGCGCGACACATAGCCGCCGGCCCCGACCACCCAGCTGGCCTCGAGGTCGACGAGGGTGAGGTTCGCGGTCGCGCCGGTGGCGATCTGGGGGACGTCGAGCCCGTACAGCGCGCCGCCGGCGGTGATCCGCTCGATGACCAGGGCCAGCGCCAGGACCCCGGGCTTGACGAGCTCGGTGTAGACGCTGGCGAAGGCGGTCTCCGCACCGGTCGTGCCCATCGGCGCCTGCTCGAAGGGCTGCTCCTTCTCATGCCGGGCGTGGGGTGCGTGGTCGGTGGCGATGGCGGCGATCACGCCCGAGCGCAGACCCGCGATGATCGCCTGGCGGTCGGTCTCGGTGCGCAGCGGCGGGTTCATCTTGAAGCGGCTGTCGAGGCTGAGCACCGCGGTGTCGGTCAGCGTGAGGTGGTGCGGGGTCGCCTCCCCCGAGATGCGTGCGCCGCGGTTTCCGGCGGCCTGTTGGGCCGCCGCCAGGGCGTCGACGGACTCCGTCGCGGACAGGTGCTGGAAGTGCATGGCGGCGCCCTCGTAGATGGCGATGGCGCCGTCACGCGCCACGTAGGTCGACTCGCTGATCGACGGGATGCCCTCGAGGCCGAGGCGGGCCGACACCGCGCCCTCGTGCATGACGCCGGCGCCCGAGAGCTGGGGATCCTCCTCGTGCAGGGCGATGACGCCGCCGGCGAGCCGCTGGTACTGACAGGCGCGTCGGAGGATCCCCGCCGAGGTGACCGGCTTGCCGTCGTCGGTGAAGCCGAGCGCGCCGGCGTCGCTGAGTGCCGCCATCTCGGTGAGGTCGTGGCCCTCGAGTCCGGTGGTGATCGCGGCGAGGAATCCGGTGGGGATCACCGCCTGTCGGCGGGCGGTGGCGATGACCGCTTCGAGCACCGGCACCGAGTCGATCGTCGGGCTCGTGTTGGGCATGGCGATGATCTGTGAGAAGCCGCCGGCGGCGGCGGCGGCGGACCCGGTGGCGATGGTCTCCTTGTACTCCTGTCCCGGGGTGCGCAGGTGGACGTGGGGGTCGACGAAGCCCGGGAACAGGTGCTTGCCGGTGGCGTCGATGGTTCGCGCATCGTCCGGCGCGCTCAGGCTGTGGGGCGGGGCGATCTCGGCGATCGTCCCGTTGCGGACGAGCACGTCGTGGGGGCCGTCGAGGTCGCGGCGGGGATCGAGCACGTGGGCGCCCTGGATGAGGAGCTGGGCGGGTTGCGCGGGGGCGTGGAACAGCTTCGGCGCCCCAGGTGCCTCGTTGTGATGGCTATAGCCATCATTTCGGGGAGGTTGGCTCATGCCACCGCCGCCAGCCGCGGCGCTCCGACCAGCAGCTCGTACAGCACGGCCATGCGCACCGCCACACCGGCCTTGACCTGCTCGCCGATGAGGGCGACGTCGGAGTCGATCGCGTCGGCGGACAGCTCCACCCCGCGGTTGACCGGCCCGGGGTGCATGAGCAGCTGACCCGGGCTGAGCCGCCGCGCGTTGACCTGATAGCGCTGGGCGTACTCCCGCAGGCTCGGGATGTAGGCCGCCTGCATGCGCTCGTTCTGCATGCGCAGGACGTAGACCACGTCGGCCTCCTCGAGACGCTCGAGCGTCGGCCATGCCTCACAGCCGAGCGCCTCGATCTCCCGCGGCAGCAGGGTCGGCGGCCCGGCGACGGTGACCTTGGCCCCCATCTTGGAGAAGGCGAGGATGTTCGAGCGGGCCACCCGGCTGTGCAGCACGTCGCCGACGATCCAGATGTTGAGCCCCTCGAGGCTGTCGAGGCGCTGGCGCAGGGTGAAGACGTCGAGCAGCGCCTGGGTGGGGTGCTCGTGCTTGCCGTC
>CAZZVR010000132.1:0-11140 GCA_964657595.1 Burkholderia sp. PAMC 26561 | reverse complement strand
AGCGCCACCACTGCCACCACCCCGCGCGCCCACCCGCCGTTGCACCCGGCCCGCTGCCGCGCTCAGACGGTGGCCGAGCCGGAGTCCCGCTACGCCAAGGCGCCGACCTACAACGGCCTCAACTTCGTGGTCACCGAGAACGAGATCGTCAACCACGCCCCGGTCCTGCGACGCTTCATCCAGGCGGTGGGCCGCGGGTACGCCGCCGCCCGCTCAGACCCCCAGAGCGCGACCGAGAACCTGGTCAAGCTCAACCCGAGCCTCAACTACACCGAGCAGCTGACCGGGGTCCGCGCGTCGCTGGCGAACTTCTTCCCCGCCAAGACCCCGACCACCTCCCACCCCTGGGGCTGGGAGGCCCAGGCGCAGTGGAACGCCTTCGGCTACTGGATGCTCACCCACCACATCATCACCGACCCCGACGCGGTGCCCGACGCCGACACCAACGAGCTGCTGGCCGGCCAGGGGGTCTAAGCCGGAGCGGTGACGCCCTCGACCCGCTCGTGCACGAAGGTGAGCTTCTCGATCACCGTCGGGGCCAGGGTGAAGGGATAGAGATCGTCCTTGCCCATGCTGCGATTCATCTGGTTGAGCACGTAGGTCAGCGGCAGCCACTCGTCCAGCAGCTGGGGGAACGGCTCGCCGGGCGCGACCTGCTCCTCCGGGGCGGCGCTCAGCGACGGCGTCGGACCCGAGACGGCGAGCCCGTAGGCGCCGGCGGTCTCCAGCGTGTCGCGGATGTGCAGGTAGTGGGCCCAGGTCTCGGCCCAGTCCTCCCACGGGTGCATGGTCGCGTAGGAGGACACGTAGCGCTGGGCCCAGTCCGCCGGCGGCCCGTTCCTGTAGTGCTGGTCGATCGCCTCGGAGTAGTCGCGCCGCTCATCACCGAACAGGGCGCGGGCCGCCTCGGTGTAGCCGGTGCGCTCGACCAGGATCGGCTCGTAGTAGTGGCCGACCTCATGGCGGAAGTGGCCGAGCATGGTGCGATAGACCTCACCCAGCTGCTCCCGGCGCGCCTCCCGGCGGGCGTCGTCGGACTCGGCCAGGTCGATGGTGATGACGCCGTCGTCATGTCCGGTGGTGACGGGCCCGTTCTCGGAGGAGAGCAGGTCGAAGCACAGGTCGTCCTCGATCGGCAGTCCGAGGTCGAGCAGCTGGTAGATCAGCCGCCGCTTGGCGCCCTCGGCCACGGCGAACTCGGCCATGCCCGCGGTGTCGGAGTCATTGGGTCGGGTCCGGGTCAGCTCACAGCTGAAACACAGCGGGTAGTCGTCGGTCGGGTCGGCCTGTCCGGGCTCGATCAGCCAGTTGCACTCGGCCAGGACCTGGTTGGAGCACACCGTGTACTCCGGATGCTCGTCGAGCACGACGAGATCGAGCTTGGCGGGCACGAAGCCCAGGGCGGAGCCGCAGCGCAGGCACACGCTGTTCTCGAAGAACAGGAGCTGGCCGCAGCGTTCGCAGGTGAAGGAGCGCATGGGCGGGGTCAGACCTCCGGGGTTTCCGACAGGGCGGTCACGTCGACCTCGACGTCAAGCTTCTGGGTCTTGCCGTCGGTGTAGATGACGCCCTGCATCGGGGGAACGTCGTTGTAATCACGGCCGACCGCGGTGGTGACGTAGCGGCCGTTGACGAACTGATCGTTGGTGGGGTCGACAGCGATCCAGCCGGTGTCGGGAATGAACACCGACAGCCACGCGTGAGACCCGTCGACCCCGGTCAGCTTGGGCTTGCCCGGGGGTGGGTCGGTCTCCAGATAGCCCGACACGTAACGGGCCGGGATGCCGACCGCGCGCAGGCAGGCGATCTCGGCGTGCGCGAAGTCCTGACAGACCCCCGTGCGCTGCTCGAAAACCTCATCCAGCGGGGTGGAGACCGAGGTCGAGCCCGGCTTGTACTGGAAGTCCTCATGGATGCGGTGCGTCAGCGAGGTGATCGCCTCCAGGACGCCGCCCCCGGCTGTGAAGGACTCCCGGGCGTAGGCGAGATAGGTCTCCCGCGCCGCGATGAGCGGCGAGTCCAGCAGGTATTGGCAGATGTCGTACTCGACATCCCCCGTGCGCACCGCCGCCGCGACGCTCTCCCAGGGCCGTTCACCGAACAGTGAGAGCTCAGCCGCCCGGTCATCGACCTCGACGACCGAGATGGCGTTCACGTTGAGCACGGTGTGGGGTTCATGCAGCACGAAGGCCGATACCCGGTTGCCGAAGAAGTCAATCCGCTCGCGGTAGACCTCCGGACGCGGGCTGACGGTGATCTCGGCGTGGCGGCAGCGCTGGCCGCTGAGCTCCCGCGGCAGCATGTGCAGCTGGCCGTAGGAGGCGGTGACGGGCTCCTCATAGGTGTAGGCGGTGCGGTGGCGCACCTCATAGACGGTGCTCACCCCGACCCCCCGTGCCTTGGCTCAGAGCCCGCGGGGCCGACCAGGTTGAAGCTCGGCTGGGTGTGGGGGAAGTGCGTGGTGTCGACCGCCGCGCCGACGTCGAGCAGCTTGGCTGAGATGGTGGTGATCAGCTCGGTCAGTTCGGGGCGCCAGCCGTTGTCGTGCTGGACCACCAGCGCGGCCGGCTCCGCCAGCGCCAGAGCGGTCGAGGCCTCGAGCACCAGCCGCTGCTCGGGACGCAGCCGTGCCTCCGACAGGGACGGCAGCGCGTTGAGGTCCTCGGTGAGCAGCGTGAGCTGATAGGCGAGGGAGCGGGGGTTGCCGTCATCGAGCAGCAGCAGGTCGAGCACCGTCTCCAGTTGGGCGTGGGAGCGGTAGCGGTAGCGGTAGGTCATGATCGACTCCGCGGCCGACAGGACCGACTCGAAGATGAGCGAGTCGACCCCCGGGTCACGGGCCTGTTCCATCGTCGCGGCCAGCAGCGACAGCAGCTGCATCGAACGCTCCAGGCGCCGGCCGGCGTCCATGAAGCGCCAGCCCAGGTCCCGCACCATCGACTCGGTGCCCAGACCGCCGAGGGCCAGCAGGGACGCGATGACCTGGGCCAGGGCGTCCTGGGACTGGGCTCCGGGGTCGGCCAGGGAGCGCTCCAGCTCGGGGATGGCGCGCTCGAGCGGACCGATGACCAGCCAGGTGTCGCGCGAGAGCTGGTCGCGCACGGCGTAGGCGTTGTCGAGCATCGCCCGCAGGGGCGCGGCGATGTTCTGGCGCGGCCCGGCCAGCCAGGCCAGCGCCGATTCCAGCGCCGCCAGGCAGGCGGCGCCCGCCACGTTGTTGGAGGCCCCGCCGAACTCGTTGTTGCGGTCGATCACCGCGCGGGTCAGCCGGGTCAGCGCCTCAGCCCGTTCGGCGTACCGGCCCAGCCACCAGAGCGCCTCGGCGGTCCCCGAGGGGATCGAGGCCATCGGGTCGATGCCGATCACCGCCGGGCCGGTCGAGAGCCAGTAGGCCGACTGGGGCTCGGGCTCGGAGGCGAGCACCCAGGTGTCCTTGGTGATCGCCCCGGCGGCGTTGGAGATGCGGATCGCTCCGCCCTCCCGCTCCACCCGGGTCAGTCCGCCGGGCATCACCGTGTAGGAGTCCCGCCGCGCGGTGGCGAAGGTGCGCAGGACCGAGCGCCGGGACTCCAGGCCCGCGTCGGTGAGCACGGGGACCGACGACATGGCCAGCGCCTCCTGGCCCACCCACTCCCCCGGTGCCGCGCGGATCCGCTCCGCCAGCCAGGCGCGCGTGGCACTCGACAGCTCCCAGCCGATCACCACGCTGGGCCCCCGCCCCCGCGACACCGGCCGCAGCACCAGCTCCTGCATGTGCTCGAGCACATAAGCACACGCTTTGGGCTCCCCACACCACCACGTGTCGGCCGAGCGCAGGCTCGGCTCGCGCCCCAGCAGATGCTCGCCCAGGCGCGGCAGGAACGCCATCAGCGCCGGGTTCTCCAGCACCGCCGAGCCGACCGAGTTGACGATCGACACGTTGCCCGCGCGGGCCACCTCGAGCAGGCCGGGCACCCCGAGCTTGGAGTCGGGGCGCAGCTCCAGCGGATCGCAGTAGAAGCCGTCGACGCGGCGCAGGATCACGTCGACGGGCTCGAACTGGCCGACCGAACGCATCCACACGCGGTCCCCCCGGACGGTCAGGTCCCGGCCCTGGACCAGCGGGTAGCCCAGCGTGGTGGCGAGCGCGGCGTGCTCATAGGCGGTCTCGTTCAGCGGCCCGGGCGTGAGCACGACGATCCGCGGGTCCTCGGCCTGGGGCGGCGCGGCCTCGGACAGCGCGGCGCGCAGGGCCCGGAAGAAGGGCGCCAGGCGGTGGACCTGGCTGTCGCGGTAGAGCGAGGGCAGCACCTTGGAGATGACCTGGCGGTTCTCCAGGGCATAGCCTGCCCCCGAGGGCGCCTGGGTGCGGTCAGCCAGCACCACCAGCTCGCCCCCGCGGTCGCGGCCCAGGTCCGCGGCGTAGGAGAACAGCCCGGGGCCCGCCCGCCCACCGACCCCGATCCCGTCACAGGCCCGCAGGAATCCCGCGTGCCCGAAGATCAGCTCGGGCGGCAGCAGGCGCCGGCGCAGCAGCTCGCGTCCACCGTAGATGTCCTCGAGGATCATCGACAGCAGCTCGGCGCGCTCGATCACCCCGGCCTCGATCTCACTCCATTCGCGGCTGGAGATGATCGTCGGGAGCGGGTCCAGGCGCCAGGAGCGGGGCCGCGGCTTGATCGCGGCGCGCGCCTCAGAGTCGACCGACCCCGACCCCAGCTCGTCCTCGTCGAGGTAGGCGTTGTAGACCACGCCGTCCTGGTCGAGCAGGCGCGCGGCCTCCGCGCGACGCCGCTGGAGCTCGCTCAGCCCGATCTCGCCGAACGCGCCGGCCAGGTGCGCCCACTGCGGACGCGGGCGCCCGTCACCGTCGAGCATCTCGTCATAGACATCACCGAGCGGGCGGTAGTCCACCGTGTCGGTCACCCGTGACCTCCGGCCGGGGTCACGCGGGCCTCCGCAGATCGAGGGTCCGCGGATACTCGCCGGGCACCGGCTCGAGAGCGGCCGGGGGTAGGTCGATGGGGCCCGGCGTGTGGCCGCGATCCTCAAAGCGCCCGGCCCGCCGGGCCGCCGCCTCCGCGGCGTTGACCGGGGCGCGCTCGTAGGAGCGCCCGCCGGGATGGACCACGTGATAGCGACAGCCCCCGACCGAAGCGCCGGACCAGCGGTCGACGATGTCGAAGGTCAGCGGCGAATGCACCTTGATCGAGGGGTGCAGCGCCGAGGGCGGCTGCCAGGCCTGGTAGCGCACGCCGGCCACGTAGCTCCCGGGCGTGTCGGTGGGGGCCAGCGGGATCGCCCGGCCGTTGCAGGTCACCCCGTAGCGCTCGGGGGTCAGTCCCGCCAGGCGCACCTGGAGGCGCTCGACCGAGGAGTCGACGTAGCGCGCCGAGCCGGCCGAGGGCTCCTCCCCCAGCACGTTCCAGGGCTCGATGGCCGCCCGCAGCTCCAGCGACATGCCGTCGACGGTGATCTCGCCCAGACGCGGGAAGCGGAACGCGAGGAACGGGGCCAGCCAGGCCGGGTCGAAGGCAAAGCCGTGCGCGACCAGGTCGCCGACTACGTCGCCGATGTCGGCCTCGACGAACCAGGGCAGCAGGAAGCGGTCGTGCAGCTCGGTGCCCCAGCGGATGAGGCGCCCGCCGTAGGGCTCGCCCCACAGGCGAGCCACCAAAGCGCGCACCAGGAGTGACTGGACCAGCGCCATCTGGGGATGGGGCGGCATCTCGAAGCCGCGTAGCTCGAGGATGCCCAGGCGCCCGGATTCGCGGTCGGGCGAGTAGAGCTTGTCGATGCAGAACTCGGCCCGATGGGTGTTGCCGGTCAGGTCGGTGAGCAGGTTGCGCAGCGCCCGGTCCACCCGCCAGGCCGGCACCGTGGCGCCGGCCTGACCCAGCCGCGCCAGCTCGGCGAAGGCGATCTCCAGCTCATACAGCGTCTCGTGCCGCGCCTCGTCGACGCGCGGGGCCTGGCTGGTCGGCCCGACGAAGCGCCCCGAGAAGAGATAGGACAGCGACGGGTGGTGCTGGAAGTAGGTGATCAGGCTCATCAGCAGCTCGGGACGGCGCAGCAGCGGGCTGTCGGCTGGGGTGGTTCCCCCCAACGTGATGTGGGAGCCCCCGCCGGTGCCGGTGTGGGTGCCGTCGAGGGCGAACTTCTCCGACGCGAGCCCGAGCCCCTCGGCCAGCCCGGCCAGGGTCTCGGTCTTCTCCACCAGCTCATCCCAGGAGCCCGACGGGTGGATGTTGACCTCGATGACGCCGGGGTCGGGGGTGACGGTGAAGCTGGCCAGGCGGGTGTCGCGTGGCGGGGCATAGCCCTCGAGCACCGCGCTCAGTCGGGTGCTCTTGAGGGCGCGCTCGACCACCGTGAGCAGCTCGGCGGCGTAGGCCAGCTCGACCAGCGGCGGGAGGAACACGCAGAGGTGACCGTTGCGCAACTCGACGCACAGCGCCGTGTTGGGCGGCGGCTCGGTCAGCTGGGCCGGCGGAACGCGAATGCGCTTGGGCAGCGGACCGACGCTGCGGAACAGCGACTGGTCCGGGGGGAGGAACTCGGGCCGGTGGGTCAGGCTGGCCAAGGGCAGGCGCAGGCCCATGGGCGAGTCACCCTCGACCAAGTAGAGGTGCTCGCGGCGCAGATTCCACACCCCGGTGGTCCAGGTGGTGTCCCCCGGGTCCCGGCGCAGCGGCAGCGCGTACCCGCGCAGCTCGCCGCGCTTGCGCCCGCGCCGCGGGTTGACCTCGGCGGCCGGCGCGTCACCGGGCAGCCGGGCCTGGCGCCAGAGTTCGGGATAGGGGTCCTCATAGGCCGCGTAGCGGACCTCCTCCGGGAGACCGAGCTGATCGGCGATGGATGTGGTCAGTGAGACCACATCCTCCGGGGTCGCGCTCCCGGGCGCGAACGGGTTGGCCAGCCGCGAGCGGTCACGCCACAGCGGATGCTCGTCGGTGCGCCAGTAGACCCCCTGGGCCCAGCGGGGCAGCGGCTCGCCGGGTTACCACTTGCCCTGCTCGTGCAGGATCACCCCGCCCGGCGCGAACGCCTCGGCGAGACCCTGGGTCAGCGCGGTGGCCAGCGGCTCTTTGGTGCCACCGGTGGCCGAGGTGTTCCACTCCGGCTCCTGGTGATCGGCGGGATCGGCGGAGACGTAGGTGGGCTCCCCGCCCATGGTCAGGCGCACGTCGCCCTCCTCCAGCGCCTCATCCACCCGCGCGCCCAGAGCACCGATGGCCTCCCACTGCTGTGGCGTGTAGGGCTGGGTGACCCGGGGTGGCTCCCCGATCCGACGGACCGCGTTGACGTACTCGAAGGTCGTCTCGACACCGGCGCCCCCACTGTGGGAACCCTCGATCGGTGAGGCGGCGGCCGGCGCGGAGGTGCAGGCCAGCGGGATATGGCCCTCGCCGGCGGCCAGACCCGAGGTGGCGTCAAAACCGACCCAGCCCGCCCCGGGGATGTAGGCCTCGGCCCAGGCGTGCAGGTCGGTGAAGTCGACGTTCTCGCCCGTGTCGGACGCCGCCGGGCGGTCCTGGGCCAGCTGCACCAGGTAGCCGGAGGCGAAGCGGGCGGCGATCCCCAACCGGCGCAGGATCGCCACCAGCAGCCAGCCCGAGTCGCGACAGGAGCCGATCTGGCGCTCCAGCGTGCGTTCGGGATCCTGCACGCCCGGCTCCATGCGCACGCTGTAGGCGACGTCGGCGGCGACCCGCTGGTTGAGCTCGACGAGGAAGTCGATGATCGGCTTGCGCTGGGTCTTCACCCCGGTCATCCACCGGTCGAGCCGCGGGCTGGCCGGCGGCGGGTCGAGGTAGGGCTTGAGGTCGTGGGCCAGCGCGTCGGAGTAGGTGAAGGGAAATTGCGCCGCCGACGCGTCGACGAAGAAGTCGAACGGGTTGATCGGCGTCATCTCGGCGACGAGGGCGACGTCGATGGAGAAGGCACTCGTCGGTTCGGGGAAGACCAGGCGGGCGAGGTGGTTGGCGGCGGGGTCCTGCTGCCAGTTGATGAAGTGCTCCTCCGGGGTCACCGTCAGGCTGTAGGCGAGGATCGGCGTGCGGCTGTGAGGCGCGGGGCGCAACCGGACGGTCTGGGGACCCAATTGGACCGGTCGGTCATAGCGGTAGACCGTGCGATGTTCGATGGCGACGCGGATGCTCACGCCGAGAGAGTCTGCCCTACTCCGGGGTCGACGGTCCGACGCGCTGGTGTGGGGCCCGGGTGGGGCTCGGGCCCGCGGGTCAGTGCAGCAAGGCGCTCTTGGACATCCCGGCCGAGCGCAGGGCGTAGGCGGCGGCCAGCCCCTTCCACTCGCCGAACCGCGCGAACAGCGCTCGCACGTCGTCCTCGCTGCCACGGGCACGGGGGTCTCCGCCGGAGGCCAGCCGCCCGGCCAGCTTGATGAAGCCGAGGTCACCGTGGGGGACCTGGTCGATCCGTTGCTGGCCCGTCAGGGCCACCATCTCGGTGGTCCAGCTCCCGATGTTGGGGATGCTCCGCAGGCGCGCCCAGCTCTGTGCCTGAGCGGCCGGGTCCGGGTTCTCCAGGTCGATGTGGCCCATCGCGACCTGACGCGCCACCCGGATCAGGGCGGTCACCCGGCGCGCGGCGAGGTCGAAGGACTCCAGGCGGGCCGGGGCGGCTCCGGCGATCGCGGTGGCGGTGGCGGAGTCGTGCTGCCCCGCGGCGTGGCGACCGAAGTGGGCGTGGATGCGCTGCTGGATGATCAGGGCGCGCGTGGACTCGATCAGCTGCTCGCTGACCGCGGCGATCAGCGCCTCGAAGGCGTAGGGCCGCCCGAGCGGGCGCAGGGTCGGGTGTCTCCGCACCGCCGCGCCGATCCAGGGGTCGGTGTGGAACCGGTCGTAGAACGGTCGCAGGTCGAGGTCGACCCACAGGGCGCGGCGCATGCGCTCGATCGCCTCCGGGTGGGTGGCGCCGAACAGGACGTTGCCGCTGCTGAGCTGGGCGACTCTCACCAGAACGGGCTGTGTGTCGACGTGCAGGAGCCGGTGGAGCACCCCGTTGCGGACCCGGGTGAGCCCGTCGAGGGAGCTGCGGGCGCGCAGCCGGAACGGCCAGGGCGGGGTGACCTCGACGCGGATCTCGACTCCGGGGGAGTTATGCCGCGTGGGGCGGCTTAACTCGCCCGGAGTGGGGCTCGGCATCCCGTCGGAAGCGGTGCCGGTGCCGGTGCCGGCGGCGGCGCGCGGCGGCGCTGGGCTCACTGGGATTGGCGCTGAGGCGGCTGGTTGAGCACCCGCACCCGCACGAGGTAGGTGCCCGGGGCGATCGGTCCGATGGTCGGGCCAGCCGGCCAGCCCACCGTGCTCGGGCCGACCGCGTTGGGGCTGGCGTGGCGGACCGCCGCCGCCGTACCCGCCCGGCGCATCAGCGCCATCGTCGCACCGGCCACGACCATTCCCGCCGTCGCCGCGGCCGCGCCCTGGACCCGCGGACTGGCCACCACGCTGCGGGCGCGCTCGAGCATGCCCGACCGCGGAGCGACCACAAGCTCCCCCTCCACGACACCGTCGACAACCTCGATCTCTGCGTCCATCCAACTATGGTGACAGGATGATGCGTCGTGACTGACGTAACCCAGACCCCCGACGTCTTCCAGAAGGCGCGCGACTTCGAGCGGATCCCCCAGCTCAACGCAGCCCGCGAGTCGGGCCTGCTGCCCTACTTCCGCGTGCTCGATGGCCCGACGCTGCCCGTCGTGCACATGGAGGGCGCCGACCGGATCATGCTCGGGTCCAACAACTACCTCGGCCTGACCGGCGACGAGCGCGTCAAGCAGGGCGCCCGGGACGCCCTCGAGCGCTACGGCACCGGCCTCACCGGCAGCCGCTTCCTCAACGGGACGATTCAACTCCACCTCGACCTCGAGCGCGAGCTCGCCGATTGGCTCGGCACCGAGGACGCCATCGTCTTCACCACCGGCCATCAGGCCAACCTCGGCGCTCTGGGCACGATCCTCGGCCCCGGTGACACGGTCATCGCCGACTCGGGGGACCACGCCAGCATCCTCGACGGGATCCTGCTGTCTCAGGCCAAGCTGCGCGCCTTCCGCCACAACCGGCTGGACCTGTTCGAGAAACGACTTCAGTCCGCCCAGAACGACGGCGGGGGCATCCTCGTGGTGGTCGACGGGGTCTACTCGATGGAGGGTGACGTGGCACCGCTGCCCGAGATCATCGAGATCGCCCGGCGCTACGGCGCCCGGGTCATGGTCGACGAGGCCCACGCGATGGGTGTACTCGGGGCACGCGGAGCGGGCGCCTCCGAGCTCTTCGGGGTCGAGGACCAGGTCGACCTGCGCATGGGCACCTTCTCCAAGTCCCTGGCCTCGTGTGGCGGCGTGATCGCCGGCTCCAAGGAGGTCGTCGAGTACCTGCGCGTCGCCTCGCGGCCCTTCATCTTCACCGCCTCGGCCGTCCCGGCCGCCATCGGCGCCACCCTCGCGGCGGTGCGGATCGCCCGCAGCGACGAGGGCCGGGAACTGTTCGCCAAGGTCCTGGACAATGCCGCCTACCTGCGGGCGGGGCTCATCGACCTGGGCTACCGGGCCACCGAGCAGGCCCACCTGCCCGACGGCACGCCGATCGTCACCCCGGTGGTGCCGGTGAGCATCGGTGAGGACTGGAAGGCCGTGTTCTTGTGGAAGACGCTGTATGAGTCGGGCGTGTTCGTCAACGTCGCGGTTCACCCGGCCGTACCGCCCGGCGGGGCGCTGCTGCGCACCAGCGTGATGGCCACCCATGACCGCGGCACCCTGGACCGTGCGCTGGAGATCTTCGCCACCGCGAAGGTGTCCTTCGAGGCCGAGCACGGCCCGTTGCCCAGCGCCGCTGACTGAGCCTCCGGGGGTCGGCCGCGCCGAGCCTGGCGCCCGTGGTTGTCGTAACGACAGCCTGGCACGCCTGCAGTGCATCCGCGGCCTCCGCGATGGTGGCGGGTGAGGCGGCAACGTCGGCAAAGCGGTAATGCACGATGTCATGGTCAGGCAGCAGAGCGCGCAGGGATTGCGCAATGCTCAGCGTCTGACAGTTGAACAGAACGCCAATTTTCACGGCGAGACTCATCCATAAGAAGAATTGGGGGAGATGAGCCATCCCCCCCAAACCCCCCGTCGATTGGTAGAACAAAGCGTCAT
>CAZZVR010000131.1:0-11170 GCA_964657595.1 Burkholderia sp. PAMC 26561 | reverse complement strand
CCCGGCCTCATAGCCGGGCCCATCGGCAGCATGGTTGGACCCGACGGTGATGTCGCGCAGCGGGTTCGGGGTGAACCCGTACAGCTTGGGGTTGAGGTAGCCCACCGGCGTGGTGGCGAGCTGGGCGTTGAGTCGCGCGATCAGCGCCGCCCACAGCGGAGCGGCCGCACTGGTGCCGCCCACTCCGCCGGTCCCGCCCGGCTGGGCGACGATGTACGGGGTCTGGGGGTCCGCCAGCGAGGACACGTCGGGGACGCCGCGCCCGGGCTTGCGGGAACTCACGTTGACGGGGATCTGGGCGTTGGCCTGCCAGCTCGGCAGCGCGAACACCGTCGAGATGCCACCGCCGGTGGCGCCGTTGCCCTGGGCCAGGTCGTTCCACACCGTCTCGGAGCTGACGCTCATGCCGGCTCCGGCCAGGCGCGTTCCGCCGCAGGCCAGCACCCACGGACTGGAGGCCGGGAAGTCGACGTGGACGCCGCTGGCCTCGCCATCGCTGGCGCCGTTGTCGCCTGAGGCTGCGGTGATCGTCTTGCCGCGGGCGGCCGCCGCGGCGAAGGCCTGGTTGACCTGGGTGATCGCGGTGGCCGTCCAGGCGCTCCCGCTGCCGTCCTCGGGATTGCCGTAGGAGATGGAGATGACACTCGGGTCATTGGCGGTCTCGGTGCTCGCCTCGGTCAGGGCGTCGACCCAGCCCTGCTCGGTGAACTCGCTGAAGAAGACGACGATCTTGGCGCCCGCGGCGAGTGAGCCGATCAGCGACAGGTCGAGGTAGACCTCGGGTGACGCGTCGTCGGGGTTCGAGCCGTCACCGGGCTGGTTTCCGGGGCCGAGCACGGTGACGTCGGTGATCTGAGGTGACGGCAGCTTGAGGTCCTGGCTGAAGTAGGCGTCGAGCACCGAGGCCTCGTAGCCGCCCGGGGTGGACGCGTCGTTGAAAGCGAACACCGCCACGGTCTGGCCGGCCGCGCTCGTAGCCGGGAAGTCATACAACGTGGCCACCTGGGGGGGGAGGAAGCTGCCGGGGGGGACCGAGACGTTGGACGCCATCCCACCCGCGCGATGCCAGGCGCCGATGGCGGTCTGGAAGGCGGCGTCAGCCTGGCGGATGAAGCTGGTGCCCAGGGGCCGATCGTCGAGCCCGAACACGGCCTCGACGAGGGTGGCGATGTCATCGGGCAGCTGCACGGGGCCGGCGTGGGTGCGGAAGCGCCCGTCGCCGTGAGTCACGGTGGCCAGCTGCACCCCACAGGCCTCACCCAGCTGCGCGGCGGTTCCGCTGACCCGCAGGCGCCGGGCGGTCCGGTTGGTGTGCTCGGTCTGCAGGCCGAAGCTGGCCAGCCACTCACCGACGGCCCGGAGCTCGTCCAGGGCGGCGCCGTACTGATCCTCGGCCTCGACCGCCGAGAGGTACCGGCGCTGGGACATGTCCGTCATCGCCTCGACCGCGGGATCGAAGGTGGGGGAGGTGCTGGGATCGCTGCGCAGGTAGACGCTGACAGAGAACCGGGTGTCGCGGTCAAGCGGCCGACCGGCTGCGACGGGCTGGGCTCCGGGCGGCAGGGGCCGCTCGCTTCCTGACAGTGCTACGCGCTCGGGCATGGTGACTCGCTATCGGTTCGGGGTGGCGATGGGACCCAGGTTCGGGGAGAGCCCATAGGTCGCGAAGGCGCGGAAGTGGTTGAACTGTCGGTGCGCGGGTCCGTGATAGTCGGCCGAGCCGGTACTCAGCAGACCCAGCGCGTCGGCGCGATGGCTCAGCAGCTCGGTCTGCTCGCGCGTGTGCGTGACGTAGAAGGCCTCGACGCCGTCGAGCCCGAGCCCGCGGAAGCGCTCGAGCGTCTCCAGGACCTGCGGGTCGGCGTCGATGTCCCAGAACGGATGGGCCCACACCGCCACGCCGCCGGCGCCGTGCACCACGGCGATCGCCTCCTCGACCGTGGGGGCGTGGCGGGGCAGGAAGCCCGGGGTGCCCTCGATCAGGTAGGCGACCAGGAAGGCAGTAGGGTCCCCGAGGCCCTCGGCGCGCAGTCGCGCGGAGTTGTCCGGGTGGTGGTAGACCGCCTGGGCCAGGTGGGGGCGTCCGACGGTTTTCCCCGCCGCAACATGGTCAGCCAGATACGGCTCATCCACCGCCCAGCCGAGATCCTTGAGTCGCGCGACGATGCGGTCGGCCCGCTGCTCGCGGTCTGCGCGCGAACGTGCGAGCTGGCGCAGCAGCTCCGGATTCTCCGTGTCGACCAGGTAGCCGAGCAGGTGCAGATCCTGGGCGGCCGGGTCCAGGACCGAGATCTCCACCGCGGGGACGAGGCCGACGCCGAGCTCGCGTGCGGCGCGCTGGGCCTCGGCCACGCCGGCGACGCTGTCGTGGTCAGTCAGCGCCAGCAGCTCGACCCCGGCGCGCTGGGCCGCCTCGACCACGTTGGCCGGCGCCAGCTCGCCGTCGGAGCTGACCGAATGGCTCTGCAGATCGAAGGTTGGAGCCTGCGCTGGGTGCTGCGGCATCGCGTCGAGCCTAAACAAGTCCGCGGGTTAGGGTGCCCTAAGACCGAGCCTGATACGGTCTTCCCATCGGCTGTTAGGGCACCCTAATGCCGGTATCATGCTTAGGGTCGCCTAACCGCAGTTGTGATAGGTTGCCAACGCAATCCCGACCACCGGGATCGGACTTCAGAGAGACTCACCTGGCTATGCAGACCAAACGGCGCAGCTTCACCGACAACTGGACGTTCTACCTGTGGGTCGGTGTCGCCCTTGCCGTCGCCTGCACGGCGGTCGTCCTCGGCTGGCACGCCGGTGGCGGCACGGCCGATCCGTCGGATGCGGCGGCGGCGCTGCACATGAGCCGGACCACCGCGGTGGTCAACTCGGCGGTGCTGGTCTTCCGCGAGGGACTGGAGTGCATCCTCGTGCTCGCGGCGATCACCGCCAGCATGCGCGGCTCCAACGCCTCCTTCCGCCGCCCCATCGCGGTTGGCGGGGGGGTCGGCATCGCCGTGTCGATCGCCACCTGGTTCGCCGCCGTCGGGCTGCTCGGCATCTTCGGGGGCTCGGGCCTGTCGCTCCAGGCGGCCACCGGCATCCCGGCGATCATCGTGCTCCTGCTGGTGATGAACTGGTTCTTCCACAAGGTCTACTGGACCGGCTGGATCTCCCACCACAACAAGAAGAAGCGCTCCCTGACCTCGGGCGATGACGCCGGCCGTCGGCGGCTGTTCCTTGGTCTTGCCGTGCTCGGCTTCTCCTCGGTCTACCGCGAGGGTTTTGAGATCGTGCTCTTCCTCCAGAACCTGCGCCTCACCTTCGGCTCCAGCGTCGTGCTCGAGGGCGTCCTGCTCGGCGCGCTGTTCACCACGGCCATCGGCGTCCTCACCTTCGCCCTGCACGCCAAGCTGCCCTACAAGAAGCTGCTGATCATCACCGGCGTCCTGCTGCTGGCCGTCCTCATCGTCATGGTCGGTGAGGAGATCAACGAGATGCAGCTGGCCGGCTGGATCGGCACCACCTCCATGGGCTTCACCCTGCCCGGCTGGATCGGGGAGTGGCTGTCGATCTTCCCGAACTGGGAGACGGTGATCGCCCAGCTCCTGGCCCTCGCGATCGTCCTGGGCTCCTACGTCGGGGCTCAGTACTTCCGCGTCTGGCGTCCGCGCCGGCGCGGCGAGCAGGCCGCCCGGATGGCCGAGACGCCGCCGGTGCCGAGCCTGTCGGGCTCACCCCTCAGCGTCTGAGATCCCCACCGGCGGGCGTGCCAAACTAGGCGCACGCCCGCTTGGCGCAATTGGTAGCGCACCTGATTTGTAATCAGGCGGTTGTCGGTTCGAGTCCGACAGCGGGCTTGCAGAAGGACCCGGGTCGGTGTCAGCGCACGTGAATCGGAGCCGGCCATCCTCGGCATTCCTCGCGATCCGAGTTTGCCGTCTGCGTCAGCGGGATTCCCAACTGAAGGACTGCGTGAGCGCCTGGCCGCGGCCGCTGGCGTTGAGGTGCAGGGTGCGGTTGCCGTCACGAGCGATCTGCTGCCACTCATCGAGCAGCACGTTCAGCTTCCTGGCGGCGTGATCTGCACCGCAGGCATCGAGTCGCCACCTCGCCTGTGCCGGCGCGTCAGCGCTCTCTGTCCAAGGACTGCGCAGGGACACGATCACTGTGCTCTGGCGATCGACGAGTCCGATTCCCCAGCGGCCCGCATGTCGAAGCCAGAAACGACGATCGGTGGGGATGTTGATCATCAGGTAGATCAACAGCGAGGGAAAGCGTCGGGTGTGGGCGGCGGTGACGCCTTGGCGCAGCGGTGCGCCGGGTCTGGTCAGCAGCGAGACGAGCAGGTCGCGAGCGGTCGGCTGGGTGAGCTGACCGATTCCCGCTCCGGTGAGCGAGACCAGACCGCTGTGGCGATCTCCCACGGAGTGCACGACGCTGAGGTTCCCCCGTGGGCGTCGCGCCGGTTCCCATCTTGTGCGCATTGCGGCAGCCATCCCATCGGTAGCCAGGCATCCCGGGCTCCGGTACGCGATGATCGGCGCCATGTCAGATGATCCCAACGTTTTTGAGACAGAGGTGTGGGAGCGAGACATGGGCTCGGCCCGCGGGACGCGTCTTGGTCCATCGGTCGGAGCGAGAGAACTCGGATGTTCGCTGTACGAGGTCGACCCAGGCGCCCAGGCGGTTCCCTATCACCTCCATCACGCCAATGAGGAGCTGCTGGTCGTGCTCGAGGGAGCCCTCGAGCTGCGTACCCCCGAGGGAGTCCGCACTGTCGCGAAGGGGGCTGTGGTCGCGTTCCCCACGGGTCCTGCCGGCGCCCACCGGTTACGCAACGTGTCCAGCGCCCGAGCCCGGTATCTGCTCGTCTCGACCACCCGGTTTCCGGAGGTCGCCGAGCAGCTGGACACCGGAACGATCCTCGCGATGAGAGGGCCCGCTGACGGCTGGGCCTTCCCCTCTGACAGCGCCGGGGACTACCTCGCGTTGACCCTCGCAGCGATCAAGGCCGATCCCGGATCCTGACCCTCCGGCGGTCGGGCGTCGCCTAGGACATGGCGCTGACCGCGGACATGATGGCTGCATAGGATTCAATCCCGGAGCGGTTCGCCGCCACCTGGGTGGAGCCCTTCGGGCCAGTGACGACGAGGGTCGGCGTGCCGTGGAGTCCGTACTTCGTGGCAAGTCGCCCGTCGGCGGTGACCTGCGCTGCGAGCGTGCTGTCCTTGCGGTCCGACATCCACTGCGAGAAGTTGAGCCCGGGGATCTGCTGGGCGAGGCTCCGCAGGTAGTTCTCGGTCACATACCGTGTCGTCTCGTCGCCTTGCTCGTGGTAGAAGAGCTCGGTGTACTGCCAGAACAGGCCTTGGTTGCCCGCCGCCAGTGCGGCGACCTGCTGGGGAACGAAGCGGTCGCTGTTGGTTGACAGGCTGGCCGTTTCCATGGACCGGTAGACGAGCTTCACCCGGCCCTGTCTCACTGGTCCGGTGATCAGTTCGGGCAGGCCGCTGCTGCCCGCGCCGATGGTGAGCTCTGCGCAGTAGGGACATTCCAGGTCACCGAAGTACTGAATCGTGACCGGAGCCGTGGCCCGGCCCAGCGTCGCCCCGTGCTGGGGAATGCCGCGGAGCTCGGCGGCGACCGTGTCATACGTCGCGATCGCGTCGGTGCTCGTCTGAATGCCCTGCTGCTTGGAGCCTGATGAGGAGACGACCACGGCGACCACGGCCACGATGACGATCGCGCCGCTGATGCCCAGGCGCCGTCGCTGCGCCGCCTGTGCCGCCGCGAACTGCTCGTCCGCGAGGCGCGCGTGACGGGCCGCCTCCTTCTGTGCCTTGCGCGAAGCCATGTCTCGATCGCTCAATCTCTCCGGTCCCAGCCTGAAGCCTGGGGGTTATTTCCGCGATGCATCCGGCCGCCTCAGCGGAGTTGAGGACGCGGTGGCCCGCGACGCGGTAGGCCGCCGGGGTGCGCTGCGCTCCCGTCGTGGCCCCCCTGGTTCGATCAGTCCCCGTGAGAGCGGTTCGAGCGTCCGAGACGGCTGCAGGCCCTGGTCTACCGCTACCGCGATCTGCGGACGAGCTGGTGTGCAGGCGCCGAAGCAATTCGTCACAGCACCCGCGGGCGTGCCGATCACCACGGCTCCGAAGACCGCCGCGAACATCCGGCCGTGTCGGATGCGCCGACCGCGGGCGTACCAGGGCAGGTGGGCGCCGTGTTCCAATGCGCTGCCCACGGACCGCTCGAACTGCTCGAAGTAATCATTCATGGTTTCCCCATCTCTGATCTCAGAGTCCGTAGACCTCGACTGACGCGTTGGCGGATGACCGACGGTGAGCAGGCAAGTTCCGCGGCGATCTCCTCATAGGGGCGTTCCTCGATGACGCGCGCGACCACCGCATCGCGGTACTCGCGCGGGAGCTCGCCCAGGAGAACCTGGAGACGGTCGTCCATCCCCACGAGCTCATCGACACGCTCGAGGTCGGCGTCAGACAACGCGGCCGGCTCGATTCCGAGCTTGCGACGCGCGGAGTCCTCCACCTGTCTGCGCCGGCGACTGTCGACGAGCTTGTGACTCGCGATGCCGATCAGCCACGCACCCACCGGGCCAGAGTCGGCACGGTAGCGCCGAGCCGCCAATGCGGCTGCCGCGAACACCTCTGAGCTGAGGTCCGCAGCCAGCTCACGGTCGCCGGTTGCGTGCAGGCACCAGCGAAGCACCAGGGGCAGGTAGGTCCGATAGAGCTCCGCCCAGGCGGACCGATCACCTGCGGCGACCGCCGCCACCAGCTGCGCATGCTTCCGTTCTGGCATCTACAACCTATTTCGTTTCCCGAACGGCATTTGTGACACGGCGCCGCCCGAACACGGCGGCGGTGGCGCTGCGATGAGCGACCTGTCGGGACTGTCAGAAATCAGCTTGGCCGGCGCAACCCTGCCTGTGATAGGGGGAGCCGCAGCGGTCAGGCTGGTCCTATCGGTGCTGGACCCAGAGGTTCTCCTCCCGGTAGATGCCGAGGTCATGTTCGCGGTCGACCTGCACCAGGTTCAGGGCGTCTGGGACGACGTAGGCGCCTGAGACCGGAAAGGGCATCTCAGCCCACCGCTCCCACTCCTCAACACTTCCGGAAACCACCATGGAGTTGGGCGCCGGCTTGAGGATCGCGGCACCCATGCGCTGATGGGTCCGGATCCGGGGATCGATCGACAGACCGTCATTACGCTTCCACCGCGAGTACTCGTGCATCGTCACCTGCGGATATCGGTGCTTGAGCGTCGGCCTGATCGGAGCGACGACATGCGCGAGTCCTGCCGTAGCCGCGCGTTCACTCAGTGCGTTCAGCACTCGCGCGGCCAGCCCGCGCTTGTCGAACTCCGGGTTGACCGCGGCCGCCATGAAGCTGAACGCGTTGGGTGTCCGCCCAGCCTCACGGTCGTCCACCGATGCGACCACGGCGGTGCGGTAGCCCTCGGGAAGTCCGTCGGGGGTCCGATCCCACAGGAACGGAACGCCCCAGCCCCCGGCTGCGACCTGCCCGTCGTGCAGCAGGTAGATCGAGAAGTCGGCGAAGTACGCATCGACGCGGGCCATGTACTGCGAGGCGAGCTCGTCGTGGAAGATGAACTCCGGCCACCGTTCACGGAACCCAGCGGCAGCCTGTGGCTCAAGGTCCGGGTGCTCGGCGCAGACGACGACCTCGAACTCCACGAACGGAGTATCCCTGCTCAGGCCAGAACGCTCGGCCACAAGCCGACATCACTGCTGAGGGGGCCCTGAAACGCTGCACCATGACGCCGGGTCCTGGCGAGCGCCACGACCGAAGTCGTGGTAAGGAGGTGATGCCTGTGCGGCGCTGCTAGCGTCGCGCGTCCCATGCCTGGCGGACGTATTGCGTTGGCGGGTTGTCGGCGCCACGCCAGCGCGGAGCCCTCTGACCTGTATCCGGATCGTGACGCAGGGCCACTGGTGAACGCGCTGCGCACGCTCGGCGCCACCGCCGAACGGGTGTCCTGGGACGATCCCCACGCACGCTGGGAGGCTTACTCCCATGTCATGGTGAGCAGCACCTGGGACAGCGTGGAGCGGCCGGTCGAGTATCTGGCGTGGGCTCGATCGGTCACCTCCGTCACCCGGCTCGTCAATCCGGTGGAACTCATCGAGTGGAATCTGGACAAGGTGCACCACCGCGAGCTCAACGACCGAGGCGTACCGATCATTCCAACGGTGTGGATCTCGCCGGATGAGGACTGGACAGCGCCCGGGGAAACCGAGTTCGTGGTCAAGCCCTCGGTGTCGGCCGGCGGTCGCAGCACCGCACGTTACGCCGCAGGTGATCCGGCGGCAGGTGCGCAGGTGCGAGCGCTGCAGGCGGCTGGCCAGACCGTGATGGTGCAGGAGTATCAAGCCAGCATCGACGCGGAGGGTGAGCTCGACCTCATCTTCGTGGATGGTCGCTTCAGTCACGCGGTCAGGAAGCATCCGGTCCTGCGGGTCGGGGAGGGACTCGTCACCAGTCCGTGGGAGCGGATGGCGTGGGCTGGGCTGGCGTCGCCGACCCCGCGGCAACTCGGGGTCGCCGAGGACGCCATGGCAGTGATCTGTGATCGTTTCCCGGACGTTCCCGCTTACGGCCGGATTGATCTCGTCCAGGGCACAGAAGGCGGTCCGCTGCTCCTCGAGGCCGAGATGATCGACCCCTACCTCTCACTGGACCTGAGCCCCGAGGCAGCGCTGAGGTTGGCCGCCGCGCTCACGAGCCGCTGATGTCACCGCGGGCCACTCGACGGTCACCCACCGGCGACGCCCCGGACAGACCGCCACCGCCCTAAGCTTGGCGCGGTGAGCTCTGAGACGGCCGAGGCCGGACTGCGGGTGTTTGATGCCGGCGCGGTGACGCTCCGCTCCGGTGAAGTGCTGTCCGAGGCCCGTCTCGCCTACACGGTCCATGGCACGCTCAATGACGCCGGGGACAACGCGATCCTGCTGCCCACCTTCTACGGCGGTACGCATGAGGACGTCACCTATCTGATCGGTCCCGACCGCGCGCTGGACCCGACCCGGTACTGCATCGTCGTGCCGAATCTGTTCGGCAACGGGGTCTCCAGCTCGCCCAGCAACACGGCGGCGGCGTTTCCGCTGGTGACCATCCACGACAACATCACCGTCCAGCACCGCCTGATCACCGAGGCGCTGGGCATCACCGCGTTCGCGCTGGTCATCGGCTTCTCCATGGGCGGCCAACAGGCCTATGAGTGGGCCTGCCGGTTCCCCGCGATGGTGCGCCGCCTCGTGGTCCTGTGCGGCGCGGCGCGGACGGCTCCGCACACCTGGGTGTTCCTCGAGGGCATCAAGGCGGCGCTGTGCGCCGGCGGATCCCTGGCGCCCGGATCCGACGGCGCCGAGGTGGGGAAGCGCGCCATGGCCCGGGTGTGGGCGGGCTGGGGACTGTCTCAGGCCTGGTACCGGGAGCGTCGCTACGAGCTGGACGGCCACGCGTCGCTGGAGGAGTACCTGAGGACCGAGTGGGACGCGGACATGGCGAACGCAGATGCCCGTGACCTGATGAGCATGCTCGAGACCTGGCAGGCCCACGACGTGGGGGGCGCTGAGGGCAGCGACGACGACTACGCCGCTGCGATGGCGTCGATCACCGCGTCGTGTCTCATCATGCCGAGCTCCACGGACCTCTACTTCCCGCCCGAGGATTCCGCCGATGAGGTCGCCCTCCTCGCGCACGGGCGCCTCGCCGTCATCGAGTCGGTGTTCGGCCACGCCGCCGGAGGTGGGGTCGACCCCGCCGATCTCACCTTCATCGAGCGCGAGATCCACGCCCTGCTCGATCAGTAGTGCTCCCTCCGGAGCACTGGGGCCGGGCGCGCCCAGAATGAGTCACACGCGTCCCGGGTAGTCGCAGACCGCCGGAGTACCTCAACCAGGAGAGATAGATGAAATACCAGCAGCTCGGCCGCTCGGGCCTGAGAATCTCCGAGCTGACGCTCGGCACGATGACCTTCGGCGGGCAGGGCAAATTCAGGGATGTGGGGGAGACCGACGTCAGTGGCGCCCGCCGCCACATCGACATCGCCCTCGATGCCGGGGTCAACCTCATCGACACGGCCGACGTGTACTCCGACGGTGCCTCGGAGGAGATCATCGGCGAGGTCATGGCGGGCCGCTGGGACCGGACGCTGCTGGCGACCAAGGCCCGCTTCGGCATGGGGGAGCGGCCCAATGACGCCGGCCTGTCGCGCCATCACCTGATCGAGGCGTGCGAGGCGAGCCTGCGGCGTCTGCAAACCGACCACATCGACCTCTACCAAGTCCACGAGTGGGACGGCCAGACGCCGCTGGAGGAGACGCTGGCGGCGCTGGAGCACCTCATCGACAGCGGCAAGGTGCGTTACGTCGGCTGCTCCAACTTCGCGGGCTGGCAGGTGATGAAGGCGCTGGGGATCGCCGACCGGCTCGGGCTGACGCGTTTCGTCAGCCAGCAGGTCTACCTGTCGCTGCAGGAGCGCTCGGCGGAGATGGAGATCGTGCCCTCGGCCATCGACCAGGGCCTGGGCCTGCTCATCTGGAGCCCGCTGGCCGGAGGCTGGCTGTCGGGCAAGTACCGCCGCGACCAGGCGGCGCCCGAGGGCACCCGTCAGGCGGGTGAGTGGAGCGAGCCGCCGATCTATGACGAGGACAAGCTGTATGACACCATCGACGCGCTCGTCGCGGTCGCCGAGGGTCACGGGGTCTCACCGGCCCAGGTGGCCCTGGCCTGGCTGCTGCGTCGGCCCGGGGTGACCAGTGTGGTCGTCGGGGCGCGCACCGACGAGCAGCTGACTGACAACCTCGCGGCCGCGGACCTCGAGCTGAGTGACGCGGACATGACCCGTCTGGAGACGGTCAGCCGCCCGCCGCTGCTCTACCCCTACTGGCATCAGGCAGCCTCCGCCAGCGAGCGGCTCAGCCCGGCGGATCTGTCACTGCTGGCTCCCTATCTCGCCGACCAGCCCAGCTAGTGCCCTGAATCACACATTCGACGGCAGCCTCGCGGCGTCTGGACGCGCCTGACGCCCAGCCACTCCCGAGACGGCTCGCGCATTTCCGACTCGCGACACTAGGCCGCCGGCCGCGGAGCGGCGGCGAGCTCGGCCGGCGGCTCGGTGCCGGGCGGGCCGTGCCAGGAGATGA